>NZ_JBAVFV010000013.1:0-33919 GCF_049684335.1 Trichococcus sp.
TAATTTTTTGCTGACTTTATGTTTGCGATACTACGTATCGTCTTCGTTTGCTTCGACCGAAGTCTAAGCTCCTTGCACATTTGGTTCGTTCATTCTTCATTCAGTTTTCAAAGGTCTAATGTGTCGCACGCTCTCACGTGACAACTTCTATATAATACCACTTGCGGAACCAATTTGTCAACAACTTTTTCAAAAAATGTTATTTTTATGAATTGGTCTGAAAGTTCATACGGCATCAACAGACGTGGATACTTTTTACGGTTGTCCGTTTGGCCGGTCAACGAATATCAATCATACCTGTGCTAGTGGTTTTTGGCAAGTCTTTTTTGATAATTTATTTTTTTTGTCGCATGCTAAAATTAAAACCTCCTTGGAATAGGCCAATACTGCTATTGGCAGCAAAAAAGAAGAGCCCTACCAAAGTGATTTCTTCGGAAGGACTCTTCTTTACTATTTGTTGTCTAAGAAAGCTTTCTACTTTTCCCAATGCGATTCGATATACGAATCTCTGCCTGAATGGGAACGATACCCATGATAATGCGCACTGCTTTTTTTGTAGAAATCCTGATGATATTCTTCTGCCGCATAAAACGGTTGTGCCGGTTCGATGGAAGTCACGATTGGTTTAGTGAATTTCCCGCTATCCTGCAGCGCTTGTTTCGAAGCTTCTGCTATCTCTTTTTGTTCCGGTGAATGATAAAAAATAACCGGACGGTAAGAAGCACCGCGATCTACGAACTGACCCATGGCATCGGTAGGATCTGTCTGCTGCCAGTATACCTCCACTAAATCTTTGTACGGAAACAAAGCTGGATCAAATGTAATTTGGACGGCTTCCGTATGCCCGGTTGTTCCGGTGCACACTTCTTCATAGGTCGGATTCTCTTTATGTCCGCCCGTGTAGCCGGAAACAACTGATTCGATGCCCGGAAGGCTATCGAACGGCTTGACCATACACCAAAAACATCCCCCGGCAAAAGTAGCTTTTTCCAATCTTGGTTTTGTCACTTTTATCATTCCTTTCGTACGCATTTTCGTCTGAAATGATTGTATCACATGACCAAAAGCTTACTCGCATATCTTGCTTGCGATCAGCGTTTGTTGCTTGCGTTTTCTTTGGTTATTTTCGTGATGCCGCCCATGTATGGTACAAGTGCATCAGGGATCGTGACGGAACCGTCTTCGTTTTGATAATTCTCAAGTATCGCAGTCACCGTGCGGCCGACAGCCAACCCTGAGCCATTTAACGTGTGCACAAATTCCAGTTTCCCTGTTTCTTCGTTGCGGTAACGGATTTTCGCGCGGCGGGCTTGGAATGCCTCCGTATTTGAACAAGAACTGATTTCCCGATAGGTATCTTGAGCTGGGATCCAGACTTCTATGTCATAAGTTTTGGCTGCGGAGAAGCCCATGTCACCCGTACATAAAGTGATGGTGCGGTGCGGCAGGTTCAAGCCTCTCAGTACAGCTTCAGCATCGTCCGTCATTTTTTCCAATTCTTCATAGGAAGTTTCCGGTTTGCTGAATTTCACCATCTCCACTTTATGGAACTGGTGCATCCTGATTAAGCCTCTTGTGTCGCGTCCTGCGCTTCCGGCTTCAGAACGGAAAGACGGACTCATCGCCGTGAAATAGACAGGCAGTTCCGCTTCATTCATGATTTCATCGCGGTAATAGTTCGTCAAAGGAACTTCTGCTGTAGGGATCAGCGTGAAATTGCGCTCATCCGTCAACTGGAAGACATCCTCTTTGAATTTTGGGAATTGTCCGGTACCGAACATGGAAGCTTCATTCGCCATGTAGGGAGGGATGATTTCCGTGTAGCCATGTTCTTCGGTATGCAAATCCAGCATATAGTTGTAGCAAGCGCGTTCCAGGCGAGCTCCTAGGCCTTTATAGAAGACAAAACGGCTTCCGGTCACTTTAGCGCCACGTTCAAAATCCAAGATATCCAATGCCTCGGCGATATCATAGTGGGCTTTCGGTTCGAAATCGAACGCGCGTGGCGTCCCCCATCTTCTTACTTCCACGTTGTCCTCTTCGTCCGCACCGACTGGAACGGAGGCATGCGGCAAGTTAGGCAATCTTGTTGCGATGTAGGTCGTCTTCTCTTCGATTTCATTCAGTTCTTCATCCAATGCTTTGATTTTATCGCCGACTTCTTTCATTTCGGCAATCTTATCATCCGCATTCTCTTTGTTGCGTTTCAATTGCGCAATTTCCTGGGAAACGCCATTGCGGTATTGCTTCAAGTTTTCCGTCTCAACGATTTTTTCCCGACGTTGCGCATCCAATTCCTTGAACGTCGCCAATTCTTCCGTTTTCACACCACGTCCAGCCAACTTTTCTGCAGTGGCTTCAAATCCATCCCTCAAAAATTTTACATCCAACATATGCTTTCCTCCTCATTATGTGTACAAAAATAGCCACTCCATCCCTAGAACAATCTGGGACGAAATGGCTTTAACGTTCGCGGTACCACCCAACTTCAGCCAATCCCAAATAGGTCTGGCTGCGCTTCATTGCGTTAACGGACGGATCCGGAACAATTTAGTCAATTTCTTGTTTTCATTGTTCGCTTCATGTGGGGATTCAACAGGTGAAGGGTCAGTTCTCACCGAACCACTGACTCTCTGGGGCGCTTCACACCATTTACTGGTCACATGCATGGCTTTCTCTATTCAATTAGACTAAGCTTCGATACACTCATTTTACTGAACAAACCCTATGCTGTCAACAAAGCAGCCGGTCCAGATTAGCTTGCATCTATTCCGGATCAGTCAAAGAATCCTCCGACAAAATCGGATACCGTTTGCCAAGCTTTACCGAACAAGTCTCCGACAACGCGGCCGCCGCGCACAAAGATATTGGCTTTCTCGACGCTGCTTGCCACTGCGACATTGACATCCTCGGAAGTCGTTCCATCCAGATAGCCCAACTCATCGCCTTCGACCGTCACAGCGACGGATCCGACTTCTGTGCCTTTTTCGATAGGCGCTTCAATCTCGCCGTCCTCATTCAGGCTCTCTTCCGCCGGTGTGAAAACAGTTGTAAGCGCGAGCTCTTCAGCACCTTTTTCGGTAACGGTCACAAGGTCTGCGTTGTAGACAAGCCCGACCTCAGTTTGCTTCCCTTTGGCCACGGTAATCGGTTCTTGCGTGGAAACAGCATCGCCTTTTGCCGCTACCGTCGTCTTCTCGAAGGTCGAGAAGACATAGTCCATCAAACGTCCTGTTTCTTTAAAGCGTTTGGTGCTCTCATCAGCGCCGATGACCACGGTGATGATCCGCATTTCATCTTGCATTGCGGTACCAGTAAAGGATGCTCCGGATTCCAGCGTTGTTCCGGTCTTCAGACCGTCCACACCTTCACGGTAATAAAACATACCAGGCAACATCAAGTTGTAGCTGTGCATCAAGATTTCATCGGAGGTTCCCGCTTGGAAAGCCAACTCCGGAACGGCAGTCGTTTCCAAAACTTCAGGGTAATCATCGATCAGATGATCCGCAACCATCGCGACCCCGCGCGCAGTCATTTTGTTGTATCCATCAGCCGATGCACCTGGATAAAGATGTGCTTCAGGCATATCGCTGTTCGACAAGCCGGTTGCATTATAGATCTCATAGTTTTCTACTCCCCACTCATCCAACTGAGCCTTCATCAGATCGACGAATTTCGCTTCGGAACCAGCCAAAGCTTCTGCCAAAGCAATCGTCGAACCATTTGCAGAATAGATCAATGCGGATTGGTACAATTCTTCCACAGAATAAGTGATGTCCTGACGCAAAGGTACATTCGAAAAATTGTAGTTCTGGCTGACTTCATAGACATAATCACTGACGGTGATTTGCTTGTCCCAAGTCAATTTGCCTTCTTCGATGGCTTCCAGTATCAAGTAGATGCTCAGCATCTTTGTCATTGAGGCTATGCCCAGCGCTTCTTCCCCATTTTGGTTGACAAGCACTTTGTCGGTCTCATCTTCTATCACGAAAGCTGCTTTCGCATCGACAGAAGGTTGTTCAGCAGCCAAAGCAACCGGTGCTGCAAACAAGCTGTTCGCCAATACAGAAGCAGCCGATAGTGTTCCCATAATCATTTTTCTGTTTTTTATAGTTATCATTGTCTGTAGTTATCTCCAATCAGTCATATCGTTCGGTTCATACACCCTTCTATGTTAGCGGAAATACTGTGAAAAGACAACCAAAAAAAGGAACGTACCCAGAAAGCGTACGTTCCTTATTCATTGACAGGCGGAGTCTGTTTCAAAGGGAGATGCAGCACGAATTTAGTTTCCACCTCATCCGATTCCGCATAGATATACCCGCCATGAAGCGTGACGATGCTTTGGGCGATCGCCAGCCCAAGTCCGGTCCCGCCGGTCTCTTTCGAACGGGAATTTTCCACCCGATAGAAGCGACCGAACAATTCCTGCAGCGATTCTTCAGGGATACGTTCCCCGTTATTTTTCACGGCAACAATCACCTCAGAACCTATCTTTTCCGCTTCGATATGTACCCAAGTGCCGCCATGCGCATACTTGAGGGCATTGGAAATGAGATTATTGAAGACACGGGCCATTTTATCGACATCCATTTCGATCATCAAAGGACTCGTCTTCATGATCACTTCGGTCTCCATATGGCGTTTGCGCGACTCCAGTTCATAATCCGCGACGATCTGCTCCAAAAAGTTCCCGATATTGATTGTCTTCAACAGCAGCGGAGTCGTCGGTTGCCGCACTTTCGTGTATTCGAAAAGATCATCGACCAGCACCTTCATCTGCAGTGCCTTTGTATAAGCGATATGGATATAACGCAAAGCATCCTCTTCACTCGTGAATTGCTTGTCCTCTATCAATCCTAGGTAGCCGATGATGGAAGTCAAAGGGGTGCGGATATCGTGACTGACGTTCGTGATTAATTCATCTTTCGATTGCTCAATTTTCCGTTCCTCTGCCATCGCTTGGACCGTGCTCTCCACCAGCGTATTGATGCTGTCCACAACATCAACATAGCTGCCGGCATTGTTTGCGTCAATCCGATGATCGAAGTGCCCCGCTGCGATATAATGCAACTCGTCCAGGATATGCGTCAGCTGCATCTGCTTGTATCTCCTGGCCAAACGCCAACCGGTGAAGATGGCCGCAAAAATCGCCGCTATCCATTGGAAAACATTATCGTAAATGGTCAAAAATGCGTCAACCACCATTACGAATCGTCTTAAGGAGGGAATTTCCCTCAAGAAAGCGGGAGGGGTCGCGACCAGTCGGTTGAACATCAGCTCCATCCCGATGTAGAGCAGATAAACGATGCCGAGCGTCAAGGCCCCTTCAAAAACGAGTTCACTCAATTCTTTCTTCTTCAACTTGTTAAACAAAGCTGCACCCTCCCGACTCAGCTGATTTCCTCAGGCCAGCCTGCATGCAGGTCTGGCTATTCCCCAATCTTATAGCCCACACCCCATACTGTCTGGATGACTTTCTCGCCGCCTGTAGCCTCTTCAATTTTATCGCGAAGATGGCTCACATGCACCATCACGGTTTTGGCCGACACGATGCTTTCCTGTTGCCAAACACGTTCAAAAATCTCATCGGCACTGAAGACGCGATTCGGATGGCTCGCCAATAAATGCAGGATGCCGAATTCCAGCGCGGTCAATTGGATGCTCTTTCCGTTCAGTGTCTTGACTTCATGGGAATCCTTCTTGATGATCAGCGGGCCTATCTCAATCGAGTCCAGCTCTGAAGCATCCACCTGCATATTCGTCCGGCGCAATAGCGATTTGATGCGGGCCATTACTTCCAGCGGGTTGAATGGCTTGGAAACATAATCGTCCGCACCTGTCGTCAACCCTTGGATTTTATCCATGTCTGTGGATTTGGCGCTCAACATCAGAATCGGGATCGGGTTATTCTGTTCCCGTAGCTCCCTCACCACCGATATGCCGTCTTTTTTTGGCATCATCACATCCAAAATGATCAATTGGATGTCCACGTTTTCCTCAAGCTTGCGGAAAGCATCGGTGCCGTCATAAGCCTTGATCGGATCATACCCTTCATTTTTGCAATAGATGCTCAGTAAATCCACGATTTCCCTGTCGTCATCGACGATCAAAACTTTATTCATATTAGGACAACCCTTTCCCCAAAATATATATTTTCCCTCATCGTACCAAATTCTTCTAAATTTTTGCTTAAGGAAGCATAAAGAAATTCCATTTTAATTATATCAGAAAGCTCCAACAAAGCGTGAACATAAAAAAAATGCCCGGGAACAGTGTCCCGGACATTTTGATTTCTTGCATTTTTATCTTTGGATGGAGTAGTTTGGTGCTTCTTTTGTGATTTGGATGTCATGCGGATGGGATTCGATCAATCCGGCACCGGACATCTTGATGAATTGCGCATTATCACGAAGCTCTTGCAAATTAGCTGCACCGACATAACCCATACCGGAACGGACACCACCGAGCAATTGGAAGATGATATCGCTGGCTGCCCCTTTATAGGCTACACGACCTTCGATACCTTCCGGCACCATTTTCTTCGCTTCATTTACGCCGCCTTGGAAGTAACGGTCGCTTGAGCCTTTTTCCATCGCTGCCAGACTGCCCATACCACGGTAAGTCTTGAAACGGCGGCCTTGGAAAATTTCAAATTCGCCCGGAGACTCATCCGTACCAGCCAACATGCTGCCCAGCATGACTGCGTGTCCACCGGCAGCCATAGCTTTGACGATGTCTCCCGAATACTTGATTCCGCCGTCAGCGATGATGGCTCTGCCGTATTCTCTCGCTACGCTTGCAGCATCATAGATAGCTGTTATCTGAGGAACACCGACACCGGCTACGACACGAGTCGTGCAGATGGAGCCCGGTCCGATTCCGACTTTGACTACGTCGACCCCGACATCAAACAGTGCGCGGGTTCCTTCTGCAGTCGCTACGTTTCCGGCAATCAAGGTTGCTTCAGGGAATTGTTCGCGGATTTCTTTAATTTTACGGATAACGCCGGCGCTGTGGCCATGCGCTGTATCGATGACGATTGCATCTGCACCTGCATCTAATAAGGCTTGGGCGCGTTCGAATGTATCACTTGTCACACCCACTGCAGCCGCAACGATCAAACGGCCGTGTGCATCTTTTGCGGAATTGGGAAACTCGATTACTTTTTCGATATCCTTGATCGTAATCAAGCCAGCCAGACGGCCGGTTTCATCGACTAAAGGCAGTTTTTCAATTTTGTATTTTTGCAGAATGGATTCAGCATCTTTCAAAGAAGTCCCTACAGGAGCGGTAACCAAATGTTCTTTGGTCATGACATCGCCGATCGGAACTTGGTAATCTGCAATGAAGCGCAGATCGCGGTTCGTCAAAATCCCTACCAACTTGCGCTCTTCCATATCGTTAACGATAGGCACGCCGCTGATGCGGTATTTGCTCATCAGATTCTCTGCTTCAGCAACCAAGTGATCAGGAGTCAGGAAGAATGGGTCGATGATGACGCCACTTTCGGAACGTTTTACTTTGTGCACTTCTTCAGCCTGCGCTTCGATGGTCATGTTCTTGTGGATGACGCCCAAGCCGCCTTGGCGAGCCATTGCTATTGCCATTGCTGCATCGGTTACAGTGTCCATACTTGCGCTTATTATAGGAATATTCAAGTGTAAATTTTTAGCTAAATCAATCGATAAATCCACATCGTTAGGTAATACATGGCTTTCAGCCGGGACTAATAATACATCATCAAAAGTAAAACCTTCTTTAGCGAATTTTGTTTCCCAATTTGACATTTTCGATGAACACTCCTTTTTATTTTGTGCTGATTTTTATCATCTAAAATACCACCACCAACAACCTACGTCAAGCGCAAACCTCCCTTTATCATAAAATTCTCATATAGAAGCGTTTTTATCGAATGCTGTTGATTCGCGACTGCCGTAACGTTCGGAATTGGCACTTGCGTTTGCATTCAGGGATTCATATACAGTTTTTTTCTGTCAATATACGAAAATAGCCGAGATACAAGTTTTATTTGCATCTCGGCCTCCACCACCTGACGGCCTACAAAATGCCGCCCACGATATGATATTTTTTCTTCAGATATACTTTTGCGCCAAAACCTACACCAGCGATCCCAAGGTACAACCATGCAGGCAAAGCGATATTGATTGTGGCTGGAATAAGCATCATGGAAACAGTCATGATGAGCATCCAAAGCAACATAGCGCCCGTCGTCGCAAAGATATATTTCCCGAAGCCTTTTTCACCTTTTGGTGCATCCGGATTCGGTGTGTATTTGGAGATGATGAGCATGGCGATGCCGCCTACGATAAAGTTCAGGATCAAGCTGATCAGACCCATTCCGATTACGTCTTCTCCACTGTTTGTCAGCAAGGAGACCCCTGAAATCATCGCGAAAAGAGACCCCAGCAATAAGCCGCCATCCAAAGCGATCAACCAATCAGTCGAACGTACTTTCAGTTCGTTGTCTGTCGGATTGACCAGGATGTTTGATGCGCACTCAGACACTGTGCCGTATAATTGGCGGGCAGTTTTACCGGTTTTTTGGGCTTCCAACAATTCCCGCATCATTTTGTTGTAGATTTCCTCTCTGCGTCCATCTTCCAGGTTTGCAGCTCTCAAGGTTCTGTCCAGCCCCAGCATGTATTGTTCATTTCTCTTTGTCAAACTCTGCCATAAGGCTTTGTTTTCGACCTTCATTTGTGCAACGCTCTTCGTTTCTTCCAATGGTAAATCCTCCCTTGATTACATGCGGCATGCTTTATAGAACGGTTCTGAATCCTAGAGTTCTCCGCCTAACGCTGTTCAGGCCCACTCAGCCAAAACCGGGCTGCTTGGTCCTGACCTTCGTTAGTGCTCAAACTCTGAACTCAGGATTCATCACACTCTTATACGTTAAAGCGGAATTCCATTACGTCGCCGTCTTGGACTACGTAGTCTTTTCCTTCAAGTCTTACTTTCCCTGCTTCTTTGGCTGCTTGCATGCTGCCGTAGGCCAACAGGTCATTGTAAGAAACTGTTTCGGCACGGATGAACCCGCGTTCGAAGTCGGAATGGATGATTCCGGCTGTCTGCGGTGCTTTCATCCCTAGCCTGAATGTCCAGGCACGGACTTCTTTTTCGCCTGCCGTGAAGTAAGTTCCCAAGCCAAGCAGCGTGTAAGCTTTTTGGATCAGTTGATCAAGCCCAGATTGTTCGATGCCCAACTCCGATAGGAATTCAGCTTTTTCTTCATCATCCAATTCAGCAACTTCTTCTTCGATACGGGCACAGACGGTAACAACCTCTGCGCCTTCTGTCGCTGCAAAATCACGGACAATTTTCACCATTTCATTGTCTCCGCCGGCTATTACGTCCTCTTCCGAGATGTTTGCGACATAAAGAACAGGTTTTGTCGTCAAAAGGAACAGGCTTTTCACAAGCGGTTCTTCTTCAGGTGTGAATTCGATTGTGCGTGCGGATTTACCTTCTTCCAAAGTCGTCTTGATTTTCTCCAGGATTTCCAGTTCGCGGACAGCATCCTTATCTTTCGTGCGAGCGATTTTGCTAATGCGTGTGTAGCGTTTTTCGATGGATTCCAAATCCGCAAAAATCAATTCCAAGTTGATGGTTTCGACATCATCCAATGGATCCACTTTACCGCTGACGTGTGTGATGTTGTCGTCTTCGAAACAACGGACAACATGACAGATGGCATCCACTTGACGGATGTTGGCCAAGAATTTGTTCCCCAGACCTTCCCCTTTGCTTGCGCCTTTTACGATTCCGGCGATATCCGTGAATTCAAAAGTTGTTGGGACGGTTTTTTTGGGTTTCACTAATTCTGTTAGTTTATTCAAACGTTCATCGGGAACTTCGACCACTCCGACATTTGGATCGATCGTCGCGAATGGGTAGTTTGCGGCTTCCACTCCCGCTTTGGTGATGGCGTTGAACAAAGTGGATTTACCGACGTTCGGTAATCCTACGATTCCTGCTGTTAATGACATTTCTTCACACTCTTTCCACTTATATTGCTTTTATTTATTCCTTTAAAGACCTATTCGACAGTTTCTTCTGCCTTAGTCAGTACTTTTTTCATTTTCTTCTCGAATTCACGGCGTGGCATCATGACCATCTGCCCGCATTTCAGGCATTTGATCCGGATGTCCATACCCATTCGGATGATTTCCCATGAGTTGTTTTTGCAGGGATGCGGCTTTTTCATTTCCACCACATCATGCAATCCATAATCTTGTTGTACCAAGGCTAGCTACACCTCTTTCTGATGTCTTCGTCTATTCTTAATCGTCCAGGGAAATTTGCAGGATATCCAAAATCCGGGTCAGGTCCGCTGGAGAAAGGTATTCGATCTCGATTTTGCCTTTTTCGCCCTTGCTGGATATTTGTACGGATGTCCCGAATTTGTCCATCAAGCGTTCTTCGCTCTCTTTGATGTATACTGGCTTCGTTTCTTTTTTCTTCTTGGTTGTCTTTTTAACGACGTCTCCGGGATTATTCAGTTGTTGGACCAGCAATTCCAGATGGCGCACAGTGATGCCTTCTTCGGCAGCACGTTTCGCTAATTCGCTGATCAATGATTCATCGTTCAAGCCTAAAAGCGTACGGGCTTGCCCCATGGAGACCAATCCCTCTTGCAGCATCCGCTTGACATCTTGCGGCAGATTCAACAAACGCAGGTGGTTGGCAATGTATGGACGGCTCTTGCCTAATCTTTGGGCTACATCCACTTGCGTAAGACTCAGCTTGTTCATCAAGGTTTGGTAGCCTTCTGCCTCTTCCAGCGGAGTCAGATCTTCCCGCTGGAGATTTTCCAGAATGGCGACTTCTATCATTGCTGTTTCGTCAAATTCCCGGACGATTGCCGGGACTGTTGTTTTGCCGGCCAAGCGGGACGCGCGGACGCGGCGTTCGCCTGCAATGATTTCATAGCCTTTCACACTGGATTGACGCAGGATGACCGGTTGGATGACACCGTTCAGCATGATCGAATCAGCCAATTCCCGCAAAGTCGAGTCATCGAAGGTTTTTCGTGGCTGGTAAGGGTTGGGACGTATTTCGTCTAAAGGAATCTCCTGTACCTTCTCTGTCGTTTCATCAATCTTCTCGATATCTTCAAAGTTGCTGAAGAGCGCGTCGATGCCACGTCCTAGCCCTTTGCTGTTTTTATTCGCCATCTGCTAACACTTCCTTTGCCAACTCAAGATAAACTTCCGCTCCTTTTGAACGGATATCATAGTCAACGATCGATTGTCCATAGCTTGGCGCTTCCGATAAGCGGACATTTCGTGGAATGATTGTCTTGTATACTTTTTCTTTGAAATATTTTTTGACCTCATCAACGACCTCGAAGCCGAGATTCGTCCGGGCATCCAGCATCGTCAATAATACCCCTTCCAATTTCAGGTCCTTATTGAAATGCTTCTGAACCAAGCGGAAGGTGTTCAACAGTTGACTCAGCCCTTCCAAGGCGTAGTACTCGCACTGTACCGGAATCAATACCGAATCACTGGCAGTGAAGGCATTGATCGTCAAATGCCCCAGCGATGGCGGGCAATCGATGAAAATGAAGTCGTATTCGTCACGCAACGACTGCACTGCCTCATAAAGGCGCGCTTCACGATGCGGCTGATTCGTCAACTCGATTTCGGCTCCTGCCAATTGGATGGTTGCCGGCACGACCCATAAATTTTCCCGTGAGGATTCTCTGATGACATTCTCGATGGGCTCTTGGTTCACTAATACATCATATATATCTTTTTCAACATCTGCTTTTGAAATGCCGAGTCCGCTGGTGGCGTTCCCCTGGGCATCACTATCTATCAATAACACTTTTTTGCCTAAGTAGGCCAAAGAAGCTGCTAAATTGACGGTGGTCGTCGTTTTTCCGACGCCGCCTTTCTGATTTGCGACTGCAATAATCCGTGCCATCTATTCTCCTCCACTTTCTTTCTTTCATTTGAAGCTGCTGTACCGCCGTTCTACTTTTTTGCCTAAAAAAAGAGAAAAAACGATACCTGCGCCTTTTCTCCTACGCATTTCTTCAAAATGAATCATCATTTATCGCTCAGTATGTCTATTTATAAAAAAGGCTATAACTTTACCAGACTATTGTAACAAAAAAATTTGGAAAAATATAGGATAGATAAAACCGATGCCATAAAATCGCTTTATGATCGCAGCTCAAACCCAAAAAGCCCGGCCTGCCTGCAAAGAAGCAGATGGTCGGGCCGTTCCTTTTCCGATTTACAATGGATTTTTGTTCGGTGTCCCGGCTTTTCTAGGGTAGGTCTTCGGTGTTTCTTTCGTTTTCTTAATCTTCACGATATGGCGTTCGCCTGCATCATTCGGCAGTTCAAAAAAGATATCCTCTTCGAGTTTGCCGCCCAGAGTTGCGATGGCGCGCTCTGCATCGCGGAGCTCTTCTTCCGTGCTTGCCGCTTTCATCGCGACAAAAGTACCGCCTTTTTTGGCCAAAGGCAGACACAGTTCGCTCAGGACGCTCAAGCGCGCGACCGCACGAGCCGTCACCACATCGAATTGGGCACGGAATTTCTTGTTCTGTCCAAAGGTTTCTGCACGATCATGGAAACAGGAGACACCCGTCAAACCTAATTCGGCAACCAACGTCTCCAGGAAGGTGATCCGTTTGTTCAATGAGTCCACGATCGTCACCTGCAATTTAGGGAAGGCAATCTTGAGGGGGATGCTCGGGAATCCGGCACCAGCACCCACATCGCAAAGCGTGACTTCTTCTTCAGTGAAATCCATATGGAATCCCAATGAAATGGAGTCATAGAAATGCTTCAGATAGACTTCATCCGGCTCGGTGATGGCCGTCAGGTTGATTTTTTCGTTCCATTCGCGCAATAGGCGCAAATAGGTTGCGTATTGTTCGAGTTGCGTTTCATTCAAAAGGATCCCTTTTTCGGCAAGGGCCTCGGCAAATTGTTCTGGATTCATAGGTGTTTCCTTTCATCATTGGCTTCGTCTGTTTTTCTACCTCTCTACTTTATCCTGAAAGAGCGGTCTGTACAAGGGATTCTTGTAGTTTCTCTTACTGAGCAATCTTTTGATTGAAACGGAAACTCTCGTCCTACTCTTTCAGTGCGTCAGCCTGATTGCGGCAAACGCGAACATTTATCAGAAATCGCTGTGCTGATGGTTAGGATTAAATCGAACATTGTCAAAAAAGCTGAAAAATTTATAACTGACCAGACAAAATGAACAAAACACGAACTTTCAACATTAGTTTTTTCTAATTTGTTCGCTTTATCCTTGAAATAAGCCGAACGATTCTATATAATCGGCACTATATTATTTTTTGTTAGTGGTTGGATATTTCCAAACATCCTTTCTATGTCCTCCAAACCCGGATAATATAAATAGGTTGTTCACTAAAAAGGAGGAATTACTGCATGTCGTCAAAATCGATCCCGTACATGCTTATCGCACCGGGATTCATCCTGCTGATCGTCTTTCTCGTGTTGCCATTGGTCTCCATTATTTGGCCGACATTTTTTGATGGCAACCTGACTTTCGCATCCTATAGCGCTTTTTTTCAGGACTCTTATAATGTGAGCATCTTCATGCGCACGTTGCGGATTTCGTTGATTGTCACCTTCTTTTGCGCGCTGCTTGGTGTACCTGTTGCCTATTATATTGCCAGAGTCGATAAAAAATTCCGCAGCTTGATGATGGCGTTGGTCTTGTTTCCGCTTTTGACCAATTCGGTTGTCCGCAGCTTCGCCTGGATCAATATTTTGGGCCAAAAAGGGGTAATCAACAACCTTTTGATGAACACAGGCATCATCGACTCACCGATCCCTATGCTTTACAGCGAATTCGCGATCACAATCGGATCAATCTACCTGTTCCTCCCGCTGATGGTGATCACCTTGGTCGGGATCATCGAAAATATCGATACCGAAATCATGGAGGCAGCAGAAACTCTGGGTGCTAATCGTTTGACCGCCTTCCTGAAGGTGATCCTGCCATTGAGCGTACCGGGCATCATCGTTGGCAGCATCCTGGTTTTCACAGGAACATTGACCGCCTATACGACGCCGCAATTATTGGGCGGAAACAAAAACATGATGCTGTCGACATTCCTGTACCAAAATGCCATGACCTTGGGCAACTGGACAAATGCCAGCGTCATCGCACTGATCATGATTGTAACTACTCTGATCATCATGAAGATCTTCAATCTGATCGCATCCGTCATCGATAAGCGAGGTGATGAACAACATGCGTAAAGAAAAGGGGCTTACATTCTTTGTTTCAATGATTTATGCATTCCTGTTCATCCCTTTGTTCATTATTGTGGTCACTTCTTTCGGCGAGAACCCGACCATCCAATTCCCAATTGAAGGATTTTCTTTCAAATGGTATGCAAACGTCTTCGAAAATGCCGCTTTCGTGAACAGCTTCCTGTTGAGTCTAAAGATTTCATTCTCTGCCACCATCCTGGCACTCCTAGTCGGAGTTCCCGCATCTTATGCCTTATCCCGCAATAACTTCATGGGCCGTGAGTGGTTGAAAAACTTTTTCCTTTCGCCGACCATCATACCCGGCGTCGTTGTCGGCTACTCGCTGTTCCAGTTCATTGTCATCACCCTGCAGTTGCCTGTTTTCCAAGGTCTCTTGTTGGGACACTTTTTGGTCAGCCTGCCTTACATCATCCGCGTCGTAGGAGGTAGCCTGGAACAGTTGGATTTCTCGATTGAAGAAGCCGCTTGGACATTAGGCAGCACGAAAGCGGGGGCTTTTTTCAAAGTAATTCTGCCGAACATTACATCAGGCATATTCGCCTCATTCATGTTGGCATTCATCAATTCCTTCAATAATATTCCTGTTTCTCAGTTTTTATCAGGTCCTGGGATTTCTACATTACCGACTGCTTTGATGAGTTACGTTGAATATAACTATGATCCGACCGTCTCGGCCCTTTCGGTACTTTTGATGTTGGCAACGATCGTGTTGATGTACCTGATCGAAAAAACGCTCGGATTGTCCTCGATCACCTGATTTTTTTAACTACGAAGGAGGAACATGCATAAATGGCTTTTGTTGATTTAAATGATATCCGTGTCAGTTATGACGGAAAAAATAATATTCTGAAAGATTTGAACCTTGCGATGGAAGAAGGCGAATTGGTTTCCTTATTAGGGCCATCCGGCTGCGGAAAAACAACTACCCTACGCGTCATTGCAGGGCTGATCGAACCCAATGATGGGACCTTTGCTGTAGATGGGACCGACTTGACGAAAGTTCCGGTGCACAAGCGGAATTTTGGGATGGTGTTCCAATCCTATGCGCTTTTTCCGCATTTGACCATCAGAGAAAATGTCGGCTTCGGCTTGAAACTGCGTAAAGAACAGAAAGAACAAATCGATCAAAAAGTTGCGGCAATGCTGGAAGTCACAGGCCTTACTGAGTTTGCCGAACGCTATCCGAAACAATTATCCGGAGGACAGCGCCAACGTGTCGCCTTGGCGCGTGCCTTGGTCATCGAACCTAAGTTGCTTTTGCTGGATGAACCATTGAGCAACCTTGATGCAAAACTGCGCATCTCCATGCGCATCGAAATCAAGCGGATCCAGCGCCAATTGGGAATCACTACCGTATTCGTCACGCACGACCAAGAGGAGTGCTTCTCGATTTCGGACAAAGTTGCTGTCATGAACAAAGGTGTAATCGAGCAATTCGCTTCACCGGAAGAAATCTACAGCAACCCGAGCACCGAGTTTGTCGCACGTTTCATCGGATTTGAAAACTTTATCGCGCTTTCCACAACAGGGACACACACTTTCACTGCAGCGGATGGCTCTATTTTCAGCACAACTCGTTCGACTGATCGCGAAAAAGTCACAGGGACAATCCGTCCGGACGACATTGTCCTTAGAACCTTTGCTGAAGAATCCAGCAATACAATAGCGGGGACTGTCCTGGTCCGTACTTTTCTAGGCAAGAGCTACCAGTATGAAGTGGAAACGCCACTAGGAAAACTGCTAGTGAACGGAACCAATGAAGCTGCACATCAAGCCGGCGACAAGGTGAATTTGTACTTGCCGCCTTCCAAAATTGTTTTAGTGTAATAACAAAAAAATAGAAAAAGGGGTTTTATCAAATGAAAAATTGGAAATGGATCAGCCTATCTTTAGCAAGTACAGCACTTTTGGCAGCATGCGGAAATGGCGGCAGCACAGCGGACAGCTCGGCTGAAGCCAGCTCAGAGAAAAGCAGCCAATTGACTGTTTCGACTTTCGCAATCGGAGAAGATGTCATCCGTTCTGACGTTTTCGCACCATTTGAAGAAGAAAATGGCATCACTATCGTTGCCGAAGTTGGAAACAGCAGCGAGCGCTTCACAAAATTCCAAAACAACCCGAACAACAGCATCGATGTCATCGAATTATCCCAAGCCAATGCGACGTCTGGTGTAACTGAAGATCTATTCGAGCCGTTGGATGCAACAAAAGTACCGAATATCGCAAATCTGATCGATAGCGCAAAAGAATTGACTGAAGATGGCTCAGGTCCAGCCTACACCGTCAACAGCATCGGCATCATCTATGATGAAGCGGCCGCAGGCATGACAATCGATGAGTGGTCTGACCTTTGGGATCCTTCTTTGGCAGGAAAAATCTCCATCCCAGACATCACAACTACTTTCGGACCAGCCATGATCTATGTCGCAAGTGACTTCAAAGGAACAGACATCACAACCGACAATGGTACGGCTGCATTCGAGGCTTTGACTGAACTTAAACCAAACATCGTCAAAACCTATACAAAATCTTCTGACTTGGCCAACATGTTCCAATCAGGTGAAATTGTTGCCGCAGTGGTTGGTGACTTCGCTTATCCGATCATTTCAGGTTCAAATCCGGATGTGCAATACGTCGTCCCTGAATCAGGCACATACGCTAACTTCAACACATTGAACGTCAACAAAAACTCTGAAAACAAAGAATTAGCCTATGCCTACATCAACTGGAAATTGAGCAAAGAACTGCAGGAAGTGACTGCCATTTCGTTGAACGAAGCACCAACAAACAAAGAGGTCGTTTTGGATGAAGCTACAGCAATGAACAAAACTTACGGCGCCGTTGCAGAGCGCGCTAAAGCAATCGACTTCGCTTTCGTAAACGAAAATTACGAAGCTTGGATCGCAGAATGGAATAAAACACTGAACCAATAAGCAAAGCCAAAAGCCACGGCGCAGCCGTGGCTTTTCCTGTATCCCTTATTCTATAATAGTGAAAAGAACAATTTAGGAGGCTCTTATGCAAATCGACCTAATCATCGAAAATGCGTCCGTCTTCAACAGTTTCCTGAAGACTTTCGAACGGAAAAATATCGCCATCACGGGTGAAAAATTCTACTATATCAGCGCTGAAGACCTTCAACCGCTGCAACCGAAAGAAACGGTGGACGCGTCCGGGCAATATGTGATTCCCGGATTGATCGACATCCATATGCACATCGAAAGTTCCATGATCCCCCCTTCCCTATTCTCGGGAGCAGCTCTGTCTTATGGCGTCACTACCGTTGTTGCCGATGCTCATGAGATAACCAACGTTTTTGGATTGGAAGGCATGGAGGCTTTTTTCGCGGAAGATACCACCCTTGATATCTACTACGCGATTCCGTCATCTGTCCCGTCCACCACGCCCGAACTTGAGACAACAGGCGGATTTATTGGGGTGGCTGAAGTGCTCAACCTATTGAATAATCCGCGTGTCATCGCCCTTGGGGAAGCCATGAATTTCAAAGGCATCACCAGTGAGCCCGACTCTTTGATCCGTCAGATCCTCAGGGAAACGCAGCTAAAGAAGCCGTTTATGCCGCTGGAAGGGCACGTACCGCGCGTTTCTGGCGTGGACTTGGCGAAGTTCATGTATGCTGGCATCACAGCGGATCATACCCACCAAAGCCCTGAATCGATTTATGAAAAAATCAGCAACGGGATGTTCCTGGAGTTCCAGAAGAAATCCATCACCCCGGAAAACATGGCTGTCATAGAGAAACATAATTTCTATGAATATGTAGCAATCATCACCGATGATATCATGGCGGATGACCTGCTGGATGGTCATCTTAATGCCAATGTCCGTGCTGCCATCGCAGCCGGCATGCCGATTGAACAGGCCATTTACTGCGCGACTTATACACCAGCAAGGCGAATGGGATTCCAGGACCGAGGGGCTATCGTTGCCGGCTTCAAAGCAGATTTCATATTGTTGGATGATTTGGCGACACTTGAGATAAATACGGTCTATAAAAACGGAAAAATGGTACATACAAAAGGGGCATCCATTGCTTATCCTGCTGAAAAGCCGATTTTTCCGGCGCACTTCTATGACTCCGTCCGCTGCCAAAAATTGACTGCTGACGACCTGAGGATCCCGGTAGCAACCACGGATGCCTCAGTCAGCTGCAATGTCATCCAGATCCAACAAGTAGGCACCTTCACCGGCCTGGTTCAACGTGAACTTGCGGTGAAAGATGGGCATCTGGACTGGGAAAGTAGCGGACTGGCGCTTATCGTTGTGATGGAACGATACGGAAAAAACGGAAATATCGGCTTCGGCTTGGTCGAAAATGCGTTGACGGAAAAAGGCGCAGTCGCAACGACTTGGGCGCATGATCACCACAATCTGATGGTGATGGGGACCGATGCAGAGGATATGCTTGCTGCCCAACATGAACTTCTTTCCCTGCATGGTGGCTATATCGTTGTTCAGGGCGGAAACATTCTCGGATCCTGCCCGCTTCCGATCGGCGGCATTTTGAGTGATATTCCGATCCAGACATTGGGCCACCAACTTCAAGCTGTCCGTTCCGCAATGGTTTCCTTGGGATACAGGAACAGCAACGAAATCATGAGTTTCTCGACCTTATCTTTACCGGTGTCACCGGCCATCAAAATTACTGACTATGGCATGATGGATGTGCATACCCATGCAGCCATTCCGTTGATTGCGAGGGAAATATGAAAACACTCATAACAAACGTCACTGTGCTGACGATGAACCCGGATTATGATGTCTTTGAAAAAGGCTTTATCCTTTTCGAAGATGACCGAATCCTTGCTGTTGGACCTGCTGAACAGCAACCGAATGCTGACTATGATCGGATGATCGACGGAAGGAATGCCATCGCCATGCCCGGCATGGTGAATACCCACACCCATATCGGCATGATTCCCTTCCGCTCCCTCGGCGACGATACGCCGGATCGGCTACGCCGTTTTCTCTTTCCTTTGGAAAAAGCCTGCATGACCAAAAATTTAGCCTATCAAAGCGGGAAATATGCCATCGCCGAGATGCAGTTGGCAGGCGTGACCACCTTCATGGATATGTATTATTTTGAAGATGAATTGGCACAGGCAGCGGATGAAATGAAGGCGCGGGCCATCTTGGGGGAAACAGTCATTGACTTCGTAACTTGCGACACAACCGAACCGCATGGCGGCTTGAGCTACGCGGAAGCATTCATCCCAAAATGGCTAAACCATGATTTGATTATTCCTGCCATTGCCCCTCATGCTCCCAATACGAACAGCCCGCAAGCTTTGCAGCAGGCAGCTGCCATCGCGGAAAAATACGGTGTTCCGATCACTTTGCACCTGAGTGAAATGGACTACGAAATCCGCTACTTCCAGGAAAAATACGGAAAAACGCCGGTAGCCTTCCTTGATGAGCTAGGTGTCTTGAGCGACCGGCTTATAGCTGCACATTGCATTCTAGTCACACCGGAAGACATCAGCCTTTTGAAGAAAAATAACGTAGCCGTTGCTCACTGCATCGGGGCAAATACGAAATCTGCCAAAGGCGTCGCACCTGTAAATGCCATGTTGGAGGCAGGTGTCCGGGTTGGGCTAGGCACAGATGGGCCAAGCAGCGGAAATACATTGGATCTGTTCACCCAAATGCGCATGTTCGCCAATTTCCATAAAACCCATCTGCAGGATCGCGCAGCTTTCCCGGCGCGGGATATCGTCCGCTTGGCAACGCTCGGAGGAGCCGAAGTTTTGGGCTTGGCCGACAAGATCGGTTCGCTGGAAACAGGAAAGAAGGCCGACATTGTCCTCATTGAAACGGACTCGGCAAATATGTTTCCAATATTCGATCCTTATGCCGTGTTGGTTTATTCCGCACATGCCGGGAATGTATCGGATGTCTTCATCAATGGGGTTCATATTGTTTCAGTAAAACAGTTGCTCACACAAGATTTGACTGCTTTGAGGACCGCGTTGGCATCCGAAATGCAGGACTTCATCAAACAAGCAAAACAAAACGAAAGCAAAACTATTCTATAATCGCCACAAAGCCGCTATCCCTTCAGGGACAGCGGCTTTTTAAAATCTATTTCAAGCATCAAGCAGACTTGCTATAATGATTTCCAGTTCGACGAAGGAGTTGGCGATGCGATCGGGATTTTCCGCGCGCAAAGTTGGGGCGGAACTTCCGCCCCAAGTGATGCCGATGGTCTTTATGCCTGCCATTTTCCCCATCTGCATGTCATAAATGGTATCACCGATCATGACGGTCTCTTCTTTCGCCATCGGGATTTTCTCCCAGGAGGTGAAGATGCCTTCCGGATTTGGTTTGTGCTGGTTCATGTTATCCAATCCGATGACCACATCCATCAGGTCCAACAGATCCACTGCAGCAAGACTGCGCAACAAAGCCTTGGTTGCTTTGTTCGAAATCACGCCCAGATGGTGTCCGTTCCCTTTCAGTTCCATTAAGGACTCCCGCGATAAATCGTATGGTTCCAACAGCATATTTTCATATTTCTCGTATTTGTCCCAAAAGACTTCCATCAGCTTATCAATCTCGACCGGAGAGAGTGCACATTGCTTCAGATAGCCGGTAAACTTCACAAAATGGGGCTTTCCTCTATCCTCACGCAGTTGCTCAGGGGTTGGAACGGGATAGCCGAAATGTTCAAATGTATCCATCGTAGCCATTTCGCTAATTTTGCATGTTTCTGCCAAGGTACCGTCAAAATCGAATAATAGTAATCCCATCTTCCATCTTCCCTTCGATCGCGAATATGAACTGGATGCAGACAATAGCGGTGTAACCCACTATTACGCAAAAACTCAAAATTCCGAATGTTCACTATAATCAAAATTATAACAAACAAAAACGACAGAATAATGAGGTTTTATTTAGAATTTGGAAAGAATTCACTAGTTTTCGATTTGTTTATTCTTCTATTTCCGAACGTTAGGATATAAAACCTTTGTTAATGTACTTGATTTTATCATCCAGTTTTTATCCATTGCTGTCTCTCCCTTTGGATGATGGCAATTGACGGAATATCAAAATTTGCGTATGCTTTTGAGTAAATCCAGAAAGAGAGTTGGAAGCGAAATGGCACAGAAAAAAGAACTGCGGCGCCAATTTGAAGAGGTTCCCATTGAAGCCGGCGTTTACGAAGTAAAGAACACCGAAAACCAAAAGATTTTCATCAGCAAAACCCCAAACCTGAAGACCTTGAACGGCATGAAACATATTTTGAACATGGGGGCGAACAACAATAAGGAACTCCAAGCCGATTGGAACCAATTCGGGCAGGAGGCATTCACCTTTACGATTTTGGAAGTGCTGGAAAAGAGCGAGGACCCTTCCTTCAACGAGAAGAAGGCCTTGGGACAACTGGAGGAAAAATGGCTGAGCGACAAGCAACCTTTCGGGGAACGCGGCTACAATCGCAAACCTAAAGCCTAAAAAAGAAAACAAGCGCGCTCGCGCCTGTTTTCTTTTTTAGTTGATGCGATAAGCGTGATTAAGCGGGCCGCTGCCCTTGCCCAGATCCAGTCCGTCGCGGAGCGCACCGGTGATGTAGGCTTTGGCTTGGCGGATGCTCTCTTCCATTCCGTGGCCTAAAGCCAGATTCGCGGCGATGGCTGAAGAAAGCGTGCAGCCGGTGCCGTGCGTATTCGGGTTTTCGATCCGTTCCGACTCGAACCAACTGGCTTTTCCGTCCATAAAGAGCAGATCGTCGGCGCTGTCCTTGAGATGGCCGCCTTTCAGAAGCACACTGGTTCTTGCTGCTGAAGCGATACGGTCCGCTGCAGCCAGCATATCCGCCTTCGTCTCGATTTTGACACCGCTCAGTACCTCTCCTTCCGGCACATTTGGGGTGATCACATCAGCCAATGGCAACAGCAAAGTCCGCAAAGCTTGGCTGGCATCGTCCTGCATCAGGCTGCTGCCGCTTGTAGCCACCATTACCGGGTCCACTACGATATTTTCTGCTTTGTATTCGATCAGCTTCTCCGCGATGACTTTGATGATTGCGGCATTCGACACCATGCCGATTTTCACTGCATCCGGCCGGATATCCTTGAAGACGCAATCCAATTGCTGCGCCACAAATTCAGGCGTCACTTCCATGATTCCGGCCACGCCTGTCGTGTTCTGTGCCGTCAGCGCCGTAATCACGCTCATCCCATAGACTTTATGCGCCATCATCGTCTTCAGGTCCGCTTGGATCCCCGCTCCGCCGCTGCTGTCCGAACCGGCGATCGTCAATACTGTTTTCATATTTTTGCTCATCCTTTCCAATCCGAAAATGAATAAATGTACTGCTCCGTCAACGCTTCGATGCGCTCCCTATCCTGTGCGGCACTCTCATCATAGACGCCTACTACCCGGAAACCGGCTGCCGTTGCCGTTTCGATGGCGTGCAAGGCGTCCTCAAAGATGACGGTCTTCGTGAGGGGGGCCGCGAGATGTTCGACCGCCCGTTGGTAAATGAGCGGATCCTCTTTGCCTGCCTTTACTTCACTGCTGGTCAGGATGGTACTGAAGTATTCCCGGATGCCCAAACGCTCCAAGGCACTCTCAGCCAAATCCCTTTCGGTCGCGGTGGCGATGCACATCTTCACATTCTGCTCCTGCAATGTCTGGAGATATTCCGCTGCACCGGCTTTAAGCGGGACTTCATAACGGTAAAAATCCGCAATAAGCGTTTCAATTTCCCCAATGATCGTCTCTTCGGCTTCACGCAATCCATAGGCCGATTGAAAATGTTGTGCGGCTTGCGGCAGGCTCATCGCCTTCAGCGTATCCTGCAGACCCGGAGCCGGTTGCACCATTTTCTGAAGCAAGTAATTTCTACCTAGCCCCTGCCAGATCGGCATGGAATCCAGCAGCGTCCCATCCAGATCGAAGATGGCTGCTTCCAGTTTCATGGTTGCACCATCGCTTCGGCTAACGGGCGCAGTCTCTTCACCGCCGCCGTGATGTCCGGCTGCGCAAAGATGGCGGATACGACGGCAATCCCGTCGATGCCGCTGCCCTTCAGCTCGAGGATATTCCCTTCAGAAATGCCTCCGATCCCCACAACGGGTATGCTCACCGCCCGGCAGATCTGCTGCAGCGTTTCGATCGATAGCGCGTCGACATCCAACTTCGTCGCTGTCCCGTAGATCGCACCTACGCCCAGATAATCGGCCCCGTTCCTTTCCGCCGCCAGCGCCTCTTCGACGGAATGCGCAGAAACTCCCAGAATTTTCCCCTCGCCGATCCGGCTGCGGACATCTCCGGCCTGCATATCGCTCTGTCCGACATGGACACCGTCCGCCTCGAGTGCCAAGGCTACATCGACAGCATCATTGATGATAAAGGGAATATTATGGCGTTTGGCTACGGCCTGAAGTTCCTTGCCCAGGGCGACAAAGGCATCGAAATCCAATTCTTTTTCGCGTAATTGCACGACGGTAACGCCGGCCTGGATGGCTTCTTCAAGCTGTTTCGCCAAGGACGCGTTCCCCAACCATTGGCGATCAGTCACCGCGTAAAGCAGCAAATCGTTCTTATCTACTCTCAATTTTAGCGCCCCCTTCCAGTATTTCGGCCGACATATTGCTGATTTCATCGATGATGTAGCTACGGTAGGATGACGTCCCTGCTGCATTGCGGATCATCCTTTCGTAAGCCAGCTCGCCGCTGACTCCCATCAGGCATACCGCTGCTGCAGTGGCCTCCAGCAACTCCTCCGAGTTGGCTCCGCAATAAGCTGCGATCAATGCCGACAGCATGCAGCCGGTTCCGGACACCTTTGCCATCTGCGGATGTCCGTTGCGGATGATGTAGGCTTTGTCCCGGTCCGCAACGATATCGATTGCGCCGGTGATCGCGACGACCGCATCATTCCGGTCGGCCAATCGTTTGGCGAACGCGACTGTTGCCTCGAGCGTCTCCTCGGTCACGGCATCGCTGATGTCGGCATCGACGCCTTTCGTCGTGCCGCTGCCGGAATGGATTGTCTTCATTTCCGAAATGTTCCCTTTGATCACGGTGAAAGCAATTTCCTTCAACAATCTGAAGGTCGTTTCGGTCCTGAAAGGGGATGCCCCCGCTCCGACCGGATCCAAAACGACGGGATGGGAGAGCACGTTAGCTTGGCGCCCTGCCAACAGCATCGATTCCACGGATCGGCTACTCAGTGTTCCGATGTTCAGATTCAGGGCGGTGCAGATGCTTGTGATATCCACGACTTCCTCGGGGGCATCCGCCATGATCGGGGACCCTCCGGCTGCCAAGAGGACATTGGCGACATCATTCACGGTGACATAATTGGTGATGCAGTGGACCAGCGGCGTCTGTTGCTGTACATTTTCGAATAGTGTTTTGAACATGGGTTACCTCCAAATAGTTTGTTTGATGCGACAAAAAAAGCGGGAAATGTCCGAATAGGCATTTCCCGCTGAATAGAATCATTCAATGTTATTTCCCTACGTTGGCATTATCCAAATCAGGTAATAGGTCGAAGTTGATTACTTCCTCTCAGCCTGCTGACACAAGCTCCCTTTTTTCGTATGCAGTTATGTCATCATCTTAGCATATGCGCCATCCTTACTCAAGGATGATTTTTTATTTCGATTGATCGTTCCGCCACTCGAAAACATTTGTATAAGTGGTTTCGCTGCCGCCGCACCGCCTCCGGTAACGTCGCTTGCTTCGAAGCCGAACGTTTCAGCATCAGTCGAAGCAGCGATAGCCTCTTTGTCCTGAACGCCTGTTACTATAGGCTTTCTGCTTCTTTAAATTTATTCTGAGATTTTGGCGATTTTCCCTTGGGTGACGTAGACCATCAAAACGGAAATATCGGCTGGGTTGACGCCGCTGATCCGGCTTGCTTGGGCAATTGTTTCCGGTTGGATCTTCTTCAGATTTTGTTTGGCTTCGTTCGCGATTCCGTTGATTGCATCGTAATCGATGTTCGCAGGGATGCGCTTTTCTTCCATTTTTTTCAGTTTATCCACTTTTTCGGCAGCTTTCTTGATGTAGCCTGCATATTTGATCTGCACTTCCACTTGCTTGATGACCTCTTTCGGCAAGGCTACTTCAAACGGCGCAAAAGCAATCAGACCTTCATACTTCAATTCCGGACGCT
Source organism: Trichococcus sp. (assembly GCF_049684335.1). GTDB lineage: Bacteria > Bacillota > Bacilli > Lactobacillales > Aerococcaceae > Trichococcus. Next base: position 25,447 of record NZ_JBAVFV010000013.1, read on the forward strand.
TCAGCAGGTCAGCAAATAAAATGCCATCCTTCAGCGGAGCGGAGTTTTGTTCCATAAGGAAAGACTGCAGTTCTTCAGTCGGTTTCAGCCGGGTTTTTTCAAGGCGGGCGATTTCCTTTTCAACGGCCTGTTTTTTCTCCAAGAATGTTTCATAGCGTTCTTCCGTCACCAAACCGATTTCGCGGCTCATTTCAGTCAAGCGGAAGTCAGCGTTGTCATGGCGAAGCAACAGACGATACTCGGCGCGCGAAGTCAATAAGCGATAAGGTTCCATTGTTCCTTTTGTCACCAAATCATCGATCATGACGCCGATGTAGCCATCGCTACGTTTCAAAATCAAGGGTTCTTTCCCTTGCACAGCTAAAGCGGCATTGATGCCGGCGACGATGCCTTGTCCGGCAGCTTCTTCATAACCCGATGTGCCGTTCGTTTGGCCGGCAGTGAACAAGTTCTTCACCAATTTTGTCTCCAAGGAAAGGCGCAACTGATGCGGTTTTACGACATCGTATTCGATGGCATAACCTGTCCGCATCATTTGGGCATTTTCCATCCCCGGTACGGAACGGATCAAATCAAGCTGAACATCCTCCGGCAATGAGGTGGACAAGCCCTGCACATAGACTTCTTCGTTTTCGCGGCCTTCAGGCTCCAGGAAAAGCTGATGGCGCGGCTTGTCGCTGAAACGGACGATTTTGTCTTCGATTGATGGGCAATAACGCGCCCCTACACCTTCCACGATACCCGTGAACATCGGCGCTCTGTGGAGATTGTCGCGGATGATTTCATGGCTTTCCGGACTCGTATAAGTCAGCCAGCAGGATAATTGATCTTTCAGATAGTCTTCATCTTTGGAGAGGAAGCTGAAATGGTTCGGCTCAACGTCACCGGGTTGTTCCTCGGTTTTGGAATAATCGATGCTCGAAGCCATCACCCGCGGCGGCGTGCCGGTCTTGAAGCGCGCCAATTCAAATCCCAGATCAAGAAGATTTTCGGATAACTTGATGGATGGCTGTGAGTTGTTCGGTCCTGAAGAATAAACCAAGTCCCCGATGATGATTTTCCCTCGGGAAGAGGTTCCGGCTGTGATGACGACAGCCCCAGCACGGTAAACGGCACCTGTATGCGTCACTACGCCCTTGACTTCGCCGTCTTCCACGATCAGTTCCTCAACGATGGCTTGCTTCAAAAGCAGGTTCTCCTGTTTTTCGATGGTGTGCTTCATATGGTGGGCATAGTCATCCTTATCCGCTTGTGCGCGCAACGCTTGCACGGCAGGGCCTTTCCCTGTGTTCAGCATACGCATTTGGATATACGTTTTATCGATGTTGCGTCCCATTTCGCCGCCTAATGCATCAATTTCTCTTACGACGACACCTTTCGCAGGCCCGCCAATGGATGGGTTGCAGGGCATAAAGGCGACCATGTTCAAATCGATCGTAACCAGCATCGTGCTGCATCCCATACGCGCAGCGGCAAGCGCCGCTTCGGATCCGGCGTGGCCGGCTCCTACAACAATCACATCAAAACTTCCAGCTTCAAATCTGTTCATTTTTCCATTCCTTTCATTTATGCTATCTATTTTTTCTTATCATTCATTACGCAATTCATCGTATCCTAGTAGTTGAACTCTGAATCCTAGAGTTTGAGCTCAGGATTCATCACATCCTGTTATTTCCCCAAACAAAACTGTGTAAAGAGTTGGGTGAGGAGTTCGTCTTGGACGCTGTCGCCGGTGATTTCTCCGAGGAGGTCCCAACAACGGGTGAAATCGATCTGGACGAGGTCGATCGGCATGCCTGATTCGATGCCGCTCAGCACTTCATCCAACGAATCCATCGCATCATTCAACAGCGCGATATGGCGGACGTTGGATACATAGGTTGCATCCGTCTCGCCGGTTTCTCCGGAGAAGAACATCTTCGTGATCTGTTTTTCCAGTTGGTCAAGGCCGGTTTCGCTCAGCATCGATGTTTCGATGATTCTTTCAGGATCGCTCCAAGGTTCCAACTCACCGGTTGTCATCTTCGCTTCCAGATCCATTTTGTTCATAAGGATGATGCGGTTCATGTCTTTCGTGTCTTCCAGAAGCTGTTTGTCCTCTTCCGTCAGCCCTTCGTTCTGGTTGATCAACAGGAGAATCAGATCGGCTTCAGCCAAGGCTTTGCGGCTGCGTTCGACTCCGATCTTTTCTACGATGTCATCCGTTTCGCGGATACCCGCAGTGTCGATCAGCTTCAAAGGAACGCCTCTGACATTCACGTATTCCTCAATCGTATCGCGGGTCGTGCCGGCGATGTCCGTCACGATGGCTTTCTCTTCGCGCAAGAGGCGGTTCAGCAAACTGGATTTCCCTACATTGGGGCGTCCGATGATGGCTGTCTGAAGGCCTTCGCGCAGGATTTTCCCTTGTTTGGCGGTATCCAACAGATGCTGGATATGTCCGCGCACTTCAATGGTGCGTTCCTTCAATAACTTCGTCGTCACTTCCTCGACGTCATCGTATTCCGGGTAGTCGATGTTCACTTCGACCTCAGCCAATGTGTTCAGGATGATCTGACGGATATCACGGATCATGCCAGATAATTTGCCGTCCAACTGATGCAGAGCCACATTCATGGCACGATCGGTTTTGGCACGGATCAAGTCCATGACCGCTTCGGCCTGTGACAGATCGATCCGGCCGTTCAGGAAGGCACGTTTCGTGAATTCCCCTGGCTCCGCCATACGGGCGCCGTTCTGGAGAATCGTCTGCAGAATTCGGTTGACGCTCACAACACCGCCATGGCAGTTGATTTCCACAACATCTTCACGGGTGAAGGTCTTCGGTCCGTGCATGACGGACACCATGACTTCATCGATCATGTCGCCTGTGCGCGGATCATATAGGTGCCCGTAATTGATGGTGTGTGTAGAGACATCGGCCAAATGCTTCGTCCCTGATCGGTATAAGGCGTCGGCTATCTGGATTGCCTGATCCCCGCTCAGACGCACAATCCCGATGGCCCCTTCTCCCGGCGGCGTCGAAATGGCAGCGATGGTATCAAATTCATTTATAATCATTCATTATCGTCCTTTCTTGGTTGTTTCAGCATACAAAAAAAGCGCCCACTCCTCCCCTTCGTTCAAGCGGGAGGAAAAGCACTTTGACTGCATTTCATTTTGGATATTCTTTTCAGCTTACTATAAATAGATTTCTAGCCGATTATACAAGCAATGCGGACGCAATGCAAGCATTTAACGGACGTTTTCTTCATTTCATCATCAGGTAGGCCGTACTCAATAAACCGCCGGCCACCAATAAGATGATCACGTTGCGGATATATTTTTTCCTGTTCACATAGACGCGCAAATGGATATGCAGCAAATCCATCACACCCAACACAATAATCATCACCACACCCACAAATCCTACGATCAAAGTAATCATCGATGCGATGAACAACAACTCACTGATATTCACGGAAATCCTCCTCAAATAGTACGCGCTGAACTTCTGAAATAGCATACCCAGTATAGCATAGCGTTTTGAGGAGGGACGGCTTTCCCGCAGGAATTATTTTGTTACAGTTCAGCCGATCTGCAAGGCGATTTTCCCTGTCTGTTCGGCATTTTCCAACCGTAGGAAGGCCGCTTTGAAATCCGCTGCCGGATAAACGGCGTCCACCACTGGATGGAGATCATGTTCCTCCACAAAACGGATCATCGCTTCATACTCTTCAAAACTGCCCATCGTCGAACCTTTCAGCGTGTACTGTCCGTAAAAGAATTTCCGCAGATCGAAGGTGACCAGATCGCCCGTCGATGAGCCGAAAGTCACGATGGTGCCGCCTCTGCGCACCGCATCCAGCGATTTGTCGAAAGTGGCTGCTCCGACCGACTCGATGACGACATCCACTTTTCCGCCACCCATCGCTTCCACCCAATCCTCATCGTGCAGCAAGCCTTTTTCGGCTCCGTGCTGCAGCGCCGTTCCCAATTTTTCTTGGGAACGGGAAGTGACATACACTATCGCTCCAGCGGCCTTAGCGAATTGCAGCAGATAGTTGGCTACTCCCCCGCCGATGCCTGGTATCAGTACTTTCATGCCTTCCGATACGCCGCCTTTTGTGAATAAGGCGCGGTAAGCCGTCAAAGCGGACAGGGACAGGACGCCTGCTTCTTCCCAAGAAAGATGAGCCGGTTTATGGACAGCATTCTCTTCGGAAACAACGATTTCCTCCGCCATGGCGCCCTGCTCCGAACTACCAAGGATCGTGAAAGTTTCCGGTGCCGTATCGCTGTTCTCGCGCCACCCGCTGCCGGGATAAAGCATCACTTCATCGCCAATTTTGAAACGCGTCACCTCTGCTCCAACAGCCACAACGATGCCGGCAGCATCCGAGCCGATAACAACCGGATGCTTCTCATGGATTTGGCTCAAGGCAAAAAGGTCGCGATGATTCAGTCCGGCCGCTTTGACCTTTATTTTTATCTCGGAAGGTCCTGTCGGCTGTTCCGCACGGTCTTCCCATTTCAAACCTTCCAGTCCGACTTTTCCGCTGTGAATCAATGTTTTCACCATATCAATCACTCCTCAAATGGAAATCTCTGTTAGATTCAGTATAACTTTTCCAGGCAGAAATACAAAGAGGGAGACCGAAGCCTCCCCCTCACCTTGCTATTTTTCTGTAAAACGGATCGCTTTTGCTCCGATATCGGAACGATAGAACGTATGCGCAATCGGATTTGCATTCAGGTAACTGTAAGCTTTGTCCTGCGCGTCCTGCAGCGTTTCGCCTTGGCCAGCGATCAACAGGATGCGTCCGCCGTTGGACAACAAGCCTTGTTCGCCAGCCTTAACACCCGCTGCATAGACGATGCAGTCCGCATTTTCCGTATCCAGATTAGGCAACGGGATATCTTGCATAGGTGCTTCCGGATAGCCTTCAGCTGCAACAACGACACCTAAAGTGTAACGATCGGTATACATTTCGATGACCGGATCTTTTCCGTTCAGGATGTCATCAATGACTTGCGCCAAGTCGGAAGCCATCTGATTCATGATGACCTGTGTTTCCGGATCTCCGAAACGGGCATTGAATTCGATGACACGCAACCCTTTGGCGGTGATCATCAGACCGGCATACACGACTCCCTTAAATGGGATACCCTCAGCCACCATCGCCTCTACAGTCGGTTTTACGACCGTATCCAGCACTTCTTGAATCATCGCTTCAGATACTTGTGGTACAGGCGAATAAGCGCCCATGCCGCCCGTATTAGGGCCTTTGTCGCCGTCATAAGCCCGCTTGTGGTCTTGTGCGACGCCTGAATAGTAATATTTCGCACCGTTCGCCAGCGCGAATAACGAAAATTCTTCCCCTTCAAGGTACTCTTCTATGACGACTTTCGGCTTGCCGGCTGCATATTTCCCTTGCAGGAGCATGTCGTTCAGTGCATCCAGAGCCTCAGTCATCGTCATCGCGACAACGACGCCTTTTCCGGCTGCCAGACCGTCCGCCTTGATGACGATCGGAACTCCATTGGCTTCCACATAAGCAACAGCTGCTTCATAGTCCTCGAATGTCTCGTAGGCTGCAGTCGGGATGCCGTATTTCTTCATCAGGTCTTTTGCGAACTGCTTGGAGCATTCCAAGTCGGCCGCTTTTTTGGAAGGTCCGAAGACTTTCAATCCAGCCGCTTCAAATGCATCCGTAACCCCTTCAAACAACGGGATTTCCGGTCCGACGAAAGTCCAAGCGATGTTGTTGTCTTTGACGAATTGAACCAATCCTTGATGGTCGTTTTCCGCAATGTCGACTAACGTGATGCCATCCTGGGCCATCCCTGGGTTCCCTTTGGCGCAGTAAACAGTCTCCACCAACGGGCTTTGAGTTAATTTTTTAGCGATGGCATGCTCGCGTCCGCCACTGCCGATTACAAGAAGTTTCATCTGTTAGATCCTCCAACCTTTTATATGAAGCTTGATACTTTTGAATTGGTGCTCTTTTAATTGAGTTCTACATCTTTGGCTTAATCGAGTTCTGAATCCTAGAGTTCTCCGCCTAACGCTGTTCAGGCCCACTCAGCCAAGATCAGGCTGCTTGGTTCTGAACCTCGTTAGTGCTCAAACTCTGAGCGTAGGATTCATCACATCTTAATGTCTGAAGTGTCTTACGCTTGTTTTCAGCATCGTGATGCCGTATTTGTTTGCCATTTCGATCGAATCTTGATCTTTGATGCTGCCGCCTGGTTGAACAATCGCTTTGATGCCGTGTTTGGCAGCATATTCCACGCTGTCGTTCATCGGGAAGAAAGCATCGCTCGCTAACACAGCACCTTCGATGGCGTTGGCCTCTTCAGCTTGCTCGATTGCGATTTTGACGGATCCGACACGGTTCATCTGGCCTGCGCCGATGCCGACTGTCTGTTTGCTGTTTGCCAATACGATGGCGTTGCTCTTCACGTGTTTCACGATTTTCCAGGCGAAATCCATTGCTTTCATTTCGTCCTCAGTCGGTTGACGTTCAGTCATGACTTCCCAATTAGCCGGTACGTCTTCTGTGTTGATGTCTTGCGTCTGTTCCAGCATGCCGCCCAATACGGAGACGAATTCTTTTCCGCCTGCTTTTGCTGCAGAGAAATCCAAGGTCATGATGCGGACGTTTTTCTTCTTGGACAAAATGGCTAGAGCCGCTTCCGTATAGCTTGGCGCCAAAACGATTTCCAGGAACATGCTGTTCAGTTTTTCGGCAGTCGCCACATCCAAAGGACGGTTCGCAACCACGATGCCGCCGAAGATGGAAACAGGATCAGCTGCATAGCAACGATCGAAGGCTGCATCGATGTCGTCTGCGATACCGACGCCGCATGGATTCATGTGCTTGACGGCAACCACAGCGGGCTCGTCAAATTCGCGGGCGATACGGATGGCCGCATCAGCGTCTTTGATGTTGTTGTAGGACAATTCTTTTCCGTGCAATTGGACCGCACTAGCGATCGAGAAAGGCACAGCCAATGGTTCTTGGTAGAAAGTCGCAGTTTGATGGCCGTTTTCTCCGTAACGCAAGCTCTGCTTCAGATCATAAGTCAAAGTCAATTTTTCAGGTTCGGTTTCGCCGACCACATTGGTCAAATATTGTGCGATCAAAGCATCATAGCTGGCGGTATGACGGAACACTTTTGCAGCCAAAGCTTGGCGCGTCTCGAAAGTCGTTTCGCCTGCAGATTCCAATTCGGCAAGGACTTTTGCATAGTCGATCGGATCGGTCAGGACAGTCACGCTTGCGTAGTTCTTAGCCGCGCTGCGGAGCATGCTCGGGCCGCCGATGTCGATGTTTTCGATGGCATCAGCCAAAGTCACATCGTTTTTGCTGATCGTTTCTTTGAACGGGTACAGGTTGACGACAACGAAATCAATCGGTGCAATATTGTGCTCTTTCATAGCTTGCATATGGTCCGCAAGATCACGTCTGCCCAAAAGTCCGCCATGGATCAGTGGGTGCAACGTTTTTACGCGGCCGTCCATCATTTCAGGAAAGCCGGTTACATCCTCTACGGAAATAGTCGGTACGCCAGCCTCTTCCAAAGCCTTTTTCGTTCCGCCAGTTGAGATGATTTCGATTCCTTTTGCTGCTAATGCCTGCGCAAATGCTACAACGCCTGTTTTATCTGAAACACTGATCAATGCTCTTGTCACTGTGTGTCACTCCTTAAATTTATGATGGATTCATGTGGTTCTAACAAAAGGAAGGACTTCCACAATCGCGGAGTCCTCATCCATTTTGTTAGCCTTTATTCTTTTTTGCCAGTTGCTGGATCACTTGCGGGAAGATCCGGTGCTCCACTTGATGGATGCGGGTCTCCAAAGTCTCCAGCGTGTCCTCCGAAAGGATCGCCACTTTTTCTTGCGCGATAATCGGGCCAGTATCGACCCCTTCATCGACGAAATGGACGGTAACGCCTGTCTCCGGAACACCTGCTTCGAAAGCGTCCTGGATGCCATGCCGCCCCGGGAAATCCGGAAGCAAGGACGGGTGGATGTTGACGATGCGGTCGGCGTAGGCCGATAGCAAAGTCGGTCCGACGATACGCATGTAACCGGCCAGTACGACCAAGTCGACCTTTTCTTCAGCTAGATGCTTCAAAATTTCATTTTCGTAGGCGACCCGATCCTCGAAGCCTTTCGGCGTAAAGGAGATCACCGGGATATTGTATTGTTTGGCGCGCTCGATTGCATATGCTTTCGGCTTGTCGCAGAACAGGAAAGCGATCGTCGCATCCACTTCACCTGACGCGATGGCTTCGGCGATGGCTTGAAAATTCGAGCCGTTTCCTGAAGCAAAGACAGCTATCCTCATGCTTGAGCCTCTTTCAGGATAACCTCTTTTTCTGATGTTATTGCAGCCACAGATCCGATCACGTAGGCTTTTTCATCGTTCTCGGTCAGAACGCTGAGCACTTCCGTCAAATTTTCGGGAGCGATTGCCAGCAC
>NZ_JBAVFV010000014.1:0-13071 GCF_049684335.1 Trichococcus sp.
GAGTTGCCTTGCTTCGTCGTGCTTTCGATTGTCAGAAAAGAAAGAGACAGTGGAAATGAGAGGATTTATCTCCCATTTCCACTGTCTCTTATTTGTCAATACCCTTAAGTTAATGACATTGTGAGGCAGCCCTCATCCTTCTTTTTGCGTTTTCTTCTACTCGGCTGTCGGCTTTGCTCAGCCGATATCATTGTCCAAGAAATAGATCAATGTCTGCAATTCATTCGTCAAGTCCACATTCTGAACGCGGACATTTTCCGGAACGGAAAGACGGATCGGGGTAAAGTTCATGATGCCGCGAACACCCGCTTCGGTCAATCGGTTAGTGGCATCTTGCGCCACTTCTTGGGGAACGGTCAAAATGGCTACATCAATCTGTTGGATGCGCAATTGCTCAACCATATCTGTCATCGGATAAACGGGCACGCCGCTAAGGATTTTCCCGACGATGCCTTCATTAACATCAAATGCCGCACTGATGCGCACATTATTGCTTACATGGAAGTTGTAGTTCAACAAGGCATGTCCCAAATTACCAACACCTATCAGAGCAACGTTCGTCAGACGGTCCTGGTTCAAGGTCTTGCTGAAGAAATCCAACAAATACTCGACATCATAACCGTATCCTCTTTTACCTAGTGCGCCAAAATATGAAAAATCCCTACGGATAGTAGCACTGTCCACTTTTACTGCTTCACTCAATTCAGTGGATGAAACACGTTTTTTACCAGCATTATGCAAAAAGCGTAAATAGCGGTGGTAAATCGGCAACCTCCTTGCCGTAGCTTTTGGAATATCCTTCGTCGACATTATTTTCTCCTCTTCTTTCCTCGTTCATTTCTTACCTCATAATTGTTTGTCCGAATGCACAAACTTTAAAAAGTATGTTCACATACTTAAGCTTTCATTTCATATTGACTATTATAGCATCTGATTGTGAAAAATCTACTAATTTGTTCGAAACCGGACTTGATTGTGAATGCATTTTTGAACAATATGTGAAATACAATACTAATTGTAAGCGGGGTCATTAATAAAATTCACATGCACAAATACGTGAATATAGCAATAACTCTGCTTGTACCTATCGAATCAGTGCTTGCTGTGATAAAATGGAAAGGATAAATGCGAGTATTTGTTTAGAAAGAGGACACTACATATGATTTTACTACAAGGACAAAATTTGGCGCGCCTTTTTGGGGCGAGCGTCTTATTCGATAATATTCAAATTACCGTCCAGGACCATTCGCGCATTGCGCTCGTCGGCCGAAACGGAGCAGGAAAATCAACCCTGCTGAAAATTTTGGCAGGCATCGAAGCAACGGATGCCGGTTCTGTTTCCAAGAGCAAGGAAGTTACGATCGGCTATTTGGATCAGCATAGCGCGGTCGATTCCTCCAATACGATTTGGCAAGAAATGTTGACCATTTTTGCCCACCTCATCCAATTAAGCAAAGAGGCTGAGCAAGCCGCTTTCGCGTTGGGGGATCCGGACCTGCTCGAAGACGAGGAGGCGTATCAAAAAGCTTTGGAACGCTACGACCATCTTCAGCATACTCTGCATGAAAAGAATGCTTACGGCTACGAATCTGAAATCCGTTCGGTGTTGCACGGGTTCCAGTTCTACGAAGAAGATTATGATCGCCCGATTTCCCAATTGTCGGGCGGCCAGAAAACAAGGCTTGCTTTGGCCAAAATCCTGCTTGAGAAGAACGATCTGCTCATTTTGGATGAGCCCACCAACCATTTGGACATCGACACGCTGGCTTGGCTGGAAAATTATCTAATCGGTTACAACGGCTCGCTTTTGATTGTTTCCCATGACCGCTATTTCCTGGACAAAGTCGCCACTGAAGTCTACGAAATCAGCCGCCATAAAATCCAGCACTACAAAGGGAACTATTCTTACTATCTGACCGAGAAAGCCACCCGCCTGGAACAGGAATTGAAAGCTTACGAGAAGCAACAAGATGAAATCTCCAAATTGGAGGATTATGTCGCCCGTAACTTGGCGCGCGCCTCCACGACCAAGATGGCGCAAAGCCGCCGTAAACGTCTTGAAAAAATGGACCGGATGGATAAACCAAAAGGTGATGAACGTTCCGCTCGCTTCTCCTTCGAAATCGCAAAAGAGAGCGGAAATGTCGTCTTGACCCTTGAAAACGGCGCAGTCGGCTATGCTGACACGGTCCTGGCTGACCCAATCAATCTTGATATCCGCAAACAGCAAGCGATTGCGATTGTCGGTCCGAACGGGATAGGCAAGTCCACTTTGCTGAAGTCAATCATTTCCGAGATTCCGCTTTTGAAAGGCAGAGTCCAGCTCGGTGCCAATGTGGACCTTGGTTATTATGACCAGGAATTAGGCAACCTTTCCAAAAACAAGAGCGTTCTCGCCGAAATTTGGGATCTTCACCCTACGTTGAACGAAAAAGATGTGCGCAGCATCCTGGGAAGCTTCCTGTTCTCCGGCGCCGATGTCGAAAAAACGATCCCGGCATTGAGCGGCGGCGAGAAGGCTAGGCTTTCGCTCTGCAAGTTGGCTTTGGATCAAAAGAACTTTCTGGTCCTCGATGAACCCACGAACCATTTGGACATCGACAGCAAGGAAGTTCTTGAAAATGCCTTGATTGATTATGACGGCACCCTGCTTTTCGTTTCTCACGACCGCTATTTCATCAATCGGATTGCGACAAGCATTGTTGAGCTCTCCGCTGAAGGCAGCAAATTGTACCTCGGGGACTATGATTACTATATTGAAAAGAAACAACAAGAAGCGGCGCTGGCAACTCTGCAGCAGGCCGAAAATTCCGCCGAAGCAACAACCGCCGCTGAGCTTCTTTCGAAAGCCAAAGGGGATTACGTTTCTTCCAAGGAAAAGCTGAAATTGGAAAGAAAACTAGCCAGGCAAGTGGAGGCTTTGGAGGATGAATTGGCGACCGTAGAGGAGGCCATCGCTGCGATTGAACTGCAATTGACGGAGCCTGAAGTCTACGGTGATCATGAAAAAGTCCAACAGTTCAATCAGCAATTGCTCGCCCTACAGGCGCGGCAGGATGAGCTGATGCAGGAATGGGAAGATCAGACAACCGCGCTTGAGGAACTGAGCGAATAGTGAAGCTGATAACCGTTTCGGCATTGCTCTTCCTGTTTTAGTTGAGTAATGCCTGAACTTTCGTTAAGATGCACTGGAACAAGTACCAATAGTATGGATATGGAGGTAAGTATATGTTGGAGGCTGTTTTATTTGATATGGATGGTGTCATCATCGATACAGAACCATTCTTTTTGCGATCAGAAAGTATGTTATTGAAGGAATTCGGAGTGGACACCGAGCTTGAATACCATTTCCGCTATCAAGGGACGACGCATGAGTACATGTGGGAAACAATGAAAAATGAATTCAACCTGGATGCCCCGGTCGGCGAATTGGTGGAACGGGCGAACGTCATCCGGAACCGCCTGATGGAAGAAGATGGCCTGCAGCCGATCCCGGGTGTGATTCCCTTCATTGCACGCCTGCATGAAGCGAGTGTCCCTCTAGCAATTGCTTCTTCCTCTCCGTTGACGGATATTCAAAAAGCTGTAAAATCATTGGGCATCGAAAAATATTTCAGCTATTTTGTTTCAGGAGAAAGCGTTGCGCACTCCAAGCCTGCGCCGGATATTTTCCTGGATGCTGCAGAAAACCTGAAAGCAAACCCGGAAAACTGTGTCGTCATAGAGGACTCCCGAAATGGGGTTGCCTCTGCACACGCGGCCGGCTGCAAATGCATCGGTTTCCGCAATCTCGAGTTCCCTCCGCAGGATCTATCCTTGGCAACCGTCATCGTAACCGATTTTTTGGATCTCGATGCGGATTACTGCAGAGCGCTGATCGATTAAAAAGTACAAAAGAAGAGGAAGCTTGTGTCGCTCTAGTCGACTAGCTTCCTCTTCTTATTTTATTCTCCGAGTACGAGTCCAGGATGTGCATTCAGATCGTATCCAGCAAAATGTTTCTGTCGGTATTCTGTGTAAGCCGCAGCCCCGATCATCGCTGCATTATCCCCGCAAAGCCACAGCGGCGGAATGACGACCTCGACTTCCGGAAGCTCTACTGCCATTTTTGCGGACAAAGCCTCACGCAACCCTCTGTTGGCGGCGACTCCGCCAGCCAACAACAGTTGCTTGATGTTCTTTTCCTTGGCTGCGCGCAAAGTCTTATGCACCAAAACCTCCACGACACTTGCCTGGAAACTGGCGGCCAAGTCGTAGGGGTTGATATCATCTCCTTTTTGGCGCGCATTATGGACAGTATTGATGACGGAACTTTTCAAACCGCTGAAGCTGAAATCATAATTGTTTTCTTTGATCATAGCACGCGGAAAATGCATCGTTTCTTTGCCTTCATGAGCCATTTCATCCATTTTTTTCCCGCCCGGATAAGGCAAGCCCAAAATGCGGCCGATTTTGTCGTAAGCTTCTCCCGCAGCATCATCACGCGTTTCGCCGATGATGTCGAAAGAGCCGTCCGCTTCCATATATACCAATTCCGTATGCCCCCCGCTGACAACCAAGGACAGCAACGGATAGCGCATTGGCGTCACCAACTGGTTCGCATAGATATGGCCGGCCATGTGATTGACCGGAATGAGCGGTTTCTGATGCGCAAAAGCCAACGCTTTCGCCGCACTGACGCCGATCAGCAACGACCCGACCAAACCTGGGCCATGCGTTACAGCAACTGCATCGATTGCATCGAAAGTGACCTGGGCCTCATGCAATGCCGCTTCAACGATTTGGGTAATCTGCTCGACATGATGGCGGCTCGCCACTTCCGGTACGACCCCGCCAAAGCGCATATGGCTTTTGATTTGGGAAGCGACAACATTCGAAAGGACCGTATTTCCATTTTTCACCACAGCTACACTTGTCTCATCGCAACTGCTCTCAATCGCGAGTATGGTCACATCTGTTTCTTTCAACAGCCTTTCGCCTCCTCTATATTTTCCGATGTCAACGCCAATTCCATGATGTAGGCATCCTCGATCGGATTCTGATAATAATCTTTTCTGCGGAATATTTCTGTAAAGCCTATCTTTTTGTACAGGGTGTAGGCAGCTTCATTAGAGACACGGACTTCAAGCCAAAGCCGCTCCATGCCCTTTGTTTTCAGCAAGGCAATCATCTCCTGCAACAATTTTGTTCCGATTCCTTTTCCCTGCTGGTGAGGCGCTACAGCAAAATTATTGATCGACGCCTCATCCACAACTGCCATGCAGCAAATGTAGCCCGCCAACTTATTTTCTTCCATGCAGCCTGTATAAAGGGAATGCTTATCCTTCAATTCAGACAGGAACGAGGCAGCTTTCCAACTGGAATGCCCCTCGTTGGCCAGTAACGTAAGTTCGTACAAAGCCTGTGCATGTTGCTCCAACTTTCCTGCGTCCGCCTTCAGGTCGCAGATTTCAAAAGTGCGTTGCATGAACATCTTCCTTTTCTTCCAATTGTTTTCCCGCTAACGGCCATACCATTTCCAAAGCATCTTCTCCATCGCCGTGATAATAATGTTGCTTGACCCGCTCCGGCAGAAAACCCATTTTCGCGTACAGGGCCTTCGCTCTGTGGTTTGAAATCCGCACTTCCAGACTGATGCTGGTGGCTCCTTTTTCGTCCGCAAAACCCTTCAATACCCGCAACAACAAAGTAGCCACACCCATCTGCTGATATTCAGGTACTACCGCCAAATTAGTGATATGGATATCTTTCCCATCCAATCTGACACCCAAAAAAGCAATGGGCGCATGCCCTTCATACAAAACGTAATACAGCGATTTTGGATTCTGCAGCATATCATTTTCCAATGCCGTTCTTCCCCAAGGAGTCGCTCCAGCATAACTCATGCGTTCGATATAGAGAATATCCGGAATATGCTGTTTTCTGCCTACCATCAATGTGACAGGTAACTGATTACGCAGCAAATAGGTTTCCTCACCGGAGGGAACGCGCTTTGAAAGGAATTTAGCCAGAATATCGGCTTGTATCTCCTTGTACACGGATTTAAATCGATGAATCCACTCTTTCAACGTAGTCTTCCCTCCGTTTACTGTGATGCTGTTCTTCCCATTTTTCTTCAGCTTCCGGATTTTTCAAATAGGCCGGCACAAATACATGCGGATCCTCCGCTGTTCCGTATTCCGAAAGTGTGGCCAGAACGCTCGCGCGCGGCAAAGCCTGTGATTCTCCCGCAAACAGAGCGCGTTCCTTGAATAATTCACCGATGCGCTCGCGATATTTGCTTACATCCTCTCCGACGAACAGATAGCTGCCTTCTTCCGCTAACAAACGCTGGAACCAATCCTCGCTGGCTATATGTGTGTCGGCAATCCGTTCCATCAACAAGTTGTCCTCGAATTGATAAACAGCTGTGTAACAGTTGCCGCGGCGCGCGTCAATCATCGGAACAAGCTTATGCGTTGTCCCTTCACAATTTCCGGCAATAACCTTCAGGCTGGAAACCGGCACTAGCGGAATCGCTAATGTCCATGCCAAAGTTTTAGCGATGGTCGCTCCGATCCTGACTCCTGTGTAAGAACCTGGCCCCTTAGAGACTGCGATACGTTTCAAATCGGCAGGCATGCATCCAGCAAGCTGCATGACATGGTCGACGGCGGGCATCAATTGGGTGCTGTGCTGAAGATTTCCGTTGGTTGTTACCTCTGCGAGCAAGCGGCCATTTTCGCATACAGCCGCACTCATGGTCTGGTTTGAGGATTCTATGGCTAATGTTTTCATCTATAATAGCCTCCTTTCACTGCTTATTCTGCTCATCTAGTATAGCATTTAATCAAAGCGATAAAAAGCATCCATCCTTCCGAATACTTTCCGAACGACTCTAGATGACGCAGTCCGACTCAAGGGTTATTGCTTGATTCTAAGAATAAATGCTTTAAAATAGGTTATAGTAAGCGTAGTTAAAAAGTGTGCCATCAAAAGGAGGAAACATCATGAATTCAAATTTGGGTGATAAAGCAAAAGGCATGAAGGACAAAGTTGTCGGCAAAATCAAAGAAGAATATGGTGACTTGGTGAATGACTCAGGAAAAGAATTAGAAGGTAAACTCCAACAAGCACGCGGCGAAGCAATACAAAAAAAAGGTGAAATCAAAGAAGATATCCATGATAAAGCCGATGATTTAGCAGATAAGGCAAATGATAAAATCGATGATTGGAAAAAATAAAACTCATTTTTGAAATGATATGAAAAGAAGCCGCCCCAACAACCTGTAACGGTTTGTTGGGGCGGCTTCTTCTTTTCCAAAGCGGTTCAGCTCCGATTTGAAAGCATCATTTTGTCGATGCGCGTTTAATCCATTCAGTGGATAAGCTGATTTTCTTTGAAATTTTCCGTGGGTAGGCAATGCGGTCCAGTAACAAAGATACGCCTGTGTTGCCCATCTCGCGCGTATCGACACGGATGGTCGATAATGGCGGATAGACGTATTTGGCGACCTTGCTGTCGTTGAATCCGACTACCGCAATTTGATCAGGAACCGCAATATCAGCTTCCTGAAGCGCACGTAAGGCTCCTATGGCGATCGCATCATTTTCGGCAAACAGGAAAGTCGGAAGTTGTTCCCCATTATCGCTAAGCAGCTGATTCATCATCTCGTATCCCGAAGAAGTACTGAAGCTCCCGCTGCGGTGATACTTATCCCGGTACCAGCCCCGCTTGCGCAGCTCAGCAAGAAACAGCTCCGACCTCAGATCGCGTACCAACATTTCTTTATCGTTCGTCAGTTCCTTGCCTTCCAAAAAACCGATTTTAGTATGTTCGCCTCTATCCATTTCGGCAATGATTTGTTCCATCGCGGATGCAAAATCCACGATGACGCAATCCTGTTTCCATTTGAATTGATCCGAGTCGATGAAGCATAATGGCTTCCCGAAATCCATCAACCGCTGCACTTGTCGTTCGCCAAACTTGCCGATTGCCACGATGCCGATGACATCCTTTTCAATATCGAATGTCACATCATGGAAAACGCGTACGACATCGTACCCCTCGGCCTCGGCACGTTCTTCTGCCCCCAAACGGATTCCTTGATAATAGAGGTCATCCAACTCTTCTTCTTGGGTGTACCATTGCAGAAGCAGAATCTTTTCTCTGCTTTTCTTTTTTTTCGTTTTGGTATAATTCAACTCTTTTGCGGCTGCGAAAATCCGATCTTTCGTTTCCAATCCGACAGAAAGAGTTTCATCATGGTTCAGCACGCGCGAAACTGTCGCAGTCGAGACTCCTGCCTTTTCTGCGATGTCCTTCATGGTAGCCATTCTACTCCACCTCCGTCGTTCTTCTATGCATTTTCATGTCTTTGTTCTAGTGTGCTCAAAAAGCGATTAAAGCCCGCTTGCCCTTCAGGTGTTTGCTTATACACACCCGCATCCTCGATCACGCGCACGAATTTTTCACCAACCGCATCGTGGATCATTTCCATGATGGAATCTTCTTCGAAAGGCCCTTGCTGCTTCAGTTCTTCGGCCCACTCCGCATGGCAGGAGGCGACGGTATCGTTTTTACCCAGCAAATAGTCGGCAACTTCATTAAGCTCCGTTTCCAATCTCGGCGGCAAGATGGCCAGGCCGAGCACTTCGATCAAGCCGATGTTTTCTTTTTTGATGTGCTGGACATCGGGATGCGGATGGAAGATGCCGTCAGGGAACGCTTCGGTTGTCCGATTATTCCGCAACACCACATCCATCTCGTAGGCTTCTCCGGCACGACGGGCAATGAGCGTCACCGCATTATGGCGCATGCCTGAAGATTCCGCTAAAATATCGGCTTGCGGATCGCTGTAGCTTTGCCATTCTTCCATAATGATGCACGCGGCGGCAGCGACTACATCCCTATCCTCTGAACAGAGACGAATGACTGAAAGCGGCCAATAGAGTATTTCCGCTTCGACTTCCGGGAAACCTTTCAGTGCCAGGTTCCGGAGCACTTGGGCAGCTTCCATCGGAAAGTGGTGCCGCCCGCCTTGATAATGTTCATGGCTAAGGATGGAACCCCCGACAATCGGCAAGCCCGCGTTGGAACCGATGAAATAGTGCGGGAAGATCGTCACGATCTCCAACAGGTTCGCAATCGTCTCTTCCGTGACATTCATGGGCACATGCTCTTCGGAAAGGATGATGCAGTGTTCGTTGTAGTAGGAATAAGGCGAATACTGAAAGCCCCAATTCTCCCCGAACAAAGGAACGCGCACGATCCGATGGTTGCTTCTTGCGGCGGCGTCCGCTCTCCCTCGGTATCCTTCGTTTTCCATACAAAGCGCACAAACAGGATAGTTGCCGCCTTCCGTTTGGCGCGCGAATTCCATCTGTTGACGCGTTTTCTCAGGTTTGGAAAGGTTTATCGTGATTTCCAGCTTGCCGTACTTGGAATCGATCGAAAAATGTTTATTTTTTGCGATTTTCCTTGTCTTGATGTAGTCATTGTCCTGGCTCAAACGATAGAACTCATCGGTTGCCCGCATCGGTGCTTCTTCATAATGCATCCAGAAACGCTTATTCACTTCTGAAGGCAAAGGTGTGACCAGTTCCATGACTTGTGCTTCCATGATTTCGATTTCCTCAGGAACATCTGAAATCAGACGTTTTCCGATCGCATAGCCGATCATCCGATCCAGTGAGTCCAGTAAATTGGGCAAAGGAATGGAAGGTATTTTTTGAACATCATAAGCATCCATCCCTAATAGGCCCAATAGGTGATTGATGGCGTATCGCTCATCCAGGCTATGGATGCGATGGGCCGCAATGCCTTTACTGACAAAATCCCGTATGACTTGATCGATGCTGCTATCCTGCAAAATTACCCCTCATTCCTCTGTTGTTGTAGCTTTAATTATAGCATATGCCCCGCGGTAAATTTTACTCCTATCTTAACTTTTTATTTACCCACAGGAAAATTTCGGACTTGCGACTGCTGGATGCTTACTATTTGACAGTGTCATTCCCACATGTTATTATTATTTCGAATTCGAGATAATAAGTTTGATAAACCCAAAGCAAGTAAAAAGGAGTGTCTTTTATAATGAAGAAAACAGCAGGAATCCATCATATTACCGCCATCGTGGGACATCCGCAGGAGAACGTCGACTTTTATGCCGGTGTGCTCGGGATGCGCATGATCAAACAGACCGTCAACTTCGACGATCCGGAAACGTATCACCTTTATTTCGGTAACGCGGATGGCGATCCCGGGACCGTCATCACGTTCTTCCCTTGGGCCAAATCCCGCCAAGGCAGCATCGGTGATGGACAGGTCGGCATCACCGCTTATGCGGTTCCGGCCGGATCCTTGCCATTCTGGAAAAACCGCCTGGCCGATTACAACATTCCGTTCGATATATCGACCCGCTTCGGGGAAAATTACCTGGACTTTGATGATCCCCATGGTCTGCATCTGGAATTGGTGGAGCGTGAAGACGGAAAAAATAATCCTTATTCCTTCAACGGCGTGCCATCCGAACATGCCATCAAAGGCTTTGCGGGAGCCGTCCTGTTGACGGGAGCGCCCGAGGAAACTGCAGCTGTCGTCGAAAAAGTGATGGGATTGGAACGCATCGCGGAGGAAGATGACCTGATCCGCTTCCGTTCCGAGGCTGCTCTCGGCAATACCGTCGACATCAAGATGACTTCCGTCGGCGCCGGCGTCATGGGTGTCGGAACCGTCCATCATATCGCATGGCGCGCCAAAGATGAAGCGGATCATCTGGATTGGCTGAAGCATGTCACCGCCCTTGGACAGCACGCCACGCCAGTCCGGGACCGCAATTATTTCAAAGCCCTTTACTTCAGGGAAAAAGGCGGCATCCTTTTCGAAATTGCTTCGGATTCGCCGGGGTTCGCTATCGATGAGCCACGCGAAACGATGGGCCAGAAATTGATGTTGCCGCCGCAATACGAAAGCAGACGCGAGGCATTGACGGCAGGACTCATTCCGTTCGAAGTGCGCAACGTTTAAACAGAGAGGATTGATCTAGATGAATCATCAACATATTTTCAAACAAGGGACTCCGGAAAGGCCTTTGTTGCTATTATTGCACGGCACAGGCGGAACCGAGCACGACCTGTTTTTCCTTGGAGAGGCGATCGATCCGGAAGCTTCGCTGCTGGGTGTGCGCGGAAACGTGACCGAATCCGGTATGAACCGTTATTTCCGCCGTTTGGCAGAAGGCGTATTCGACGAAAACGACTTGGATTATCGCACAAAGGAATTGATTGCATTCTTGGATGATGCCTCCAAAGAATATGGTTTCGACCGGAATAACATCGTAGTGATCGGATACTCAAATGGTGCAAATATAGCCGGGAGTATGATATACTCTTTCAAAGATGCTGTCAAAGGGGCCATCCTTCATCATCCGATGGTGCCGTTCCGCAATCGTCAATTGCCTGATCTGCATTCCCTTCCCGTCTTTATCGGTGCGGGCACAAATGATCCGCTTTGCGCACCGGAAGAAAGTACGGAATTGAAGGCAACACTAGAAGGAGCCGGCAGTGAGGTATCCATTTATTGGGGAAACGCTGGGCACTCACTGACGAATGAAGAGGTTGTTGCGGCGAAAGCTTGGTACAACAAACACTTCTGATATCTCCTTCCACATGAGAGGAGAAACATATATGGAAAAACTGTTAAACAGAATCAATGAATTGGCCCGTAAAGCCAAATCGACGGAAGGTCTGACCGAAACCGAAAAAATCGAGCAGCAACAACTGCGCCAAACCTACATTAAATCATTCCGCAGTTCATTTGATGAAATCCTTTTGAATTCAAAGGTTTACGATCCTGAGGGTAATGACATTACGCCTAAGAAATTGGTCGAAGCCCAAAAAGACAAACGCCGGACTGATGTGAAAAATATTTTGGGCGGGGAAAAAATCGTGCACCTGCACCCAGAGGATGCCGATAAAAAATAGCAACGAAAAAGAAGAGATCATCCATTTTAGTTTGGATGGTCTCTTCTTTTTTATTAGTTATCCAGCATTTGCAGTAAATTCCCTAAAAGGCACTCTCCTCAAAATATAAGGAAAGAATCTGTTGATCAATTCGATTATCGCAAGATTCATGATCATGCTTAAAATACAAATCATAACATCATAGGAATATCGCTCAAAAGACATCCCCGTCATACCTAGAATATTCTTTGAAATTTCTGTTAGCGGAACAATCGACTGAGTTCCCATAATTATCATTGAATTTCTGCCAAAATACTCTAAAACCCTATTATTCGGAATAATAAATTTAAAGAACAACAGCGTGGAAACAGTGCCCAGTAGTGCGCACACATAGTACAATACTGGATTATTCAGGACAGAATAATGTAAATCTACCGAGGGGTTGCTTTGTGCTAAAAAGAAATTGGCGACAAACATCACAATCCCCAAAATGATCAGTCTCGGTTTGTTGGCAACAGTATCTACCTTCTCTAATTTTCTAAAGAGGCTGTACCCGAACCAGATAAAAACAGCTCCAATCAAAGACCGATTAAACATATTGTAGAATCGTTCTAAATACGTGGTCAGCAAGTCTCTTTCAAGCGGAATAGCAACCTGTAAATACATTCCACTCACAGAAGTCAGCAACACTAAACAACCAACTAAGAGGATGCTCCTCTTATGCCCTCTGAATATCATCAGAAAAAAGATTTCAGCCATCAGCAACGCTGGTAAAAACCATATTGCACCATAACCATCCAGACTTAATGTGTCTATGATAACTTGTATAATAAAATTTGCATCTGCATGTCCGTGCTTCAGTTGATCGACCACTAACCATATCAATGTTATCAAGCTAAATGTGAAGTATGGATACAACAACTGTACTGACCGCTTCTTAACATTCACCCATAAGCCGGTGCTTAAACAATTATTTTTATAAGCCATCAACATTCCGGATAACACAAAAAACTCCAAGTTCGCTGCGCGAACAAATCCATGACAGAAAATAAGTTGCCCCTTATAATTTAGTTGAAGGTAACACAAATTCAAGCTCTTAACGGTGTTTTGCCGAACCCGTACAAAAAA
>NZ_JBAVFV010000015.1:0-56337 GCF_049684335.1 Trichococcus sp.
TTTTTTGTACGGGTTCGGCAAAACACCGTTAAGAGCTTGAATTTGTGTTACCTTCAACTAAATTATAAGGGGCAACTTATTTTCTGTCATGGATTTGTTCGCGCAGCGAACTTGGAGTTTTTTGTGTGCCAGTTTCATCCGAGGCACCTTGTTATCCGCTGGAACAGTGAGAGTTGTCGGATAAACTGGGAATATCCGACATTTGGAGCGCCACCTCTCTATTTATTTGAATGTTTTGTTGCAAATGCAATAAAAATCCGTTATGCTTTATCTAAATTTCCTGAAGAAGGTAGGTGATTGGTATGGCGGAAATTCTCCGCGAAATCGGCATGATCGGCAGGGCTTTGGACTCAATCGCGAACATCGAGTTCAAGGAGTTCGACCTGACGAGGGGGCAATACTTGTACCTCATCCGCATCTGCGAAAATCCTGGCATCATCCAGGAAAAACTGGCGGACATGATCAAAGTGGACCGCACGACGGCTTCGCGCGCCATCAAAAAACTGGAAGCGAACGGCTTCATCGAAAAGAAAGCCGACTCCGCAAACAGAAAAATCAAACACATCTTCCCGACGGAAAAAGGGAACGAAATCTTCCCGAACATCCGCAGAGAAAACGAGCATTCGGAACGGGTAGCGCTGCAGGGATTTTCGGAAGAGGAAGCGACGGTTCTCAGCGGACTGCTCCAAAGGGTCAGGAAGAATGTCGAAGGCGACTGGGAATACGTGAAAAAAGGCAACAAAAGAAACTATTGAAGTAAGGATAAGGAGTGCATCATACATGGCAATCAGACTGAAAAAATGTGGCAGCGAAGATTTAGCGGATCTTCAAGCAATCGGCATCGAAACGTTCACGGACACGTTCGCTGCCCACAACACGCCGGAAGACCTGCAGGCTTACCTGGACAAGGCCTACGATCCGGAAAAGCTGAGGGAGGAACTTTCGACTGCCGGTTCGACCTTCTACTTTCTGTATGACGGGGCGAAACTTGCGGGCTACATGAAGATCAATGTCGAGGAAGCCCTGACGGAAGATATGGCTGCCGATTCGTTGGAAGTGGAGCGGATCTACATCCACCCTGATTTCAAGCGCAGAGGTCTAGGGAAATATTTGATCGACAAAGCGATCGAAAGCGCGCGCGCTCAAGCCAAGGAACTGATCTGGCTGGGGGTTTGGGAACACAATGTGAACGCCATCGCATTTTATGAAAAGATGGGCTTCATTCATACCGGTTCGCATTCGTTTTTCATGGGCGACGATGAACAGACCGACTTCATCATGACTAAGAAGCTGGGCTGACCAGCATAAAAAAACCATCGCCGGGTTGAGGGCGATGGTTTTTTGTATGCTCGTTACATTGGAGGAGTAAAGAAGAGAAAAAGAGTAAAAAGATTGTTTAATTGGCTTGAACTTATAATAGTCCTCACCTGTGAAAAAAACATGAAGAAATTCTATCTTATATTTGCTGTTTTCATGGACATGACGGATATTTTATCATCTCGGACCTTGATCCTCTTCCTTGATGATATCCACCGTAGAGAACCTGCCAGAGGATTCGATCATCTTGGAAGTGCTGATCCGCAGCTGCAGGTTGGCATCGTAGTCGAGCGCGAAGATGCAGGAATAAAGCACGTCCAGCAAGTAAACAATGGCGCTGTCGGTGGAGAAGGTAGCGATTTTTGAATAGAGTTTCTCCCTTGTGCAGATCTTGAGTACGCAATCAGCAAGCCGGGCGGTCGTGTTGTCTCCGATGTTGGTGATGGCGATGACAGGGATATTGTTCGCTTTTAAATATTGGATTGTTTCGTTCAATATCGCAGTTTCTCCGGAATAGGAGACGATGATTGCGCAAGAGGAAGGATCGGCCAGGTGCGCCTTGAAGATCGTTTCGCCCTGCAGCAAGCAGATGTCCACCCGCTTTTTGATCCGCGACATATTGTGTTGGAATTCCTGCGTAATCAACAGGTTGTTGCTGACGGCAAAAAGACTAGTATAGGAAGACTTCCGGATAATCTGGATAGCCTTCTGCAGGTCGTCATGGGTAATCAGCGACAAGGTATCGTCGATGGATTCCTTCTCCAAGGCAGCAATTTTACTTGCAATTGACATGATGGTATCATTACCTTGAAAAGGCAGATTAGCGTTTATTTCACTGAAGTGTTTTTGCAAATATTCTTCTTCTTTCAAGAAGGCTTCCTTCAAATCGCTCCAACCGCTGAAGTTCATCTTATGGGCAATCCTTACCAATGTGGAAGGAGATGTATAAGTTGCTTCGGCAATCTCTTTGGTGGTCATTTCCTGGATGGCCGCTTTTTTTTTCAATATATAGGCTACTATCTTTTGTTCGCTGTTTGAGAAATCGAAATTCTCCAGCCGTTCTCTGATAAGCATCTGCACCCTCCGCTCGTGTTTCATCTGAACCTCAAGACTATCCTATCATATTTGCGAATGTTATTTGATAATCCAGAGCAAAAAAATAGGGAATTTGTAAACGTTGTTACGGAGTGTTTGTAAGTTGTTGTTTCTGTTCTGTTATCCATTATAATCGAGTTGTATAAGAATGTAGCCACCTCACTAATCATTTGAGACGCACATCCATATCGGTAGGGGGAGAATATTAATGATAGGGTTCATCGCAGCTGTTTTAACAACGTTATCCTTCGTTCCGCAGGCGTGGCAGATCATCAAAACAAAGGATACTTCTGGCATCTCGTTGGGTATGTATGCCATGTTTGTGGTCGGCGTATTTTTGTGGTTGATCCACGGATGGAACATCCAGGATTATGCCGTCATTTCAGCGAACGGCATCACCTTGGTACTGGCTTCAATTATCTTGGTTTATAAAATCAAATATAAATAAGAGGAGAGATCATTATGGCATTGGATAAAGAGTTTTTGTGGGGTGGCGCATTAGCGGCGCATCAGTTTGAAGGAGGGGTTCTGAACACTTCCAAAGGCTTGAGCGTGGCGGACGTCATGACAGCCGGAGCGCACGGCGTTCCCCGCGTCATCACGGATGGTGTGGTCGAAGGCAATTATTACCCGAATCACGTCGGCATCGACTTCTACGGACGCTACAAAGAGGATATCGCCTTGTTCGCCGAGATGGGCTTCAAGTGTTTCCGCACATCGATTGCTTGGACGCGCATTTTTCCGAATGGCGATGAAGCGGAACCGAATGAGGAAGGGCTGCAGTTCTACGATGATGTTTTCGACGAATTATTGAAATATGGCATCGAACCTGTCATCACGCTTTCCCACTTCGAGATGCCATACCACTTGGCCAAGGAATACGGTGGTTTCATGAACCGCAAGACAATCGATTTCTTCGTAAAATTTGCGGAAGTCTGCTTCAAGCGCTACAAAGACAAAGTGAAATATTGGATGACCTTCAATGAAATCAACAACCAAATGAACTACAAGAACGATATCTTTGGCTGGACAAACTCCGGCGCGCATTTCGGCGACTACCCGAATCCGGAAGAAGCGATGTACCAATGTGGGCACTATGAATTGCTTGCCAGCGCATTGGCTGTAAAAATCGGTAAAGAGATCAACCCGGACTTCCAGATCGGAAATATGATCGCAATGGTTCCGATTTATCCGTATTCGTCTCGACCTGCTGATATGGTATTGTCCAACCAAATGATGCATGACCGCTGGTTCTTCTGCGACGTGCAATGCCGCGGCCACTATCCTGCTTACGCTTCGAAGATGTTCGAAAGAAAAGGCTTCAACCTGGACATCACCGAAGCAGACAAAAAAGCCTTGGCGGAAGGCACTGTCGACTATATCGGCTTCTCTTACTACATGAGTAATTGTGTCGATTCGACCGTAAATAAAGATGTATCGAAAGCTCTCGACGGTTCCAGCGCACATTCCGTGAAGAACCCGTTCATCGAAGAGTCCGACTGGGGCTGGGCGATTGATCCGGAAGGCTTGCGTTACACATTGAACCTGTTCTATGAGCGCTATGAAAAACCGTTGTTCATCGTTGAAAACGGCTTCGGCGCAATCGACGTCATGGAAGAGGACGGCAGCTGCCACGATCCTTACCGCATCGACTACCTCAAGACTCATATTGAAGAAATGAAAAAAGCTGTCGAAGAAGACGGTGTCGATCTGATGGGCTACACACCATGGGGTTGCATCGACTGCGTATCCTTCACGACAGGCGAAATGAAGAAACGCTACGGCTTCATCTATGTCGACCGGGACAACGAAGGCAACGGCACACTGGAAAGAAGCAAAAAAGATTCCTTCGATTGGTACAAGAAGGTTATTGCTTCCAATGGAGAAGAATTGGCTTAAATTGCATGCATGAAAAAGCTCAGCGGGGATTGATATCCCGCTGAGCTTTTTTGAGTTCGGTAATTTGTGCGTCCTGAGCGCCCTGGACAGCCCCTTCATTTCCACAAAAAAACCACCGATCATAAGAACGGTGGCTTAAAGGAGTTGTTCTTTACTTTGGAGGAGTAAAGAAGAGTAAAAAGATTGTTTGTGATTGGCCTATCTGTATAATAGTCCTGAATTGTGAAGATAATATGAAGAAATCCGTATATATTTTGGCTATTTTAGTACAGAAAAGAAAAATATTGCGACCGTTTCAACCATAAAACACTTGAAATGATATACTATTCTTATAAAATGGTAAGGAGGAAATCGAATGAAAGTAGCATTAATTGCGCATGACCGAAAAAAGGATTTGATGATTCAATTATGTACCGCCTATAAAGCGATTCTGGAAGAACATGAATTGTTTGCGACCGGAACGACCGGCACCCGCATCATGGAAGCGACTGGATTGAGTGTGCACCGTTTCAAATCAGGTCCGCTTGGAGGGGATCAACAGATCGGCGCCATGATTTCGGAAAACAAGATGGATATGGTTATCTTCCTCAGAGATCCTTTGGCCGCTATGCCGCATGAACCGGATGTAACCGCTTTGATCCGATTGAGTGATGTTTATGAAATCCCTTTGGCCACCAATATTGGCACAGCCGAAGTGCTGCTCCGCGGACTGGATGCCGGCTTTGTTGATTGGCGCGAATTCTACAATGCAGAAGGCAGCATCGATTTCGGATAAACGTGCAAAATGCTTTCTGAAAAAATTTAAAACGCGTTGCTCAGATGGAATGACCCATCTGAGCGATGCGTTTTTGTGCATTAAAAAGGCTCTTTCAAGTAGGACAACGCGTATGAAATATGCAATTCCGTCGCGATGGCCAAGCCTTTTTCATCGATGTCGAATTTCTCGTGATGATGTCCGTAGGCGGTCTCTTCGCTGCTTTGGGTGCCAATGAAGCAATAGACACCAGGCGCGACCGCCAAGTAATCCGCAAAATCGTCAGCGCCCATGCTTTTTGGGCTATCGGTGATGACATTTTCTGGACCCACGATGTTCGATGCGACCCGGATAGCATGGTTGGCTGCTTGGATGTCATTGATCAATGGGGCTGCGGCATCGTAGTTGGAGAATTCGATGGTTGTGCGGTGCGCATCGGAAACATTCCGGGCGATCCTTTCAACAGCCTCCAGCACTTGCGCGCGGACTTCATGGCTGAAAGTGCGAACGGTACCTTCGATTTCGGCCTCGTTGGCGATGATGTTGTAGTTCGTTCCGGCACGCAGCACGCCGATGCCGACGACGACTTCATCTGTCGGCTTCACTTCCCGAGAGACAATCGTCTGCAGTTCCGTTACGATGGCGGCTGCGCTGACCAAGGCATCACGCCCCAGATCCGGACGCGAGACATGTCCGCTCTTTCCGAAAACTTTGATCTTGAAGATATCGCAGGATGCATTGGAAGGGCCCGGTGTCGCGACGATTTTGCCCACGTGCGTGCCGGATTGGAGATGGATGCCGAAGACATGATCGATGCCGTCGATATAGCCGGCGCGCACGAATTGGCGGGCACCGGCGCCGATTTCTTCTGCCGGCTGGAAGGCGAACTGGATCGTTCCGGAGAATTCATCCTGATGTTCCTTCAGGACTTTCAGCGCGCCCAATAGGGAAGCCGTATGGCCATCGTGCCCGCAGGCATGGTTGAAGCCGGGATTGACGGATGCGTAGGGTTTGCCGGTCTCATCCGGCAAAGGCAACGCATCGATATCGGCCCTCAAAAGAATCGTTTTTCCCGTGCCTTTTCCGCCGATCAAGGTGGCCAAGATGCCTGTATCTCCGACATTTATGTAAGGCACGCCGATTTCTTCGACTTCTTCCTTGATGCGTTGGATCGTTTCGAATTCCTTCAGGCTCGGCTCCGGATGACGGTGAAAATGGCGGCGTAGGGCGATGATGTAGTCGTAGATATCGTTAACTTCTTCGTGGATCTGTTGTTGGGTGATTGTCATGGATGATTCCTCCTTGGATTTGTATAGGAAAGGGGCTTTGGCCAAATGGCCCAAGCCCCTCGAAAAAATTCAGCTGTTCTATATTATTTTGCTTCGTCCCAAACCGGGAATTGCGAGCCTTTTGAAGATTCCTCGATGACTTTCGCCGTGCCTTCGGATTGGTAGTATTTTACGATCGTTTGGAAGACTTCGTTGTCGACATCTTTGGAAAGTGCCGCGATGACGTTGTAATAAGGTTTTGAGTCTTCGGTTACCGGCTCAAGGAAGACGGCATCTTCGCTCGGGATGAAGCCGGCGTCCACGGCCATGCCACTGTTGATGACGGAAGCTGTCACGTCCTGCAAAGCGCGGGCGGTCTGGTTGGATTCAAGCGTCTGGAACTGCAGGTTCAATCTGTTTTCGACGACATCTTCGGTTGTCGGAACCAAACCGGCTTCAGGATCAAGGGTGATCAATCCGGCTGTCTGCAACAGAATCAAAGCACGCCCCTCGTTGGAGACGTCGTTCGGGATGGCGATGGTGTCGCCGTCCTTCAGTTCGCTGATGTCCGTGATTTTTTCGGAATAAAGTCCTAAAGGAGCCATTACAGTATAGCCGATGGTCGTCAATTCCGTTCCATGATCTTTGTTGTAGTTGTCCATGAAGATCTCTGTCTGGAAAGAACTCAGATCGATTTCACCTTCGGCCAAAGCATTGTTAGGAGTCGTGTAGTCGGTGAATTTGACCATTTCGACTTCGATATTCTCTTTTTCTTTCAGCTCTTCGATGACGTAATCCCAAGGCTCGTTAACTTCGCCGACGACACCCAATGTGACTTTGACGGGCTCAGTCGCTTCGGCAGAGGTCACGTCGCTGGATGAGGAATCGGAGGCTGCGCTGCCGCAAGCGGCAAGGAAAAGGCTGGCTGAAAGGGTCAAGGTTGCTAGAAATGTCTTATTTTTCATTAGTAATGGGCTCCTTTGTATATAAAGATAGCATCAAGAGCGGCGCGAAAGAAACGCACAGGCTTGATGCTACTCGTAAATTTAGTATGTTTTCAGGCTGTTGAAGATGAAGAAAGGCGATCGCTTAGTCCCAAGCAGGGATATCTGTGTTAGCAGTTGTTTCTGCGATCAAAGCTTTTGTTTCTTCTGTTTGGTATGCAGCTACAACTTTTTTGTAGACTTCATTGTCGACGTCCTCTGCACGGGCAGCCACAACGTTTTTGTAGATGTCCAAGACATTTTGGATGTTGTCTGTATCCAGGTAAAGGGCATCTTCAGTCGGTACAAGTCCCGCATCGACGGCAAAGTTGGTGTTGATGACTGCAGCGCCTGCATCTTCAAGCGAACGCGGCAATTGTGCAGCATCCAATTCTTCGATGTTCAGGTTCTTAGGATTTTCGATGATATCACTTACGGTTGGTGTTGTGCCTGTTGCGTTGTCCAAAGTGATCAAGTCGATGGCTTGCAATAGCAACAAAGCGCGCCCGCCGTTGGTTACGTCATTAGGGATAGCAATCGTGTCGCCGTCTTTAATTTCGCTGTAATCTGTATAATTGTTAGAGTAGATTCCCAATGGAGACACAAAAGTGAATCCGATTGGCGTCAAGTCTGCGTCGTTGTTTGCGTTGTAGTTTTCCAGGAAGGCTACGTGCTGGAAGGCATTCAAATCGAGTTCACCGTTATCCAACGCGATGTTCGGTTGGTTGTAGTCAGTGAATTTGACGATTTCAAGATTGATGTTCTCGTCTTCCAGACGATTTGCGACGGCTTCCCAGATTTCGACTGCGGATTCGCTGACCAGACCGATTTTGACTGTAGTTGGTTCTGTTGCAACTGTGCTGCTTGACTCCGCAGCAGATGAATCTGCTGTTGTTCCGCCGTTTCCGCATGCTGCCAGGAATAATGAAGCTGTAAGGACTAGGCCACCAAATAATTTACTCTTTTTCATAATGTATTTCCTCCGATTGTTGTTTTTTTATTTTTACATCACGTCTGCAAACGTGATTTTTGTAAACAAGTTAATGGGTCTTACTGTTCCCAAGCGGGTACGTCGTTGCCTTCTGTGACATCATCCAGGATTGCTGCTGTTTCGGATGTTTGGTATTCCGCAACAACTTGTTTGTAGGTTTCGTTGTCTACATCTGCGGAACGTGCCGCTACAACGTTTTTGTAGACGTCCGCAACGCTTGCAATGTTGTCAGTATCAAGGAATAAGGCGTCTTCTTTAGGATTCAGGTCTGCATCAGTAGCATAGTTCGTGTTGATGATCGCTGCGTCCACATCAGGAAGGGAGCGTGCGACTTGTGCAGCATCCAATTCTTCAAAGCTGATGTTCTTCGGGTTTTCTGTGATGTCGCTGACTGTCGGTGTTGTTCCTTTTGCTTCGTCGACTTTGATCAGGCCGATTGCTTGCAACAATAAGAGTGCGCGTCCGCCGTTTGTCACATCGTTAGGGATGGCGATTTTAGCTCCATCGGCGATGTCCGCATAGTCCGTAACTTTTTCGGAATACAAACCAAGTGGAGAAACATAAGTGAAGCCGATAGGAGTCAAATCAGACTTGTTATTGGCGTTGAAATCTTCAAGATAAGCAACGTGCTGGAATGCGTTCAGGTCGATGTCTCCATTCTCCAACGCGACGTTAGGTTGTACATAGTCGGTGAATTGGACGATTTCCAATTCGATCCCTTTTGCGTCCAAACGGCTGGCTACATCTTCCCAGACTTCAACTTCGACTTCGCTGACTACGCCGATTTTCACTGTTTCGTTATCTGAAGAAGCCGTGTCCGCTGCTGAGTCCGTGTTCGAATCGCTGCTTCCGCAAGCTGCTAAAAATAAGGTAAGTGCTGCAACACCTGAGAATAATACGTTTTTCTTTTTCATGATTTGTTTCCTCCGATTTTTGTTTTATTTTAGTGACTTACTTTTTTGACCAAGGCATTTCCGATGGCTTGGCTGATGAATACGATGATCAGGATGATGATGGTTGCGACCAAAGTCACGTCGTTCTGGAATCGGTTGTAGCCGCGGGTGATGGCCAGGTTACCCAAGCCGCCTCCGCCGATGGCTCCAGCCATTGCTGTCAACCCGATCAGGTTGATGATCGTTACGGATGACACGCGGATGATGCCGGCCAAGCCTTCCTTCAGGTAGACCCGGAAGATGATTTCACCAGGGCTGGCACCCATTGATTGGGCCGCCTCGATGACGCCGGGATCGACTTCAACTAATGCGTTTTGGATCTGACGGGCATAGAAGGGAACCGTCGCTACCACAAGTGGTACGATCGATGCGGTCGTTCCGATCGAAGTGCCGACCACAAAACGCGTGAACGGTACGATCAGTGCCATCAGGATGATGAAAGGCAGCGACCGGAAGATGTTGACCAGCTTATCCAGAACGTTGTACAGGTGTTTGTTCTCCAGGATGCCGCCATCTTCTGTGACCAGTAAGATGACGCCTAGGATGACGCCAAGCCCACCTGCAATCAGTCCGGCAATGAGTGTCATGTATAAGGTCTCCCATGTGCTCAGGAGAACTTCATCCCAAATCTCAGAGACGTTAGGGAGAAAGGTTGTTATGAATGTGTTCATTCTTCGTCTCCTCCTCTATTTTTCTTTTCGGCGATGATTTCAGCGGTGATGATTTCTACCGTAACACCAGTATCCTGCAGATAGCGGACGGATTTCGCGATTGCTTCAGGTGTTCCGCTCAGGACGAGGAGCAGGGTGCCGACTGGCGTGTCCTGCAGAATCTCAACGTTTCCGAAGAGGATGTTGCCTTGGACATTGAATGTATTGGCCAGTTTGGCGATGAGCGGCTCGCCTGTGGAACCGCCGACGAATGAAAGCTTCGTCAGCACATCATGCTCGTTCAGGTTCAGGATGGTCGGGTGGGTGATGACCGTCTCGATGCCATGTTCGACATGTGTTGCAGTATCGATGAAGTCCTTCGTCAATTGGTTCTGCGGCTTCGTGAAGATATCCAGGATCGAACCATATTCGATCACACCGCCGTCTTCCATTACAGCCACCTTGTTGCAGATTTCCTTCACGACTTGCATCTCATGGGTGATGATGACGATCGTCAAGTTCAATCTTTTGTTCAGCTCTTTCAATAGTGCAAGTATCGAAGAAGTCGTCTTCGGATCCAAAGCGCTGGTCGCTTCGTCGCAAAGCAGCACTTCCGGGTCATTCGCCAAAGCGCGGGCGATTGCCACACGTTGTTTTTGCCCGCCTGATAATTGGGAAGGGTAAGCTTTGGCTTTTTCGGACAACCCGACCAAGGAAAGAAGTTCCGTTACCTTGTCGTGGATTTCCTGTTTATTTAAGGAAGAATTCTTTAAGGGGAATGCGACGTTTTCGTGAATGGTGCGGGAGTGCATCAGATTGAAATGCTGGAAAATCATCCCGATTTTTTTGCGCGAGTCACGCAAGTCCCTGTCATTCAATGCCATCATGTCTTTTCCGCTCACGATGACTTTTCCTTCGGTCGGACGCTGCAGAAGATTGATGGTCCTTACTAATGTACTTTTGCCTGCGCCGCTGTAGCCGACGATACCATAGACGTCGCCTTTATCGACTTCCAGCGAAACATGCTGTACGGCATGGATGGCTTTGTTTTTGTCAGTTTTAAAAGTCACTGAGATATCCTGTAGACTGATCATGTATCTTTCCTCCTCTAATAAAAAAAGCATCCATCCTACATCAAAAAAATATGACGTTAAGGACGAATGCGGACGCTTCGTGTTACCACCTTTGTTCGAATCCTCCTCGCGGCAGGATTCCTCCAGGAGTGAAGACCTGCTTCACTCGTGCACGATAAAGGGTGCTCCCTTGAGGAATTTGCTGACATGTCAGCTCACTCCTCCCGCTCCGAGGCCATCTTCAAAACCGATCCGTATACCTGTTCTCATCCTGCCAGGCTCGCTGTGATACGTTCCGATTCTTACTTTCCTCTTCGTTGCGTTTAAATTATATCATAGAAACAAAAAAACTCCCGCCTTATCTGCTGCATATTCTATGCGCAAGATAAGGACGAGAGGTCAAAGTTCGATCTCGTGTTACCACCTTAGTTCACGAAAGCATCGCTGCATCCGCCTTAGCCAGTGCGCCTGCAAAATGCTGCAAGTCATACTGTGACACTGTAACGGGCGCTCCCGTCCTGTCTTAAGAAGTTACTCTTCGGACAAGCCACTCTGAGACCATCTTCAACCAACACTTCCTTGCTTGTTTTCACCTGACCAAGCTCTCTAATAAAGGAGTGGAATGATTTACTCTTCTCTTCGCTGTGTTTTTGATGTGATTAATATACCGAATCCCGCTTTCTTTGTCAACAGATAAGATTAAAAAGAAACGGAAAAATTTTGTTTTTTCTCATTTTGAAAAAGGGAAAACGCTCTCTTGAAACGGATGAGGCTATGGCACGCTTGACTTATGGACAGAATAGTCGTATTCTGATTAATATTAAAATTATGTGAGAAAAAGAATATAGTCTATATAAAAGCATGCGCCGAGGGTTTCTGGCGGTGATGCACACTTGGATGGAGGATGTACTACATGGCTTTGACAACGAATGAACTATTTTCCCGCATCAAACCTTCGCAGATCCGCGAATTTGATGAATTATTCCGCAGTGTGGAAGACTGCATCCCGATGACGATCGGGGAACCGGATTTTGACATGCCCGAAAACGTCAAGCAAGCTGCCATCAAGGCGATAGAAGAGAATGCTTCCCATTATGCGCATACTTCCGGCGAAATCGGCGTCCGTGAAGCAGTCAGCGCATTCCTGGAAAAGCAATATGATCTGCACTACGATCCCGAAACGGAGATCGTGATGACGGTGGGTGCCACTGAAGGGCTATTTGCCGCGGCTTTCGGCTTGTTGAACCCTGGCGATCAGGTCATTATCCCGTCGCCGTTCTTTCCATTGTACAGCTATGCGGTGGAACTTAATCGCGGTGAATGCATCCTCGTCGATACTTCCGATACCGGCTTTTTGATGACGCCGGAGCTGCTGCACAAGACGATGGCCGAAAATGAAAATGTAAAAGCGATTTTTTTGAACTATCCAAGCAATCCGACAGGCGCTACCTATACAAAAGCAGAACTGACAGCTTTGGCCGACGCAATCAAGCAGTACGACATTTTTGTGCTGAGTGATGAAATCTACAGCGAAATCACCTACGGGGAAAAGCATACATCGATCGCGACTTTGCTGCGCGACCGCACGATCTTGTTCCAAGGCGCTTCGAAAGCATTTGCGATGACAGGCTGGCGTGTCGGTGTGCTCGCAGCGGATGCGAAATGGATGAAGACTTTGTTCTTGGCCCATCAGCAATTGGTGACGACCGGCGTAACGGTTTCCAACCGTGCAGCTGAAGAGGCGTTCCGCAACAGCGCGCCGGATGTCGAAAAGATGCGTTCCGAATATGAAAAAAGAAGAAACATCCTCGTTCCTGCCTTACAAGAAGCCGGCTTTGAGGTTCCCGCACTGAAAGGTGCCTTCTATGCTTTTGCGAAGATTCCAGCGAAGTTCGGTACGGACGATAAGGCTTTCTGCCGTGAAATCGGCATGAACGCCAAAGTTGGCATGCTGCCTGGATCGATCTTCGGACCCGGCGGAGAAGGCTATGTCCGCATGAGCTATGCGTTGAGCACGGACATGGTCGCTGAGGCGGCCGAACGCCTGAAGACTTACATCGCCTCCAAATAGAGGTGCAATCCGCAGGGATACTTGTTAAAATGAAACTGAGTTGAAACCATAAAGCGAAAAGAGGGAAATGAAGATGCCATATGTTCACATCGAATTGCTGGAAGGCAGAACCGACGAGCAGAAACAAGGGCTGATGCGCGATGTCGTGGACGCCGTCGTAAAAAATGCCAACGTATCGAAGGAAAGCGTACACGTGATCCTGAATGAGATTTCGAAACAACATTTGACCAAAAACGGCGAATTCATAGGCGAAAAAGCTTAAGGATTTAATTAAATAAGCCAAGACCGGGATGGAAAGTCCGGCCTTGGCTTATTTTTTTCGTAATCGATTTGCTACAGAAACCATATGTCGCCGATGATCAGACGGATCCA
The DNA here is from genome assembly GCF_049684335.1 of Trichococcus sp. GTDB lineage: Bacteria > Bacillota > Bacilli > Lactobacillales > Aerococcaceae > Trichococcus. Next base: position 13,427 of record NZ_JBAVFV010000015.1, read on the forward strand.
ACTCATGGGTGTGGCCCCCTTTCACAGAACAGGCAAGCTTGCGACCGGATACAATGACTACAAAAACAGCTATTTTTCGTAAAAGGTACTTTTGATATAGAGAAGCAGGAAGATGGCCAAGAGGACAACGATATTCAGTACCATCCCCAAACTTGGTGGAAGTACTTGGATAAGCAAGGCCAGCACGATCAGATTCAAGGCATCGATGCCAAGGAAAGTCCAATGTTGCGTGGATTCCATGCAGTTGCTGGAAATAAACAAGCTACCGCTGCATATGCCGATTGTAAGCCACCAGTTTGTAGGTACTTCCGGATACCGGACCATTCCGATTAGGCAAACGGAACCCAATATATAAGCACATAAGTTGCATCTTTTTGGATTCATGAACTTTCCCCCCTTCCTAGAAAAAAATAATCATTTCGGGAATTGTCAGGACAGTCTTCCCATGGTTGCTTTCATTTTAATACAGATGGTTCGCCCTTCTGCAAAATATTCCTATACGCATAAAAGAGCAATCAGCTGTTTGATTGCTCTTTCAGGAGGTTATATTCATTTTCGAGGTTGACTTTGAAATCCGGGTCATCCGCTACTTCAATTAAACGGAATGCTTGGTCAATCAGCAGTTGGCCTTCGGGATTTCCCGTCTTCGCTAAGGAAAGGCCTTTTCTGAGGTAACAGACGGACAAATGCCGGTAAGAGCCTGCTTCCTTTGCAGCCGGGATCAGTTCATCGATGCGCATGATCGTCTCTGTGTAACGTCCGTTCTTCAAAAGCAACAGACACAAGTTGTGGCGCAACGAGACAGCGATTTTGCCTGCGAAGGGATGATTGACGTATTTTTGAACCTGGGCCAATGCGGTCCCGGAAATCAGGATGGCTTCGTCGATAGGGAACAGGAACAGCATTGCATTGATCATCCTTAATTCCACCAGATACCAGCCATCAAGCTTCTCGAGCCTTTCCCAAACAGGGCGAACATGTTTACGGGCGTCTACAATATCTCCGGTTATTGCCAGAATGATCAGCGCATCCGTCAGATGAACGATGTCGGTGATGATGTAATCAGTGTGCATGTCCAGATACTTCAGGGCTTTCTCCCGAATTTCTTGCAAGAGAGGGACATCGTTGAAGGATAGGTTCATGAAAGCCGTCAGCAGTTGTTCCTTTTCGGAATGATTGTAATCGTTCATGATGTACTGGAGCTCTTCATCGGACATGTCCAGCCTGCTCAAAAGATGCCGATAGTTGCCCAGCGTCGGCTCGATCAGATCCCTTTCGATCTTGGAATAGGTAGATTGATGGATCTTATTTTCGGCCATATATTGTTGGGAATACTGTTTGTTTTTTCTTATCCTTAGGAGGGTTTTGCCGAACCCTGCCGAATGATTGTCCATATCATGCACCTGCTTCACGCGTGATTAAAATAATTGGGCTGTCTCAATGAGACAGCCCAGGTTGTGGTTGGGTGGTATTATTTTCTGGCCTGTGAGGTTCGAATTCGCTGCGGAATTCCCCGCCAAACTGGTTTTGACGGGTTATTTCAGCATAAATTCAATCCCAAAAAGCCCCGTGCATATCTTTTTCCGGGTTATTTATTCAGGTAGGTCCGGATTGCGTGCGCTACGCCGCTTTCAGCGTTGGATGTGGTGACGAAATCTGCAGCTTCCTTCACTTTATCGACGGCATTGCCCATTGCGACGCCGACGCCTGCATATTCGATCATGCTCAGGTCGTTCTCATTGTCGCCGATGGCCATGATATTTTCTGCATCAATGTTCAACAATGCGGCCAATTCGACCAAAGCGCTGGCTTTACCGGCATCTTTGTTCAGCACTTCCAGGAAATGCGGTTCGCTGCGGACAATAACATAGTCTTCATGGAACTGCGCTGGGATAGCTGGGATCATTTTTTCCAACAGCTCAGGCTGGTCGATGAACATGATTTTCGTGAACAGTTTATCTTCCGGCAATTCAGCCAATGAGCGATAGCGGATCGGCATCGTCGTAATGAAAGACTCGCGTGTTGTGAAAATGCTGATGTCTTTGTTTGCGGTGTAGATGGCTTCATTGTCGATCCCGTGCGTATGCACGTTGAACTTGTCGGCCAATTCGTTGATTCTGACGAAGTCGCTGTAATCCAATGTGTGCGAAACGAGCACTTCATTTGTTGCGGTGGACAGCACCAACGAGCCGTTGTAGGTGATGACGTAATCTTCGTCCTGATCCAATTCCAATTCTTTGATGTAGCGTTTCACGCCCGGGAACGGTCTGCCGGTGCAGAGTACGATTTTGACGCCTTTTTCACGCGCTTCCGTAATGGCTGCCTTTACATCCGGGGTGATTTTGAACTCCGGGTCTACCAATGTGCCGTCGATGTCGATGGCGATTAATTTGATGTTCATAGTGTGCCTCCTGTTTGTTGGGTTGGTAAAATTTCATCGTTCTCGAAAAAGGTTGAAAATTCCTGCGACAGGGACTCGAACAGATTGATGCCCGCCTCCTCGTCGCTGTGGGTAATTTCGCGCGGGAAGTAGAAACGTTCATCCCCGCGGACCTTGCCCGTCAAAGCCGATACGATCGAGCTTGCTTGCGATAGCTCCAGGAAACTGCCGTTTTTCTGGACAAGTTCAATCTGGGTCCGGGTTGTGGCCTGGTACGGCCGGTACAGATCATAAGGTAGGTCATAACTGTTGTTTACAGCGGTGTAGTAGTCCCTGTTGAAGCCCATGCGCTCAATGAGTGCACTCATGCGTTCCAGTGTAGCATCATCGCGTCCTTTTGTGTAGCGGACCGATTTGAAAGGGTGACGGTTGACGAAACGATGGGCCAAGTCGTTCAGAATAGGATCCTTTTCGTCGAGCCAATGGTTGAAGTAGGTCGTCAGGACGCCATCATCCAAACGCAGGTAATCTTTCAGCGTCCAAGTCTGCTTGAAGAACGGCGTCAGGAATGTAGCTGTATGCCGGAATTCGGTTTTTTCATCCAAATAGACATCCTTTGCGCGCTTCAACAGATGGCTGAGAACGACCTCCATGCCGCGGGAAACCGGATGGAAATAGATCTGCATATACATCTGATAGCGGCTGACGATATAATCCTCCACCGCATGCATGCCGGAAATGTCAAAGGCGATGCCGTTCTCGTAAGGCCTGATCACACGCAAAATCCTGGTCAGATCGAAATTGCCGTAAGTGACGCCGGAATAATAGGCGTCGCGCAGCAGGTAATCCATCCTGTCCGCATCGATTTGGCTGGAAATCAGTTGCACCACCTGCGGATTATCGTAGGTTTTGGCGATGACGGCGGCCACTTGATTCGGGAAATCAGGTCCGATCTGCTGCAGGATTCGATTGATTTCGGTATCCGGTGAGGTGATGATCTCGATTGTGATGGCTTCATGGTCCGTATCGAATATTTTTTCGAAGGTATGCGAGAACGGACCGTGGCCGATGTCGTGCAATAAAGCAGCGCAAAGCGTCACGAGCCTTTCCCCATCATCCCAAAGGCCGTCCCCAGGCTCTTTGCTGGGGTAATTCCGGACGAATTTATCGCAGATCCGGCGGGCGATTTCGTAAACCCCCAGAGAATGATTGAAGCGGGAGTGTTCGGCGCCGTGGAAAGTATAGGAAGCAGTCCCTAATTGCTTGATCCGGCGCAAACGCTGGAATTCGGGTGTATTGATCAGGTCCATGATGATCCGGTACTGGATATGGATGTAGTCATGGACAGGGTCACGAAATACTTTTTCTTTCGGCAATAATTCCGCGGTATAGTGTGTACTCAAATCGCATCGCCTCTTTCTGTCATTCCGTTTAGGACTGCTGTTCCTGATTGACTTGTTCATTGCGTTTCTTCATTTTCGCATAAGCTGTTTCATACTCTGACATCAGACGCTCCGTGTATTCTCCTGGCAAGAGCGTATTGCCGTTGTTGGTGAAGACGGATAGGATCCGTTCCTTCACATCGGCTACCGTCAACGGTTTATCCAGTAACTCCGCCAAGTTCGCCATGGAAGCGGGATTGACGGCCGGGAAATGCCAACGGGTCTCTTCGCCTTGCAGGCTTTCTGCGTAGAAGCGGCGGATCATTTCCCCGCGTTGCTGCTGATTGCCGGTCACGCTCATGTAGATCATGATGGCCACACCGTTTTTGAAACGGCGCTGCGCGATGCCTGCGAATTTTTTTCCGTTGATGCTCAGGTCGAAATCGCCCGGGCAATAGGAGTCGCTGATTTCGAAGGCTTCGATCGTTTGTTCGGAATCGGAAAAAGTCTGCTCAACCAGTTCCTTCATGAGGACATACCCGTCATTGATCGTGAGTTTGGCATTCTCGGTTTCCGGAAGCACCAAGGAGAAATTCAGAATCCCCTCATCGGCAACGACGGCCAATCCGCCGGCGTTGCGGACGACGATACCGGTCGGGACGCTCCGCAAGTAACGTAAGCCGTCCTCCAGATGGGGCAGGCGCGTGTCCATCATGCCGAGGATGACCAGTTTTTCCATCGGCCAAAAATGCAGAGCTGCCGGAGCTTCAGCGTTCCCGACCAACCGTATCAAAGCATCGCCCATCGCGAAGTGCGAAAGGGCATCGGTACCGAATGTTCCATGTGAAGTATCGTAGATATGATAAATGTTGTTTTTTAAATGGTTTGTCATAATCGTTTCCTATCTTTGTGGCTGTTTCTGCTCCCATTATAGCAAAGTTCAGGAAAGATTTGAGGGTGAATTGCAGTGAAAGGCAGGATTTCTTCGCATTTTGGAAAATCAGCCCGCAAATGATTGACCAGCACTCATTTTTACCGATATACTGTATTTGAAAAACTCGTGCGGCCGCAAGGCTTCAGCACGATGGTCAATGAGGTGGAAAAGCTTGTCTTTAAAAGAAGGAATGCCCATCGAGTTCCAATTGGAAACGCTGGTGAAGCAAGAAGGGGAGCAGGAAAGCTTCCTATATGAAGGAATGGGTCAAATTGTGGAAATGGGCAACTGGCTCTATCTGCGCTATATCGAAGCCGAAACAGCTGTCCCGGTCACGTTCAAACTGTCCCGTGAAGGCAAGATGACGATCATCCGCAGAATGGAACAGACGAGCCGCATGACCTTCGATGCAGAAGGAAAAGGCATGGCCATGCTCCCGACGCCGGCCGGACTGATGGAAATCGAAACAATCACCCATGAAATGTTGTTGGAGTTCAAGGAAAAGCCGTTTGCCGGAAAAGTCACCTTGCATTACGAACTCCAAATGAACGAACAAAAATTGGGAGATTATCGAATTGAATTGCAATTTACCACCTGAGTATTGTATGATTAAGAGTAAACTTTTGAAAGGACGTGACACCATTGAAATTGAAGCAATTAGATGGTACTAGCAAAAACGAATTGTCAATGATAGAAGTTGCACACGCAATTTTCGAAGAAAACGGTGACGTACTGGACTTTAACCAATTATTGGTTCAGATACAGGACTATCTTGAAATGTCGGAAGAAGAATTGGAAGGCAAGATGACACGTTTCTACACTGACTTGAACATTGATGGCAGCTTTATTTCTTTAGGAGAAAATCGTTGGGGATTGCGTTCATGGTATCCAATTGATTCAATCGATGAAGAGATTCTTTCCAGTATCGATGAGGATGAAGTCAAAGTCCGCCGCAAGAAACGCAAGAAGCTGAATGCATTCGCTACATCAGAAGATGATGATGATGTAATCGATTATAATGATGACGATCCGGAAGATATCGATGTTGCTGACGAAGATGAAGATATCGATGTGGATGAGGACGAAGTTGATGATGTTGATGCTGTGGATATCACGGATGACGATGATGACATCACGAGTGGTATCGAAGAAGATTTGACCTTGATCATTGAAGAGGAAGATCTTGAAGAGGAAGAAGAGTTCGAAGAGGAAGAAGAGTTCGTTGCGGAAGAAAAGGACGAAGAGAAATAATCATTTCCTCCGGTGCCCAATTCTTTCTTGACACCTTATGCAATTGGAGGTATTATCTTCATTGGGCTCCCAAAAAAGCAATTCTTTTTTGGAAAGCATACGTTGAATTTTTACGGCTCCCTGTTCTTAAGAACAGGGAGCTTTATTTTGTTTATTGCAGCGTTGGAGAATCCTTCGGACATAATTTTGCACATTTTAAAACAGGGGGAAGAAAAAAATGACTAAGTATATTTTTGTAACAGGCGGGGTAGTATCTTCAATCGGTAAAGGTATCGTTGCGGCGTCTTTAGGACGTTTGCTGAAAAACCGTGGATTGAAGATCACAATCCAAAAATTCGACCCTTACATCAATGTGGATCCAGGCACGATGAGTCCTTACCAACACGGGGAAGTATTCGTCACTGACGACGGCACCGAAACCGATTTGGACTTAGGCCACTATGAACGTTTCATAGACATCAACCTGAATCAATATTCAAATGTGACGACCGGAAAGGTTTATTCCGAAGTCATCCGCAAAGAACGCAAAGGGGACTATCTAGGGGCCACTGTCCAAGTCATCCCGCACATCACGAATGAAATCAAGGAAAAGATCATGCGAGCCGGTGAAACGACCGATTCGGACATCGTCATCACTGAAGTAGGTGGAACCGTTGGGGATATCGAATCCTTGCCATTCCTGGAAGCCTTGCGTCAAATGCGTATGGAAGTAGGCGCTGAAAATGTGCTGTACATCCACACGACCTTGATTCCTTATTTGCGCGCAGCCGGCGAATTGAAGACAAAACCAACGCAACATAGCGTTAAAGAATTACGCAGTTTGGGTATCCAACCGAATATCTTGGTTGTTCGTACAGAAATGCCATTGCCGCAACATATCAAAAACAAATTGGCATCCTTCTGTGATGTGAAACCCGAAGCGGTCATCGAATCCCGCGACGTAGAGACATTGTACGAAATTCCTTTGATGCTCCAAGAACAGAACATGGACCAAATCGTCTGCGATTATCTTGGCCTGTCCGATTTGCCGCCAGCCGATATGACGGATTGGAAAGCTTTGGTAGAAAAAGTTCAAAGTCTCGAAAAAACAACTAAAATCGCTCTTGTCGGAAAATATGTGGAACTGCAGGATGCGTATTTATCTGTAGCGGAAGCATTGAAACACGCCGGTTATGCGCACAATACCGAAATCGATATCCAATGGATCAACGCGGAAGAAGTGACTACTGCGAACGCGCAAGAGCAGTTGGCTTCTGCGGATGGTATCCTTGTTCCGGGTGGATTCGGAGACCGCGGTATCGAAGGCAAGATTGTTGCCATCCAATACGCACGCGAAAATAATGTGCCGTTTTTCGGTATCTGTCTCGGCATGCAATTGGCTTGTGTGGAGTTTGCCCGCAATGTTGTTGGTTTGGAAGACGCGGATTCAGCGGAAACCAATCCGGAATGCAAAAATAACATCATCGATCTGATGCCGGACCAAGAAAACATCGATGAGATGGGCGGCACGTTGCGTTTAGGTCTGTATCCTTGCGAGTTGAAGGAAGGCACATTGGCTAAGAAACTCTACCACAACGCCGATATGGTCCAAGAGCGTCATCGCCATCGTTATGAATTCAACAATGCTTACCGTGATATCTTGGCTGAAAAAGGCATGATCTTCTCAGGCGTATCCCCTGATCAACGCTTGGTGGAAATTGTGGAATTGAAAAACCATCCATTCTATATTGCTGCCCAGTTCCATCCTGAGTTCATTTCACGCCCGAACAGACCGCAGCCGATCTTTGACGGCTTCATCGCGGCATCTTTGGAAAATGCAGGCAAATAAGCGGGACATTCCGCTCCCGATTTGACTGATATTGTATTTTAATGAGCAGGTTTGACTGAAAAGGTAGTAAATATTTTCATTTTCTGCTAAAATAGGTGTGTTGTAAGAAATATAGACCAATGGATTCCAAGGAGGCAACAAGAATGAGTCGTTTAGTAAGTATGACAGATATGTTAAACAAAGCGTTAGAAGGAAAGTATGCCGTAGGACAATTCAACATCAACAACCTTGAGTGGACGCAAGCTGTATTACAAGCTGCACAAGAAGAAAAATCTCCAGTTATTTTAGGTGTTTCTGAAGGCGCAGCAAAATACATGGGTGGACATTTAGTTGTTGCAGCTATGACTAATGCTTTATTAGAAACTATGGACATCACTGTTCCTGTAGCATTGCATCTAGACCACGGTACAAGCTTTGAAAGCTGCAAATCCGCTATCGATGCTGGTTACTCATCTGTAATGATCGACAAATCACATTTCCCTATTGATGAAAACATTGCGCAAACTAAATTAGTAGTTGAGTACGCTCACGCTAAAGGCGCTTCTGTAGAAGCTGAAATCGGAACTGTTGGCGGAACTGAAGACGGAATCACTGGCGGAATCCAATACGCTGATCCAGCTGAATGCCTACGTTTGACTACTGAAACAGCTATCGATGCATTGGCTGCTGCGTTAGGTTCTGTACACGGACCTTACTCCGGCGAACCAGTACTTGGTTTCGACGAAATGAAAGAAATCTCTGAATTGACTCACAAACCATTAGTATTGCACGGCGGTTCAGGAATTCCGGAACACCAAGTCAAAAAAGCTATCGAGTTCGGACATTCAAAAATCAATGTGAACACTGAATGCCAACAAGTCTTTACAGCTGCTGTAAGAGAAAAATTAGCTACAGACGCTAACGTTTACGATCCTCGTAAAGTTATCGGACCTGGTAAAGAAGCAATCGTTGCTGTCGTTAAAGAAAGAATGCAAGTTTTCGGTTCAAGCAACAAAGCTTAATGTAATCAAACGATCTTCGAGGAGGTCTGGGACCTATGTTCCGGATCTCCTTTTTTGTTCTTATTTTTTCCTCAATGCTCTTGTTTTATCCGAACGAAACAAATCATTCTTTTCACTTGCAGTTACAACTGGTTTTCCATATATTCCTGAGTTTGTGTTAACATAAGACCATAAGGTACGGACAGCTTTCTTCAGTTGAATCGTGATTGAGGCCTACTAGCCATCTTTTTGCGTTGTTCGGCCGTATCAAATTGAGGAATATAGCGGAAAGCAGACGTTTGCATAAAAAAACTAGTAATAGACCCTGTATTTTTGTTAGAATTGTAAATGATCAACCAACAATCGAATAAAACTAAAAATAATGGCATTTCGGTATCGTTGCGCCGTTTTTCCTGATACAGACAATCAGTGCGAACGATTCCATTTATTTCCGGACGATTTGTCGTTCGGCAACTACACATGAAGCGAGGCTTTTTTATGAAAAAATTAGTTATAGAGGGGAATAAACCGTTGAACGGTGAAATTACCATCAGCGGAGCGAAAAACAGTACAGTTGCGCTGATCCCGGCTGCCATTTTGGCGGACTCCCCAGTCATCTTGGAAGGCATCCCCAACATTCAGGATGTGCACTCTCTGATTGATATCCTTAAGGACTTCAACGTAGAAGTGTCTTTTGATGAGGATGAGGGTATCATCATAATCGATCCAACCAACATGATTTCCATTCCGATGCCTACTGGAAAAATCAAAAGCTTACGTGCTTCGTATTATTTCATGGGAGCCATCCTTTCAAAATTTGGTGAAGGCGTTATCGGTATGCCTGGAGGCTGTTTCCTGGGCCCGAGACCGATCGATCAGCACATCAAAGGTTTTGAGGCGTTGGGCGCGACAGTGCGCAATGAAATGGGCGCCATCTATCTGACTACACCGGAAGAGGGTCTGAAGGGCGAGCGCATCTATCTTGACGTAGTTTCGATCGGAGCGACGATTAACATCATCTTGGCGGCGGTCAAAGCTAAAGGAAAAACTATCATTGAGAATGTGGCAAAAGAGCCGGAAATCATAGATGTTTGTATCCTATTGAACAACATGGGAGCGAAAATCCGCGGAGCCGGGACGGACATCATCCGGATCGAAGGTGTTGAAACTTTACATGGCTGCAGACACACTGTGATACCTGATCGCATCGAAGCAGGGACCTATCTGGCCGCTGCCGCTGCAATGGGTGAGCGTGTGCTGGTGAAAAATGTCATCGTCGAGCATATTGAAAGCCTGATTGCAAAAATGGAAGAGATGGGCGTACAGATGGAAATCGGTGAGGACAGCATTCTGGTCAAAAAATCCGAGAACCTGAAGATGGTCCATATCAAGACATTGCCTTACCCTGGGTTTGCGACGGACTTGCAACAACCACTGACTCCTCTGTTGTTGAAAGCGAGCGGTGACGGCACCATCGTCGACACCATTTATCCGAAGCGCGTCAATCATATTCCGGAACTCCGCAGGATGGGGGCGAAGGCCAAGGTGGAAAGTGACATGATCTTCATGCAAGGGCCAAATAAATTGACCGGTGCGGAAGTTACAGCCAGTGATTTGCGTGCTGGAGCCTGTCTAGTCATTGCGGGATTGATGGCGGAAGGCACAACCACAATTTCCGGTATTGAAAATATCCTGCGCGGGTATGATCATATCGTCGAAAAATTGACTGCTTTGGGCGCAGATATCAAAATGATCGAAGACGAAGAATAAACTTCTTCGCGCAACACGATAATAAGGAGCACCTTCAAAGCAGTAACCAACTTTGAAGGTGTTTTGAATATCTTATATATTACATTTGCTGAAAATAAGCATCATCAGAATCATAAGAGAGGAAGGTGGAACTGTTTGGAAGATATGCTTACCTTGCATGAGTTGGAAAGTAAGACTCTGAAAGAAATATACACCTATGCCAGAGAACTGAAGATCCCCTACTACAGCCAAATGAACAAAAAAGAGTTGTCATTGGCGGTCATCCGTGCCCAAGAGGAAAAACAAGGGTTCTTTATGACTGAGGGCATTTTGGATATCGTTGCTCAGGAAGGATTCGGGTTTTTGAGGCCGATCAACTATTCGCCGAGTCAAGAAGACATTTACATATCGACGTCGCAAATCAGACGCTTCGATCTGCGTAATGGGGACAAAGTGGCCGGAAAAGCCAGACCTCCGAAAGCATCCGAACGTTATTACGGTCTGATGCAAGTCAGCACGGTGAACGGAAAACGTCCTGATCAAGCCAAAGAGCGCTCGCACTTCCCTGGGCTGACGCCCATTTATCCGAACCATCAGATGAAATTGGAAAATACCCGGACAAACGTAACCGCTCGAATGGTCGATCTGTTCTCGCCAATCGGCTTCGGTCAACGTGGGATGATCGTTGCGCCTCCGAAAGCAGGGAAAACGACTTTGCTGAAAGAAATCGCGAACGGCATCACCACTAATCATCCCGATGTCGAACTGATCATGCTGCTCATCGATGAGCGTCCGGAAGAAGTGACGGATATCGAGCGCAGTGTGAAGGGTGATGTGGTTTCCTCAACTTTTGACCAACAACCGGCAAACCATGTTCGGGTGGCGGAACTCGTCCTGGAAAGAGCCATGCGCCTTGTCGAAGACAAATGCGATGTGGTCATCTTGATGGATAGCCTGACGCGTTTGGCCCGCGCCTATAACTTGGTCATACCGCCAAGCGGCAGGACCTTGAGTGGAGGGATTGATCCGGCAGCCTTTTATCGCCCGAAACGTTTCTTTGGTGCAGCCCGGAATATCGAGGATGGCGGCAGTCTGACGATCATCGCAACCGCGCTTGTCGATACCGGCAGCCGGATGGATGAAGTCATCTATGAAGAATTCAAGGGAACAGGGAACATGGAGCTTGTGCTTTCCCGTGAATTGGCGGAGCGACGCATCTTTCCTGCTATTGATATCAAAAAATCGGGCACCCGCAGAGAAGACCTCCTCTTGGATGCGAAAACGATGGAGAGTATTTACAAAGTCCGACGCGGCATGCGCGGGGATGCTTTGGAATATACCGAGAGCTTCCTGAAACAGATGAACACAACCGAAAATAATGAAGCTTTGCTGACCCGGATTGCATTGATGAAATAAAAGCTTGCCGGACGGCTTGTAAGCAAATCATGAGCATTTTTTACAGCTTCCCGGTATAGTGGAACTATCAAAACGCAAACACTGGAGGTTTTCAAATGCTTTTCAATAAAGGAAATTACGAAGAAGACACAAACGAATTCATAGAAATCACGGCTGAAGAGTTTGAAGAAAAACTGGCTGCCGGCGAAAAAGCGGTCGTTTATCTCGGGAAAGCCGTTTGCCCGTATTGCCGGAAATTTGTCCCTAAATTAGACAAAGTCCGCAAAGAAAAGAACCTGATGATCCATTATCTGGACAGTCTGAACACACCGACAGATCCTGCAATCCAAAATCTGCGCGACAGAATGGGCGTTCGCACGGTGCCTGCTCTTGTGAGGATCGATGGTCCGGGCCAATTCACGAATCTGAATGCCGACAGCAGCCTTTCGGAAGAAGAGATTGCAGTGATTCTGGATAAATAATTGAAAGATACGTTTTTGTCTGCACTGACTGCAAGGGGAAAACGTGTTTTTTAAATTTGTCGTTGCATTCTTGCTGTTTGCGTGGTATCCTTTTAACGTTAAAAAGGATTACCCTGCGGTAGGCCTTTTATTACAAAAAGACAACTCTGGCTTAGTAAATAATCCAGGGCAAAAAGGAGCGAAAGAGACATGAAACAAGAAATCCATCCAAATTACCAAACAGTTGTATTCATGGATACAACTACAGGATTCAAATTTTTATCAGGTTCAACAAAAGGTTCAAGCGAAAAAGTTGAATGGGAAGATGGCAACACTTACCCAATGATCCGTGTAGAAATTTCTTCAGATTCACACCCATTCTATACAGGACGTCAAAAATTCACGCAAGCCGATGGCCGTGTGGACCGCTTCAACAAAAAATATGGTTTCAAAAACAACGAAGAAGAAGCATAATCTTCTTGAGGAGGGCTTTCCCGGTTTCGGGAAGGCTTTTTTTTGTTTCTACCGGTTTTTTCTGGGTCAAACGATGTATTTCCTGTGTATGGGCCGCCGGAGTCTTGGATTTTGCGGGTGGTCGATGGGTTTGCTATGATAGCTTTAACCAGGAACGAGAGGGGAAGCGAAGATGGCTAAAACCAAGCCCACGGAGGTATCCGTGCAGGAGTTTATCGAGGAGATCCAGCAACCGCAAAAGAAAGAGGATGCTTATGCGCTGTTGTCGTTGTTTGCGGAAGTGACCGGAGAGGAAGCCAAAATGTGGGGGCCGAGCATCATCGGTTACGGGAAATACCATTACGTTTACGCGAGCGGCCATGAAGGAGATGCCCCGCTGGCTGCTTTTTCGCCGCGCAAGACTGCGCTGACGTTTTATTTTATGCTGCCGGATGTAAAACGGGAGGAGTTACTTGTGAAGCTCGGCAAACACAAAACCGGAAAGGGCTGCGTGTACGTCAACAAGCTTTCCGATATCGATACAGCTGTGCTGAAGGAAATGATCCAGGAAGACATCGCCCATGCGAAGCAACTTTATGGGGAGACGGCCACTGCCAAAGCACTCCCGGATTTGGATTCCCTCACAAAGCGGTTGGGATTCGAAAAATTCCAAAAGCGTGCCGTTCTTGGGAAAGAGCGCGCCGTGGCTGATGATTTTGCGGATTTAGATTCCTATGATACGAATTTGGATGCCGGAAAATACGATCTGATTATTTCCTATGTCCTGACGTTGGAGGAACTGAATGAACGCGTCTGGGATACGATTAACCACAATCGCTTGAATCCGGAAGGCTACCTTTACATCGCCTATCCGAAAATCGGGAACAAGACCTATGACACATCCGTGCATCGCGATGCCATCTTTCCAAGTCTGGGTGTGGATGACGGCAACGGCTATGTCGGCGACAGCACCTTGAAATTTGCGCGGATGGTCAAGCTGGATGATACATTCACGCTTGTCGGGATGAAAAATGATGTCAAAGGAAAAGGCAAGCCGTCTAAATCGAGCAGCGGCAATGTGGCCGACTATGAGCAATTTATCCCGAGTGTGAAGAAATATCTGGAGGCAGAGCATCCGGAGGCTGCGAAGCTTTATGCGGAACTGACGCCGGGCTATCAGCGGGATTGGGCCCGCTACATCTACAGCGCCAAGCAAGCCGCTACGCAAGCAAAGCGCAAAACGGAGATGCTCGACATCCTCGGCAAAGGCCACAAGACGAAGAACCTGTACCAACAATGGCTGAAGGAACAAGGGTAAACCAAATCAAAAGGAGGAGACGACCGCGTTGCGGCCGTCCCCTCCTTTTGTTGTTATGAGGTTCTCCTGTCTCCGGTGAACAGAGGCTTCGCCGGAGTTCCGATTGATTTTTCGGGTCCGCCTCCGACGAGCGATTCCTCATCGGAGCTGGCACCGATTCTGCGAGCCTATCTTTGGCGAGCGGAACGAGTGCGCACTGTCCGCGCGCACGCGCACGTATTCACTCATCCACAAGTTCTTTTTCCAACGTTTTGGCCAATTCTTGGATCGCAGGGTCCGGATCAGCCAGAAAGTTCGCCAGCACAGCGTGGACCGAATCCGGCAATTCGTTCCGGAAGTAGAGGATCTGCGTTTCCAGCGCTTCGCAGGCGATACTTCGGAAGGCTGCATCGGAATGATCGGAAAAATGCGCTAGCCATTGGAGATACCAGTGCTTGTCCGGGTCATCCTCGAAGTGCAGGAGCAGCTCAGGCAAGCCTTTACAGTCGGCCAACAAAAAGGCGTGCTCTCCTTCTGTGTGCGTGAGCCGAATTTCCTCTGGAACGGTCAGCGGTCCCGATGTCAGACTACGCAGGAATTGGTCAAAGTCGGCAGCGACAGTCTGCCAATTGTCCGTTTCGATATCGATGTACCGGATGCTAGGCTCGCCGGACGGGGACAATTTTGAATAGTCGAAGGCAAAGATTTGGCTGTCGTTGATGCTGAAAAGCAAAAAATAATCCGGCAGCCCCGCTGAACGGGCAACTTCTTGCTGGGCATACAGGCTGTTCTGGGGATCGTCGTGAAGTCCCAGGATCGCATGGACGGCTGCGTAATCGATGCCATCGGATGTGGGCTCTTTGGTCGCGATGCGTGAGCATAACAGATAGCCGCCGTTCTGTTCCGCCAGCAGGTCAAGATAGGCCTGAGGCAGATCGGCTGCAGTAACATCTTTGTATAAAAGAGCAGTTTTGAAGAGGATGGGCAGATTTTTAAAAGTGTGTTGCGGGATGAAATACATAAGTACACCTCATCTGATTTTCTT
Source organism: Trichococcus sp. (assembly GCF_049684335.1). GTDB lineage: Bacteria > Bacillota > Bacilli > Lactobacillales > Aerococcaceae > Trichococcus. The sequence goes on from NZ_JBAVFV010000015.1 coordinate 28,582, forward strand.
TCCTTCATGATATCACAGATGCCAGCACTTTTCGGCAAAGAGATAGTTAGTCTATTTTTTTACAAAACGAATAGACTCTTCTATAATGAAAGGTGTAGACGGAAAAATGTCTAGGTCAGCCGTTAGGTCGGCAAGAGAGAAAAGGAGCTGTGAGCAAAATGAATTGGATAATAGGAATCATTGTAGTGGCAGCGATCATCGGGGCAGTCTGGATTTCGTTGTATAACAGTCTTGTGAAGAATAAACTGTGGGTAACGGAAGCTTGGAGCCAAATCGATGTCCAGTTGAAACGTAGGAACGATCTGATCCCGAACATCGTTGAGACGGTCAAAGGCTATGCGAAGCATGAGCAGGAAACGTTGACCAAGGTCATCAATTTGCGCAATATGATTTCCGATATGGGAACCGAAGATCCGGCTAAAAAGATGGAACTATCCAATCAACTGTCGAGCCAATTGCGGACCGTTTTTGCTTTGGCGGAAGCGTATCCCGATTTGAAGGCGAACCAGAATTTCTTGGCATTACAGGAAGAATTGTCCGCAACGGAAAATAAGATTGCCTATGCGCGCCAATTGTACAATTCCAGTGTTACGCAATACAACATCAAATTAGGGACATTCCCGAGCAATGTTGTGGCAAATGTCCATGGTTTCCGCCCCGAAGTCGTTTTGGCAACTCCTGAAGAAGAAAAAAATGTACCGAAAGTATCGTTCTGAGTAAATATGATTTTGATGGAAAGTTGGTGAGTACCTTTGCTCCATCAACAAATTGAGCAGAATAAACGGCGCACCGTGCTGATTGTATTCTTATTCTTTCTCTTGTTTGCGGCATTGGGGGCAGCTATTGGCTATCTGAATTGGGATAATGCCCTGTCCGGTGTCGCGCTTGCGTTGATCATCGGAGTGGCCTACGTCGGCATCATGGTGGCGCAATCCACACAAGTGGTCATGAGTCTGAACAATGCCAGGGAAATAACGGATAAGGCGCAATACCCGATGCTCTGGAATATCGTCGAGGAAATGACGATCGTAACGCGGTTGCCTTTTCCGAGAATCTTCATCATCGAGGATGAAAGTCCGAATGCGTTTGCGGCCGGAAATTCGCCGGAAAAGGCATCTGTCGCCGTGACGACAGGCTTGCTGAAGAAACTGAACCGTGAAGAGCTGACTGGGGTCTTGGCGCATGAGTTCGCGCATATCCGCAACTATGACATCCGCTTATCCACTGTCGCTTTGGCAATTGCGGGGCTGATCGCCTTTTTGGCCCAATTCAGCACTCGGATGATGTTCTGGGGTGGCGGCGGCCGGCGACGCAAAAGCGATAACAGCGGAGGGTTGGGCATCATTTTGCTGATCCTTTCCTTGCTGATCCTGGTTCTGTCGCCTTTTGTGGCCACCATCATCCGTCTGGCGCTGTCCCGCAACCGGGAATATCTGGCTGATGCGAGTGCGATTGAGTTCACACGCAATCCGGAAGGGCTGAAATCCGCTTTAATCAAAATAGCGACAAGCGACCCGATGGAGGCAGCGAATGCAGCCAGTGCCTCGCTCTATATTGTGAATCCTTTCAAACGGATGAAGGAGGGCGAAGCAGAAAATGATGGCTTGTTTTCGACCCACCCTTCAACGGCAAACCGAATCAAACGATTAGAAGCTATGTAAATAGCTTCTTTTTTTCGGACATTTTATGCAAATTGTACAAATAAAGTTCGGTTTCTGATGTGAAAACCCTTTCAATTTGTTGCTATGAAAAAAAATAGGGGAAAAAGGCAAATTATCTTTGTAAAAGATACGGATTTGTAATAATATTAACATGGTACTGATACCTTAATCGGTTTTGCACGTAGTAGAATGATAATAAGGGATATTTCGGAAAGGGGGGGATCATTCATGAGCGAAGATATGTTATATGTTCATTATGAAACAGTCAGCAATTATGTTTTGAGCAAAGGGATAGCGGTGAAGGATTATACAAAGTTAGCCCGGAAGCTTCCGGAAAACTTGTTGTTGGTGGACGGAAGAAAAAGTATTGGAACATATGATAATCATACCGGTTTTCAGGTGATTAAAGGCCAAGAAAACGTAAAAGCGTTCTTCCAAAAAGGGACGGACAATCAAACCGCTATGGGAAAATGGATTGATTTTGTGAATGTGGATATGTTGCATCTCCTCACCCCAATCGAAATATCCGAAATCCTGTATATCGCCCATGCGCATACGCACTTGCACTCACCGTTCTATTACAAATTACAAAACAACTACATCTACCTCACGTTGCCGAATGGCTTCATAAAAATGTATTACCGCTACTTGGAGCAATTCCATGAGTTGTTTGCCGAAGCCATCACCGTCAAGTTGAAGGAAAAAGTGAATGAGAAGAAGCGCTTTTATCAGAAAGACAAAGAAATTGCGTCATTCCCTATCGAACGCGTGAAGGAATTCATTCCGATCTTCAAAGAAGGAGCCGTAATCTCCTTCCGGCAGATGAGCATCGAAGAAAATACATATTGCATCCCATTGTTCATCGCGGAAGACCGTTACGCCAGCATCGGCGGCCGTTTCAATGAAAAGGATTCGGTGGGCACCATCTGTTATGACATGGAACGCAATGAGTGGGAAATAGACATAGACTTCGAATGAAAGCCTAAGCCGGAACTTAGGCTTTTTCTGTATCCATTGAGCCGAAATTAGCTGTTTTGGCCCCAGCATCAGGGATGCCAAGCCACTTTTCACAAAAATCGTTTTAGGTAAAAAATAAATATGGTACAATGTTTCTTGATTAAGGTAGTTATCAAAAAATTCGGAGGATTTCTCGATGAAAATTTATTTGATTTACGGCGGAAAGAGCGCTGAGCACGATATCTCGATCCTGACAGCACATTCAATCATAAAGGCGATCTATTTCAACTATTATGAAGTTGTGCCCGTCTATATCACCAAGGCAGGCGCATGGATTCAAGGGCAATCCCTTTCTGAACCCGTGGCATTCTCTGAGAACCTTTATTTAGAGCCGGGTTCCGAGAAGCGCTTTGCCGATTCGCAGGATGGGAAATCCTACGGCGAACTTATTTCACCGGCAGACATCCAGTCTGAGGATGCTGTCATTTTCCCCGTACTGCATGGACCCAACGGAGAAGACGGAACGGTACAAGGGCTATTTGAAGTTCTGAATATGCCTTATGTCGGCTGTGGTGTCCTTGCCAGCGCCAGCGGAATGGACAAAATCGTCAGCAAGCATCTTTTCCAACAAGCAGGGTTGCCGCAAGTGCCTTATGTGGCCGTAACCCGAAATGACTGGAAAAATGACCGCGAGAAGATCTTCATCCAATGCGAAGGCAGCCTGATTTATCCGATGTACATAAAGCCAGCCAATATGGGCTCAAGCGTCGGCATTTCAAAAGCTACGAATCTTGAGGAGTTGACCGCAGCGATCGAAACGGCTTTCCGCTATGACCGTCGCGTGGTTGTTGAACAAGGTATCGAAGCCCGTGAAATCGAAATCGCGGTATTGGGAAATGACGATGTTCATACCTCCGTACCCGGCGAAATCGTTAAAACCAAAGATTTCTATGACTACGAAGAGAAGTACGGCAATGAAGAAGTATTGTTGCAGATTCCGTCTGAATTACCGGAAGAAATCACTGCCAAATTGCAGAATTATGCAACAATTGCTTTTCGAGCGCTTGACGGAAGCGGTTTGAGCCGATGCGATTTCTTTGTTACCAAAAACAATGAAATCTACATCAATGAAGTCAATACTTTGCCTGGCTTCACTTCCCGCAGCATGTATCCGTTGCTATGGGAACACACAGGATTGAAATACAGTGATCTAGTGGAAGAATTGATCCAGTTGGCATTGAAGCGCCATGAAGAAAAACTATCCTATCAATTTGTAGAATAATGAATGGAAGGCCGTGATTTCCCTGATCGTCAGCAGCACTGAAAGCATGGAGTGCTTGCTGCGAACCCAGGGAAAGGACGGTTTTTTTTTAGATCAGGGGGAAGGTCTTCTGAGAACTAATCGGAAATGAGGAACCAACTATGAAACCACTACGCATCATCGATGTTGTGAAAGCAGTAGGGGCGATCGACTATACGTCGGCTAATCGCTTTGCTGAAATAAATGCTGTCGTCTTCGACTCCCGTAAAGCAACGCCTGGCAGTTTGTTTGTGCCTTTGCAGGGGGAAACGGATGGTCATGATTATGTCCAGTCTGCAATCAAGAATGGAGCGGCAGCAACTTTATGGAGCCGCGCGGCAGGAGAAGCTCCTGAAAATGTTGCCGTCATTCTGGTGGACAACACGCTGGAAGCTTTGCAAAAGCTGGCGGAAGCATATCTGAATATGATCCAACCGAAAGTAGTCGCAATCACCGGCAGTAACGGAAAGACCACCACCAAGGACATGACGGCTGCCGTTCTGTCCGCTCGGTTCCGTGTCCATAAGACTGAGGGCAATTACAATAATGAAATCGGCATGCCCATGACCATTCTGGAGATGCCGGAAGACACAGAGGTGTTGGTGCTTGAAATGGGCATGAGTAACTTCGGCGAAATCAGCTTGTTGAGCCGATTGGCAAAACCGGATGTTGCCATCATCACGTTGATCGGGGACAGCCATCTGGAATTCCTCGGTAGCCGCCGCGGCATCGCCAAAGCCAAATTGGAAATTTTGGAGGGGCTGAAGCCTGAAGGGACGTTCATTTATCCTGGAGACGAGCCGTTGATTGCCGAGGAACTGCCTCAGCAAAGCGACTTCCGTCAGCTGACTTTCGGCACGGACGAAACGGATACGGTCTATGCCTATGACATCGTTCCCGGAAAAAACCGAACGACTTTCCATGTGAACCTGGATCCGAACGTCGATCTGGAGATCCCTGTATTGGGTGTGTACAATGTCCGGAATGCTTTGGCTGCATTAGCAGCTGCCCAGGTGTTGGGCATGCCGGTCGCTGAAGTGAAGGAAGCGTTGGCGACTTTTCAGCTGACCGCCAATCGCACGCAGTGGTTGGATGGCGTAAATGGCTCGCAATTGTTGAATGATGCGTACAATGCCAGCCCGACGTCCATGACGGCCGTGCTGCGTTCATTCGCACAGCTGCCGCGTGAGGGCAAGAAAATTGCGGTGCTCGGGGACATTCGTGAATTGGGCGAACGCTCTGCTGAAATGCACGCTGCCTTGGCGGCTGAAATTTCCCCTGCGTTGTTCGATCAGGTCTATCTATACGGCACGGAAATGGTCGCTCTTTATGAAAACTTAAAGACTGCCTTTCCGGAAGGGAAACTTTATCATTATGTTGGGGAGAAGGCGCCATTGATCGATAAGCTCAAGACAGAGCTTCAACAAGCTGATCAAGTACTGATCAAATCCAGTTTCGGCACCGATTTATTGGCGGTCGTGGCAGCTTTGCGTGTATAATAGGAAATGTAAGGGAATTTGGATGGGTCGTGTCGTCGCAGAAGCAAGGAGATCCCTTTTACAGCCAATGTAGAGCGCATATGTCAAATGTCGGTAAATTGTAGGTTTACTTGTCATTTTCATTAGAAATATCCTTACAACAAGGTTTTTTTGTAAGAAATTTCATTATTTTAAGAGAAAATGATTTGTAAAACTCTGCGGAACGTGTTATTATTGCTGATGGTAAGAATAGAGAAATAAGAGGGTTTTTTCTGCGAAGTGCAGAATGTTTGATTTATCAAGCTTTCTATTCAAGGGATTAAGTAAAAAAGGTTTATCTTTTATTTATAAGATTATGAACCGTATTTAGATACGGGTAAAAGAAAAGACTCTCTAAATTTTAGTTTCTCAAAATTAGGAGGAAACATGAAATTTTCAGAATTAGGTTTAGATGCAGTATTATTACAGTCAATTGAGACAATGGGCTTCGAGGAAGCAACACCCATCCAAACGGAAACTATTCCTTTGGCGCTCAAAGGATTAGACGTTATCGGACAAGCACAAACAGGTACTGGTAAAACAGCTGCTTTTGGATTGCCGATGTTGCAAAAAATCAACACAGAAAACAAAGCCATCCAAGGGATTGTTATCGCGCCAACGCGTGAATTAGCAATTCAAACACAAGAAGAACTTTATCGCTTAGGCAAAGACAAACATGTATCAGTACAAGTGGTTTATGGTGGAGCAGATATCAGCCGTCAAATTCGCGCTTTAAAAAACAAACCGCAAATTATTGTTGGGACACCAGGCCGTTTATTGGATCATATCAAACGCAAAACAATTCGTTTGGATCATATTGAAACGCTAGTTTTGGATGAAGCAGATGAAATGTTGAACATGGGCTTCTTGGAAGACATCGAAAGCATCCTTAGTGAAACACCATCTGAGCGTCAAACATTGTTGTTCTCAGCAACGATGCCTGACCAGATCAAAAAAATCGGTGTTAAATTCATGCATGCTCCAGAACACGTGAAAATTAAAGCATCTCACGCTTCAGCTAACTTAATCGATCAATATTTCGTCAAATGTAAAGATTTCGAAAAATTCGATACAATGACTCGTTTGTTCGATGTTCAAAATCCGGAATTGGCTATTGTATTCGGCCGTACAAAACGTCGTGTTGATGAATTGTCTAAAGGATTGGAACTACGCGGTTACCGTGCAGAAGGAATCCATGGCGATTTGACACAACAAAAACGTATGAGTGTTTTGAATGCATTCAAGACTGGCGATTTGGATTTCTTAGTAGCGACTGACGTTGCTGCGCGTGGATTGGATGTTACAGGTGTTACACATGTATACAACTATGATATCCCGCAAGATCCAGAAAGCTATGTTCACCGTATCGGCCGTACTGGTCGTGCCGGTAAGGAAGGTATGTCAGTGACTTTCGTTACACCAAACGAAATGGATTACTTGCGTACAATCGAAAACTTAACCAAAAAACCGATCACTCCATTACAACCACCAAGTGATGAAGAAGCTTTCCGTGGCCAAGTGAAATCAGCTATGGATGAAGTGGAATCATTGGTGAAAGAAACAGAAACAGACAAATATCAACGTGCAGCTGTTCGTTTGCTTGAAGAGCACACTGCTGAAGATTTGGTAGCAGCATTCTTGAAGAGTCTTTCTAAAGATGCTACTGATGTTCCTGTTAAGATCACACCAGAACGCCCATTGCCTTCAAGAAAAGGTAAAGGCGGCGGTGGTTACAAAGGTAAGAGCACAGGCGGCGGCTACAAAGGTAACCGTAGTTCATCAGAAAGACGCGGCAGCGGCAGTGGCGAACGCAGCGGAGAACGCAGTGGCAACAAAAATCGCTCAAGCGACAGCAAACCACGCTCCGGCGGCAAACGCTATGATGACAAACGTGGCGGCGGCAGTGCCGGCGCACCTAAAAAAAGCAGCCATAGCTTCACTATCCGCAGCAACAACGACTAAAACGTGATAAAACCTCTTCTCCGATTGGCCTATGCCAGGGGAAGAGGTTTTTCTTTTGCTGGAAATTTTTTTTGTTTTTGGTAAAATGGGAACAATGTATGCAGAAGAGGCGGTGATTGGAATGATTTATGGAATAGGATTGGACGTAACCGAGCTGGACCGCATCACGAAAGCCTATGATCGGCGTTCGGGTTTTGCGGAACGGGTTCTGACCGAATCGGAACTGAAGTTGTTCCTGGCTCTGAGCGGGTCGCGCCAAATGGAATTTCTGGCCGGGCGCTTTGCCGCAAAAGAAGCTTTCTCGAAGGCTTACGGTACAGGCATCGGCAAGCTGTCTTTCCAAGATGTCGAAATTTTACCCGGAGAGAACCGGAAGCCTGAAATAACCAAATCTCCGTTTGATGGGACAGGATTTGTTTCCATCACCCATTCGGGGAACATCATTGCCGCGCAAGTGGTATTAGAAAAGTAAAGGGGTCTTTTACAAATGGTAGTAGGAAAGCACCGTCCCACAATAGAAACTGTCGATTTGGAAGCTATTTCGTGGAACATCCAACAAATCAGGAAGGGTCTGTCTCCTGGAAAGAAATTTTTTGCGGTTGTCAAAGCCGATGCCTATGGATTGGGAGCTGTTCCGGTCGCGAAAAAGGCGAAGGAAGCGGGGGTGGACGGTTTCTGTGTCGCGCTGTTGGATGAAGCGATGGAACTGCGGGAGAATGGATTGTCCGATGATTTCATCATGATTGTGGGCCCAACGGAGGCAGAAGACGCTGCACTCATAGCGGATAACGGAATCAGCGTGGCCGTCACGACAGCGGAATGGCTGGATGCAGCCTTGCCGTATCTGCAGGGACGAAAAACGGATCTGCCAGTTCGCATACATTTGGCGATTGATACCGGGATGGGCCGCATCGGTCTGCGTACAGTCAAGGAGGTCAAAGCCTTCGAGGCGCGGATTGCCGAACTGAATGGCTTTGTTTTCGAAGGCATCTTTACGCACTTCGCAACGGCTGACGGTGAAGATCCTACATTGGTGGATCGCCAGCTGGCTTTGTTTGAAGAAATTTTGCAGGCAATGGAGCAACGACCGCCGATAGTGCATCTGGCGAATTCCGCTATTTCTCTTTGGCATGAAGCATTCCAGACGGATGCGGTCCGCGTCGGTATCGCAATGTACGGATACAATCCTTCTGACACCGTATTGGAGCTTCCGTATGAATTGAAGCCATCGGTACAGTTGGATACACATATCAGCTATGTCAAGCAAATGCATGAAGGCGACACAATCGCATATGGCGCCCGTTATCGTGCATTTGAGGGAGAGTGGATCGCTACGCTTCCGATCGGGTATGCAGACGGATGGCGGCGGGATCTTCGCCATCAGACAGTCATCGTCGATGGCCAGCGCTGTCCGATCCGAGGAGTCATCTGCATGGATCAATGCATGATCAGTCTACCGAAAGAATATCCGGTCGGGACGAAAGTGACGCTCTTGGGGGAAAACGGTGGACTCGTCAACAATCCGTCCGAAATGGCGGTAACGATCGATACGATCGGCTATGAAATTTTGACAGGAATCAACGCGCGCGTTCCGCGGATCTACAAATAGAAAAAAATCAGGAAAGCTGTCAGTTGCCTGTTGATGAGGGTAGGCAGCTTTTTTGCTGCGTGAAAGAAGGAGCGAAGTCACCGGGGAGCGCCATCTCCGGCCATAAGCAGGGTCCCGGAGGAGAGCTGCCATACGTAATCCCATCTCCGGCCAAAAAGCCCGTCACCGGAGATGGGCAGTCACACGGGGTTCGAATCGTCGGCTGACGCTATATCATGTAATGAAAATCAGATGAAAATGCGCCGTTAGTCGTTTTCAAAAGAGAACATGTATGGTAAACTGTTTGAGCTCTCGAAGGAGTGCGTGGTTCGTCTACCATCCCACGAAAAAAAACTAGGAGGTTTTTAGGTTGAGTACAAGAAAAATGGTTATCAATACAATTATCGCAGCGCTTTATGTTGCTTTGACAGGGATTTTTGCTTTTATGTCGTTCGGTGCCGTCCAATTCCGTGTTTCAGAAATGCTGAATCATTTGGTAGGTTACCACAAAGATTATAAGTACGGTGTTTTGGCGGGTGTTTTCATCGCCAATCTAATTTTTTCAACATTAGGAGCTTGGGACTTGGTGTTCGGATTTGGCCAGACATTAATCTCGTTCCTTATTCTGGAAAAATTGTTCAAACCCAACGATTCCGAAATGAAACGCATGATGATGACCGCAGTCGTTTTCACGGTGACGATGGTTCTTGTCGCGATTGAGCTTTATATCGTTCTTGATTTGCCATTCTGGTTCAGCTTTGTGACAGCAGCATTCGGTGAAGCAGTCGTGCTGGTTGTCTCAGCACCGCTCATGAAATACATGAACAAGATCATCGGTTTTGCCGAAAAAATGGCCTGATCCATTAAAAATTAATATGAGAAAAACTGGAGAACGGGGGCTTTTGCTGCATGAACAGCAAAAATCCCTGTTTTTTACTAGGATATTTCTCATCGTTCTCTTATAATAGAGAGGTAATTGAAAAAGAGGGAGGCAACAACATATGGAAATGTACGCAATCACAGTCGGTCCTATCCAGGAAAACTGTTATTTTTTGATCGGCGACCATGAGAATGATACGATCATCTTTGATCCAGGTGAGCAAGCGGAGGACATCATCGCAGCCATCGAAGAGAATGAGTTGCATCCGATAGCGATCGTGTTGACCCATGCGCACTATGATCACATCGGAGCCCTCGAAACAATCCGGGAAAAATACGACGTTCCCGTCTATCAAAATCCTATCGAACGGGAATGGTTGTTGGATCCGGAACTGAACGGATCGGCACGCAATCCGAACGTTCCAGATGTCCGATTGTCGAAAGAAGCGGATGTCTTCTTCGAGGAGATGGGGCCTTACGAAATCGGAGAATTCCGTTTTGAGATGCAACATATTCCCGGGCATTCGCCAGGAAGCACCGTCTTCATTTTCCGTGAGAACGGGTTCGCGATTGTAGGAGATGTCATCTTCAAAGGGAGCGTCGGCCGCAGTGATTTGCCGGGCGGCAGCCATACAACCCTGATCGAAGGAATCCAGAAATATATCGTACCTTTGCCAGGAGAAACTGTCCTGTTCCCGGGACATGGCGATCCTACGACAGTAAGGGAAGAAATCTATTCAAACCCCTATCTGAATGGCGCTACTCGCTGATCCGGGGACACGCTGAAAAAGTCGGACAAGCACAAGGCTTCGTCCGACTTTTTTATTATGAGGTCTTAGATTGAGCGGGCGGATGAAGCAAAATTCTCGATGAAAGCTCCCTCGCCGGGAAATCCGCCGGACACTCAACGGCGCGGGTTGTGCTTCAGAAATCAACTTGCAGATTTTCGATTTCCGTCACTCGGAAATCTTTGCGTTCCAATGCCTTTACGATGGAATCCAGCACCTGTTTGGGCGTTCCGGCGGGTAAAGTGACCAATACCCTGCGCAAAGCGTCTTCCCGGTTGATGTCCAAGGAAATACAGCTAGCGATGGAGGAGTAACGGTTGATGATTTTTGTGATGTGGTAGAGATCGCCTTTCTGACCGGGCGCGATGACCGTCAGCACATAACTACCGACATCGATGCTCCATGATTGGGCCAACATGTTCAACAAGGCGTTATGGGTCAGGATGCCGTAAAAGGTCATATCCTTATTCAAAACGGAAATGTAGGGCAATTCTTTGATGGTAAAAAATACCTTAAAGAATGAACTGTCTATCGAAATGAATTTTGTGGCATTCTTCAGCAAATGCGTGACAGGCAGGTTCATGTCCCCACCGTTCGCTTTGTGCCGATAGATATGCATTTTGTAGATATTTCCACGAAAAATGGTTTCTGTTTCGTCCAGAATCGGAACGCAACGGAAGCCGGAATCTTCGAGGATATCCAGTGCATCCCGAAGCGTGGCGGACTCCTTGACGATGGTCAGCTCTCGTTTAGGGATGGCAAGTGAGCGGATAAGCATATAGTTAAAATCCTCCTAAAAACACGGTTGTCTAATGTGATAATAACATTAAAATAAAAAAAAGCAACGGTTATAAACGCATAGTTGAAAATTCTTAAATATTTGATAAATCAAGCAGTAAAGCCCTTCCAAGATGACGGAAGCTTTGTTTAAACATTAGATTGGTATGAGAACACTTGTCGGTACTGGAAAGCCAAAGGAAGAAGCACAGGACTGTTCCAACATGTGCCGCATGAAAAATCTCTTGATTTTTCGAGCGGAGTTGACTATATTAAGTAGTATATAATTGAACAGAATCTATATTTTTTTATGCAACTGCACAGAGTCTTGTTTCAGGGCATGTGCCAGTTGCGTGAGTCATCATAAAAAAGGAGAAAAAAATCATATGAATCCAGACCCCGAAGGCCAGTCGTTATTATCAAAAATAGTATTGATCCTAACCCTGACTTTACTGAATGCTTATTTTGCCTCAGCCGAATTAGCATTTGTTTCCATCAACCGCACCAAAATCGAGAAGTTGGCCAAAGACGGCGATAAGAAATCACAGAAGGTTTTGCGTCTCTTGGAGAATCCGGATGATTTCTTGGCCACGATCCAAGTTGCCATCACTTTTGCCGGATTCTTCAGCAGTGCGTCAGCTTCATCCAATTTCGTCGGCTATATCGAACCGTTGTTGGGAAACATCGCCGGCGGCAAAACAATAGCGATGATCATCATCACCATTGTCCTTTCCTACATCACACTCGTGTTTGGTGAACTGTACCCTAAACAGATTGCTTTGCAGATGCCAGAAACCATTGCGCGCCACACTGCAGGCCCAATCGTGATCGTCAAGACCCTTTTCAAACCGTTCGTTTGGCTTTTGTCTTTCTCGACCGGTATCTTGAAGCAGTTGACACCGATCGAATTCACTAATGAGGAAGAGAAGCTCACCCGTGACGAAATGAAGGCTATCCTCGCACAGAGCCGAGGCGAAGGGGTCATCGACCCATCCGAGTTCACGATGATGCAGGGAGTGCTCTCGTTGGATACGAAGCTTGCCCGTGAATTGATGGTGCCGCGTACGGACACTTTGATGATGGATTTGGATGATGATCTGGAATACAACATTGCGCTGGTTTTGAACAGTCAATATTCTCGGATTCCGGTTTATGAGGAAGACAGGGACAATATCATCGGTGTTCTGCATATGAAAAATGTTTTGAAGGCATCAAAGGAAGTCGGTTTCGAGAGGATTTCTTTCCGTGAATTGGTCAATACGCCGTTGTTTGTCCCTTCCACTATTTATATCGATGATCTCTTAGTTGAGTTCCGCAAGACCCACACGCATATGGCCATCATCAAGGATGAATACGGTGGCGTGGAGGGGATCATCACCCTCGAGGACCTTTTGGAGGAAATCGTTGGGGACATTGAAGATGAGTATGATGAAATTTATCGCCTTTCGAAAAAAATCGATGATAATCATTACGTCGTGAATGGACGTATGCCACTGGACAAGTTCAATCAATTGTTCAAGACGGCTATCGCATCCGAAGAAGTGGATACGATAGCCGGATACATGATCGAAGAACTCGGCTATTTTCCGAAAGATGATGAACATGCGACGATTCAGACTGGTGAGTACCTGCTGACAACTACGCAGGTCGAAAGCGGCAGGATCCGGGGTATCCGTGTCACGAGAGAGCCCGTCCAAGCTGCAGTTGTTGAAGATGAATAAGCGCAAGGCTGGGATCCATTCCCAGCCTTGTTGCCATTGATAAAAGAGTATGCGATAAGGAGAAAAAAGTATGGCATTGAACGAAATGATGGACAGACCCGTTGTAAAGAAAGAACTGGTTGCTTTTATGCGCGACAGACTGAAGCGTTTCCCCGGAGAATTGGGGGAACTGGAAAAGACCGCGAATGAAAGAGGCGTGCCGATCATTCCACATGAAACAGCTGTTTTCCTGAATATGCTGCTGGGACAGATCAAACCCAAGCAGATATTGGAAATCGGAGCGGCAATCGGCTTCTCCGGCAGCCTGATGGCACAACACGTCGGAGCGGAAGGCCACGTCACGACCATCGATCGTTTTGAGGTCATGATCAACCACGCAAAAGCAAACTTTGAGAAATTGGGCATCGCGGACAAGGTGACGCTTTTGGAAGGCGATGCGGCGGAAGTCCTGCCTACCTTGGAAGGTCCGTATGATTTCATCTTTATGGACAGTGCAAAATCCAAATATTATGAATTTTTGCCCCATTGCATCCGCCTTCTGAAGAAAGATGGCATGCTGGTCATCGATGATGTTTTTCAAGGAGGAACCATCCTGGATGATGAAGCTGACGTTCCGAAGAGGGTCCGCAAGATTCACCGCCGCCTGAACAAGCTGATGGATACCGTGTTGGACCACCCGGCATTGGAAACTTCTCTTGTACCTCTTGGCGATGGCCTACTACTGATCGTCAAAAAAGAAGAGTTCGATTTCGGCTATATCCTCGATGAAATCAAAAAAGAGAACCAGAATCGCGCATAGCAATCAAGGCCTGCCTCATATTGAGTCAGGCTTTTTTGTCGGTCCACACAGATGAAAATGCAGGTGTGTCTGTTTGCATTTCTTCCGCATAGGTATTATGATTAGTATCTAAGAAGACGGCCTATTATAAAAAAATTAAGCTAAAATAGCTTGCTTTTTAAAGAAAACATGGTAAAGTATTGAAAAGTAAGTTACAATTATTTGTAACACAAACGTAACTTAATTGTAATAAAACGAGAAGGTGGTCTGGACAGTGAAAAAGAAACCCATCATCATTGGCGCTACAGCGGTCTTATTGGTCGCAGCCGGATACTTTGGTATAGGTAGCTATTATGAGGATAAATTCTTACCGAATACGATGCTGGATGGCATTGACATATCGAACGATACCGTAGCCCAAGCAAAAGAAGAGACAACCGCTGCAATCACACAAGCGCAGATCCGAATCATGGAGAATGGAGAGACTATTCATGCCTTCACACCTGCCGACCTGGGCATCTCCATCGACAACACCGAGAAATTGGAAACGATGAAGGCCGAACAAAGTGGCTGGGATTGGCCAATCCTGCTGTTCCAAGAGAAGCAGGAAGCAACCGACCTTAGCGGTGTGTCTGTTGATGAAATTGCTTTAGGGAACATTTTGTCGGCGATGCCGTTGGAGAACGAAAGTCGTACGGCCCCCGTGAACGCTACTGTCGTCAAAGGGACTGACGGCTACGATATTTCGCCTGAAACGGTAGGGAACATGGTAGATCTGGAATTGTTGAAGGCTACGATGTTGGAAGCAGTCATTGCCGGAAAAACGGAAATTGATCTGGCACTGGCCTATCAACAGCCAACGTTAACGGCGGATGATCCAATTCTGGCGGAAACGTTGCAAAAATTGGATGATTTGACGGATACGGTTATCCAATATACCATTTCCGGACAGACAGAGACTGTACCCCAAACAGCCATCATCGAATGGTTGGGCACAGACGAGAATGGCGAAGTGTCCGTCAATCGCGAAGGCGTTGCAGCCTATCTGCAAGGACTGAGCGACAAATACAGCACCTACTCCCGTACACGGGATTTCTTGGCAACGGACGGTGAAACGGTCCAAGTCCCATCCGGCACGTATGGATGGACATTGGCTGTCGCAGCCGAAACGGACAACCTGATCAGCTATGTTTTGGCAGGGGAAGATGTGACGGTAACGCCGAATTATAACGGCACCGGCTATCATGCGGATGGCGCGGACATCGGCACCACCTATGTCGAAGTGGATCTTTCAAGCCAACACATGTGGTATTACCAAGATGGCGTCGTTGTGCTTGAAACGGATATCGTTTCCGGTCATCCGATATCGCCGACTCCGACAGGGGTCTTCTACATTTGGAACAAAGAAGAGGATGCCGTTTTGAAAGGCTATAATCCGAGAACCGAAAAGGATTACGAATCGCCTGTCGAATACTGGATGCCTGTCGAGTGGACAGGCATCGGTATCCACGATTCATCTTGGCAGCCTGCTTACGGCGGTGAATATTGGCTTACTGCCGGCTCGAATGGTTGTGTCAATACGCCACCCGGGGTTATGGCCGAACTGTTTGGGATGATTGGTATCGGGGTTCCGGTCGTCATCCACAGCTGATGAATCAATAAATGAATGCCATAATGTCTAATAGGGGGATGAGCCATCAGTCAGGAAAACGATTGATGGCTTGTCCTTTTTTGTACAGTAGTGGGGGGGCTGCCAGTGGATAATTCAGGAACGCTTTGCACTTAATCGGCTGCAATTGTATAATAAAGAGTAGACGTTCCGAAAGGGACAGAGAGTTGCAAGAAATAAGGAGGTTTGAAGATGAAAAAGGTATTAGTGGTAGACGATGAAAAACCAATCTCAGATATAATCAAGTTTAATCTGACCAAAGAAGGTTATGAGGTCTTCACTGCATTTGATGGTGAAGAAGCTTTGGCGCAGTTTGCGGAAGTGGGCCCGGATATCATCCTGCTGGATCTGATGCTGCCCAAGATGGACGGATTGGAAGTCTGTCGGGAAATCCGTAAGACGAGCGATGTACCGATCATCATGCTGACAGCTAAAGACTCTGAAATCGACAAAGTGCTCGGGCTGGAATTGGGTGCGGATGACTATGTCACGAAACCATTCTCTAACCGGGAATTGGTCGCGCGCGTAAAAGCGAACTTGAGGAGACAAGCCTCACCAGTTGCGGCGCCGCCTGAAGAAAACGATACAAATGAAATCAAAATCGGAGCATTAATCATCCACGAAGATGCTTACATCGTGTCGAAGCGCGGGGTAGAGATCGAGTTGACCCACCGCGAATTCGAATTATTGCATTATTTGGCGAAACATATCGGCCAAGTAATGACGCGGGAGCATCTGCTGCAGACTGTCTGGGGATATGATTATTTCGGTGATGTCCGTACTGTCGATGTGACGGTCCGCAGACTGCGCGAAAAAATCGAAGATACACCGAGCCATCCGACTTGGTTGATCACGCGAAGAGGAGTAGGCTACTTCTTGAAGAATCCGGATCAGGAGTAACAGTATATGAACAAAAAGATACGTTTGGTTCACTCCATCCATTTCAAGATACCGATGCTGTTCATTCTCCTCCTTTTGGTATCCCTACAACTGATTGGTGCTTATTTTATCCGCGAACTGGAAACGAAAATGATCAGCAACTTCGACAGTCAAATGAGCCTGAATGCGGGCTTTCTTGAGAAAACGTTGCAGCCAATCCTGATGGCCGATGATACGGAAAAGCTGGAGGAGTCGGTACAGACCATCCTTAGCGATTTTACGGGCTCCAACATTCTGGAAACACAGGTCATGGATGAACAGGGGTATATTCTCGGAATCAATGACCAAACGCTGCAATCTTTGATCGGAACGAAGTCGACCGATCGGGATGTCCAACAGGTCATTCTTCTGGATGCACCCTCGTCCTATCAATATGTGAAGGAAGACACGAACAGCCGCGTGCTGAAGAACATCAGTCCGATCTATTCGACGGACAATACTGGTACCCTTGTCGGGGTGTTGGTGATGGAATCGAATATCGAGTCGGTCTATTCGCAGATGAGCCAGACAGTGGGCATCTTTTTGAACGCTTCGGTTGTGGCGATCATCATTACGGTCGTGTTGGCTGTGATCATCTCCCGCGGTATCACGCGGCCCATTTCCGAAATGCGCAGACAGACGGCCAACATTGCCGATGGAGATTATTCCGGCAAGGTGACGGTCTATGGGGCGGACGAATTGGGCGAATTGGCTGATACCATCAACGATCTGTCCTACAAAGTCAAGGATGCGCAGGAAACGACGGAATCGGAGCGCCAAAGGTTGGATAGCGTCTTGCGGCACATGACGGATGGGGTATTGGCCACCGATCGCCGCGGCAAAATCATTATCATCAACAGCCGAGCGATGGATCTGCTTTCGATTTCCCAAGACAAAGCGATCGGGCAATCAATTATGAAAGTGCTGAAGCTGGGCGAGAAATTCACTTTCCGCCAGTTGTTGGAGACGCAGGATGAATTAATTCTGAATATTCCGACTGAAGATCAGGATACGATCTTACGCGGAGAATTTTCCGTCATCCAGCGGGAATCCGGCTTCATCAGTGGATTAGTCTGCGTGCTTTCCGACATCACAGAGCAGGAAAAAGTCGAACAGGAACGCCGCAGCTTCGTTTCCAATGTGTCCCATGAACTGCGCACACCGTTGACGAGCGTGAAAAGTTATACGGAATCGCTGATCGACGGTGCTTGGGAAGACAAAGACATCGCTCCTGAATTCCTGAAGGTCATTTCCACCGAGACCGATCGGATGATCCGGATGATCACCGATTTGCTGAATCTTTCCCGGATGGACCAAGGAAAACAGGAACTGAACCTGGAGTTCGTCAGCATCAATGAGCTGGTCGCGCATATCATCGATCGCTTTGAAGTGGTGTTGAAATCGGAACAGTACCGTAATAAAAAATATAAGATCGAACGGGACTTCACGCAACGTACGTTGTGGGTCGAAATCGATCAGGATAAATTTATCCAAGTGATCGACAATATCATGAACAATGCCATCAAATATTCTCCGGACGGCGGGAAAATAACCTGCAGACTGATGGAGACGCATAACAGTGTCGTCATCAGCATCACCGATGAGGGCTTGGGCATTCCGCGCAAGGACATCGGCCACGTCTTTGACCGATTCTATCGGGTGGACAAGGCGCGTGCTCGTTCGATGGGCGGCACCGGGCTGGGATTGGCCATTTCCAAAGAGGTTGTCCAGTTGCACGGTGGGAAAATCTGGGTAACCAGTGTGGAAAATAAAGGGTCCACTTTCTTTATTTCCTTGCCTTACATTCCGATGGATGAGGAGGATGAGTGGGAATGAGACAAAAAGAATCACCGATACTGAGCGCTCTATTATACACGTTGGTCGCAATCAGCTTGTTTCTGACGGTCAGAATTCTTTCCACTCCCAGCACAATCGGGTTAAGCCAGAATTCGACGACATCCGTCTCTGCCAATTTGACCAACACGAAGAAGATAGAGGATGTCTTTGCGCCTATAAGGATGATCGTCCATACGGATAAGCGCATTTACTTGACGCAAACGCCGGAAATCATGAAGAGCGTGAATGAGGTGTTGGGTGAGAGTTTACTTGACGGGATCGAAGATGTCTCAACCTACACACAGGAGGAGTTTGATGCGCTTATTCTGGCGCCTACCCAACTAGAGATCCGCTTTGCCGAGGAAGTTCCACTGGAGTTGCTTTCGCGTTATTTCACGAATCTCCAGGAGGATTATTATGCTGACACGATCGATCGGATCCTCTTCAACTCAAATGAAGAGGATCCCATCTATCTGTTGAATGATGAGACGAAGCAAGTATTCACCTCAAAACGGCCGGATAATGCTCTGCAGCCGTTGGTGGACCTTTACGAAGGACAAAAGGATGCGTACATGGAAGTGGAATCGTATGAATCCGAATCAGCCATCTCTTACCTTCCGAAAGAGGCAATCACAATCCAAAAGTTGGTCTATCTAGTTGAAAAACCTTCGAACAGCTATTTCATCGATCTGCTTTTCAATGATACAACCGACCTGAAGGATAACGGAAATGATGAATTCGTGAGTTATAGTGATAATATTTCCGAATTGAGCATCCACAAGGAAACCGGGCAGTTGAGCTATTACCGTAACATCCTCGATGCCGAGGAGTTGCCTGATTATAGGTTGATCCGCGACAGTTTCCATGAAATCAAAATGTTGGACAATTGGACGAATCCTTTTTATTTCTATGGGTTCGATGAGGACACGGATAATGTCTATTACCGAAGATACGTAAACGGCTATCCGATTTTCGGGGAAATCGATTATGGTTTGACACGGATCCATATGTCCGGATCATCTATGACGGAACTGCAATTCCTGACGCAAGTCATCCAGACACCGCTGACGGATCGCAGAGAGGATGTCATCCTGTTGAGCGGGACAGAACTTTTGGCTGCGCTGGATGCCGGTGGCTACAGCAGCCAAGAGATTCAGATGATCACATTGGGGTATGATTGGACGTTCAGTGAAGAATCCAACCGTCTCGTCAATCTGACGCCAAAATGGTTCGTTCAGATCGACGGAGCATGGAAGTCGCTGGACCAATGGATCGGCGGAGCGGAAACGGAGGTGGAGGATAGTGGACTTTAGACGCATCAAAATCATTTTTATCCTCACCTTCGCAGCCCTGAACATCTATCTGCTCAGCGTACTGTTGGAAAAAAATGCCACGACATTGAGCTTCGGCAGCGAGAGCACAACTCTGAACATCGAAGAGGCAATGAAGGCGGATGACATCGCATTTCCGACTCTGTCGACCGACCAGGAGAAGATCCCTTTGCTGAAGACGGACAAAGGCGCCACGCTGGAAGCCGAACAGTCAAAGCTAGTAAATCAGACGACTGTCTTTGAAGAGGGTGTGTTGTCCAGCGTCCTGTCGAATCCGATTCCACTTGAGATCGATGCGGAAGATTTGACGATCGTCGACATAACGCCAATCGCAGATTTCATCTTGCAAGGCAACGTACTCTACGGATCCGAATACACCTTCCTTACGTATTTGCCGCTCAAGAGACAACTTGTGTACGCGCAAGTCGCAAACAATATTCCCATCGGCGACAGCACGGGCAGCATCACGTTCAACCTGGATCCCGATTATGAGGTCATTTCCTATGAACAGACCTTTGCGGGTGTGTCTGAAGCGCAAGGCAGCAGCAGGACCGTGATTTCGCAGAAGCGAGCAGTCGAAGCACTGTATCTCAATAACCAGATTCCCTCGAATTCCACCGTGCGGATGGTGCAGCTGACCTATTACCGCACGTTGAGCCTGTCGGATATGGATATCTATAGCCCAATGTGGTATATCGAGATCAAAATCGAAAACGCGCCTGTAGAAATCAGACGGGTGGACGCTTTGACCGGCAGTATCATCACGACATCTAGTGTTGCGCTTCCGTCAGCCGAAGCGCAAATACAGGCGAAGACAGCCAACAGCAGTGCCTTGTTGCTGGAAGAAGAGGATTCCTCCGAAACAGGCAATGCGCTGAAATGAAACGGCTATTGCTCTTTTAACGAACACAAACAAAAGGAAGGACCTCAAAATGAGGTTCTTCCTTTTTTAACGGAGATAAGTTTGTTAAAATGGGGGTATCAGAAGCTACAAGCTTGATGGAGGGTATCGGAAGGGGAAGGTAACAATGAAACGGATAGGCTCGATTATGCTGTTCATGTTCTTTTTTTTGATTGGATTTGGACAGAAGGAAGTACAAGCCCGTTCCTATGAGATTACGAATTATGATGTGTTGGTCGAAATACAGCGGGATGGTAGCGCTTTTTTCACTGAAAGCATCACTTACGATTTTGAAGGGGAATTCAATGGGGTGCTGTATGATTTGGATATTTCAGAGGTAGCGGATCCTACAGATGTAAAAGTGTCGATGCAAGGCTATCTATCGGAAAATCCGTTCCCTTTTGCTTTGAGCGACACGGAGGAACCGGGGACGTTCAAATTGGACAACACCGGTGATTTTCTGAATTTCACCGTGTACAACAAAATGACGGATGAGATCCAGACGGTCATCTATCAATACCGTATTCCCGAAATCGTCACGAATTATAATGATATCGCTGAGTTCAACCGCAAAGTCATCGGTTCCGCCTGGGAGGATCCATTGAATGATGTGGATGTTACCGTTCTTTTGCCGGAAGCGACCGGTGTGGAGGAATTGCGCGCCTGGGGCCACGGCGGCGACGCAAACAGCTCGGTGACGCTGGAAGACAATCAAAAGGTCTTGCTGTATGTGCCGCAGAATCCGGCCAATCAATTCGTGGAGGCGCATGTGATTTTTCCGACCAGCATCACCGCAGACAATCCGAATGTGGTGAGCGAGGATAAATTTGACGAAATATTGGCGCAGGAAGCCGCATTGGCAGAGGAAGAACAACGCAATGCGCTACTTTTCGGAATCCTGAGTGCGGTCTTGGCAGTGGGTGCACCGATTCTGCCGATCCTGGTGTTCCTGTGGGTAAGGAGAGCAAGGAGAAAAGAAATCCCGCAGGAAATCCATCTGCCGGATCATATCTACGAATTGCCTGAGGATATGACGCCGGCAGTCATGAACGGTGCCGTCTTTAGCGGGAATGTACAAGCTGCTGACATTTCGGCCACTATCCTTGATTTGGTGCGGAAAGGCTATCTGACGATTTCGCCGGTGCAGATTCCTCAAAAAGGGATTTTCGGACGGGAAAAAGCGCCAGAAGACTCCTTCCGTCTGACCCAGATCAAGGATACGAAAAATGCCCCGCTCCTGAGTCACGAAAAGCTGCTTTTGGATTGGTTCATCAGTGATGTCGGGGATGGGGAAAGCGTCACGCTCGATGATATCGAGAACATCGCCGACAATTCAACGGAAGCCAAACGCTTCAATGAGAATCGTGTCAAATGGCAAGAGCGCGTAATGGATGTCGCCACGCCAAAACGGCAGAACTATCGTTCGAAGGACAACAAAAAAGCTGTCGCCTTCGCGGTCCTGGCTTTGGTCGCAAATATCTTCCTGTTGTTCGCAATCGTGGTCTTCGGCATCATGAGCGGCACTTTCACTACGTGGGCAATCATCCTTGCGGCTCTGGGTGCGGCACTCAGTTTCATCCAGCTCATGGCAGTGGCTGCCAAGCCAATCATGACGGCCGATGGGGAACGCGCGAAGCAGGAATGGGCCGGTTTCCGCAATATGCTGAAGGACGTGGGTGATTTCCCGATGCGTGAAGTCGGATCCATCGCTTTATGGGATCATTTCTTGGTCTATGCCGTTTCGCTAGGTGTGGCCGACAAAGTCATGAAGCAGATGAAGGTCGAGTTCCCGGTGAATGAAATTCAGGCTTCCGCTTTCGGCAGCTATTACTACATGAACAACGCCATCTTCCTGTCTTCTTTGAACAACAGCATCAACACAGGTGTGACCAAATCTATGCCGACTTCCTCAAACAGCAGCGGTTTCGGCGGCGGTTTCGGTGGAGGGTCATCCGGCGGTTCCGGTGGCGGTTCCGGCGGCGGGGCTTTCTGACGAGTGTTGCAAATACTTTCAAAAACATCCTATTCTGAAGCAGAGCAGGGTGTTTTTGTTTCAGATACCGGACTATATTCCAGCAGACAATCCTTTATTTGATGAATGATGAAAGGTCGGGGTGTGAACAGAATGAAAGAAAAAGAATGGAATGAATTGCAGTCCCTTTATCAGGAAATGCAGGCGCTGCATCAAGCGGTCTATGAGGAAGGCAGTGCCCTCTATGCGCAATGGGAGCCGGGTATTTCCCGGACGTCCTTCCAGCTCAGCGCCAAAAATCTTGCCTACTATCTGGCGTTGCGCCGCAGGGATATCCGACCGTTACAGAGCCGTCTGTCCAAATGGGGCTTATCTTCACTGGGGAGAACGGAATCGAAAGTGCTCCAACAGTTGGATGCGATCGTCCGCAACTTGGCGTTGATGTCGGGGGAAATCAAACAGCTGGATGACTATCCTAAAACAAGCGAGAAATTCCCGGGCCGGAAAAAACTGGCAACCGAGGCGAATGCCTTATTAGGTGACCCGCCTAACCACCGGACGACACGCATCATGGTCACTCTCCCGGAACAGGCTGCAGAGGATAAAGGCTTTCTTGTCCGCCTGCTGGAGCGCGGCATGGACATCGCCCGCATCAACTGCGCCCATGACGACAGCACGGTCTGGTTGAAGATGGTCGAAAACCTGAAGGAAGCCCAAAAAACTGCCGGTAAAAGTTGCCGCATCTATTTTGACATCGCTGGCCCGAAAATCAGAGTTGATGCCGTCCTCAGCGAAAAGGAGAAACCGCGCCTTACGGTTGGCGACTTTTTCTTCCTGACGGCGGATGCTTCCTTCAAAGATCTGAAACACTATCCGATCATCGTGTTCAGCGAAAGCCTGAATCTTTTTGATGAGCTGAAGGTCGAGAGTCCGGTCATTTTGGATGACGGCGTCCTGGAAGGGCGTGTTGTGGAACAGAAACCGCAAGGCGTCGTCGTGCAGGTCGGGAAAGTGGCCAAGCCAAAGGGAATCAGAGTGAAGGCGCAGAAAGGACTCAATTTCCCTGAATCGACTTTTAGGATGCCGATCCTGACGGAAAAGGATCTCGAAGATTTGTTGGTGGCCGAAAAGGCGGCTGATATCCTGGGCTTCTCTTTTGTCCGCGGGAGCAAGGACATCGCTGCTATCCAGAAAACTTTATTGGAGCAAATCGGCAATGAAGCAGCTGCAGCCATCCCGCTTGTGATCAAAATCGAAACGGTGGAAGCCGTCAACCATCTGCCGGAACTGATTGTTGCCGCTGCCAGCAAAAACCCATTGGCGATCATGATCGCCCGCGGAGACTTGGCTGCCGAGGCCGGGTTCCTGAGGCTTTCGGAACTGCAGGAGGAAATACTTTGGATCTGCGAGGCTGCGCACATTCCCGTCATCTGGAGCACACAGGTACTCGAGAACATGGTGAAGAACGGTGTGCCGACGCGGGCGGAGATGTCGGATGCGACGATGGCCGGACAAGCGGAGTGCGTCATGCTGAACAAGGGCGATTTCGTGGAAGAGGGGATCACCTTGCTGGATGCGATCCTGGTGCAGAGCCAACAGAACCGATCGAAGAAGACAGCCCAGCTGCGTGCGCTCAAAATTGCCAAGAAAGCATGGCGCAAGCCCAAAAAATAAACGGCTTTCGGAGTGGCCTCCCATGAAGTGCCGGAAGATTAACTTTTCCTAACACGGAGAAAAATTACTGGCATTTTCCAAAAAATAAGTTACACTTATGGATGTATTGGAGGGGCTAAGTGTGATTGAGACAATAGAAAAAGAGGGCATGCGCGTCAGCTATTTGGCGAGCGGCAGTTCCGGTAACTGCACCTATATCGAGACACCCAAACGGAAAATATTGGTGGACTGCGGACTAAGCGGCAAGAAAATCGCCGGCTTGATGGAAAAGATCGATCGCAACCTTGCGGACGTGGACACAATCCTCGTCACGCACGAACACCGCGATCACGTGCACGCCTTGGGCGTTTTGGCGCGCAAGTACCACATGGATCTTTATGCGAACGAAGCGACCTGGAAGGCGATGGATCACATCATCGGCAACGTCAAGACCGAGCAGAAGCACATCTTCGAGATGGGCCAGGTGCTGACCTTAGGTGATGTCGACATCCAAAGTTACGGCGTCTCCCATGATGCCGCGGAGCCGCAGTTCTATTCTTTCCATCATGAAGGCAAGCAGATGGTCATGTTGACCGATACCGGTTATGTCAGCGATCGTTTGCGTGGCCTTTTGCGGGATGCGGATGCATACCTTATCGAAAGTAACCACGATCTGGAATTGTTACGCATGGGCGGGTATCCTTGGTCACTGAAGCAGCGTATTTTGGGGGATGAAGGTCATCTGTCCAATGAAGATGGAGCTGCCGCCGTCGCTGAAATGCTGGGCGATCGGACGAAGCGCATCTATCTCGGACATTTGAGCCGGGATAACAATATCAAGACGTTGGCGCACCATACAGCCGAAAGCATTCTGATGCAAAAGGGCATGGGCGTTAATGAAGATTTTTTTGTATATGATACCGATCCGGACGAGCCGACCGAACTTTTCAGAGTCTAGTCGCACGGCGGGATTATCCAAGTGAAGAAGGGAGCGGATCGAGTGATTCCGCTCCTTTTTGCATACGCGGATATGATACAATAAGTTCACTGAGGATCAATTTTCCGAAATATTCTCTTACTATCTTCATAATTTATTCAAAATAAGGAACTATACTGAACTTGTAGAACGATAAGGAGGAATCTTCATGGACAGGGACGAAGAAAACAAAAACAATCCGCTTAATCAAGAAGAATACAATGACACGGAGACTGAATCGACTGCCACTGACGCTCCATCTGCTGATCACATGCAGGAAGACTTATCCGAAGAAAAAGAAATAGATGCAGAATACACGGAAGTAGAAGAGCCAGCCAAAAAAGAGCCGATTGTGGAACCAGCCGCAAGCGCAAGGCCAACGATGAACAAAGAGGAACGTGCGCGCGTATACAGCACTGTCAACGAAACCGAAGACGCATCCAGACGTCCAAAAGACCGCAAAAATTCACCGATCAGGAACGGAATCGTCGGCGGATTGATCGGAGGCGGGATGGTCGCCCTGATTGGCGCAGGCTTGCTGTTCGGTTCGGGCATCCTCGGCAACGGATCCGGTACAGATGGCAATGGAAACACATCCGTCAACGAAACCGTGACGGATGTCGCCGTCAATGTGACGACCGATACGACTGCAGCTGTGGAGAAGGTACAGGATGCAGTCGTCTCCATCATCAATATGCAGTCAGGCAACACGAACATGTTTGGCTTCGATCTGCCGCAGAACTCATCTGACACCACAAACGGGACTTTGGAGACGTCGAGTGAAGGCAGCGGCGTGATCTACAAAATCGAGGGCGACCTTGCCTATATCGTAACGAATAATCATGTCATCGATGGAGCGGATGAACTGGAAATCCTGATGAAGGACGGCACGAAAAAAGTGGCGACCGTCGTAGGCAGCGATATTTGGACCGATTTAGCCGTCTTGACGATTCCGGCAGCAAATGTCACCGCTGTTGCTTCCTTTGGAGATTCGGACACTGTGAATGTCGGTGAACCGGCCATCGCAATCGGATCGCCACTCGGAACAGAGTTTGCGACTTCTGTTACCCAAGGGATCATTTCAGCCAAGAACCGTTCCGTGTCAACAGATGTGGACAGCGATGGAATCATCGACTGGGATGTTACGGCATTGCAGACGGATGCGGCGATCAACCCGGGTAATTCCGGCGGCGCTCTGATCAATATTGCCGGCCAGGTCATCGGCATCAACTCGATGAAAATATCCGATTCGAACGTTGAAGGGATGGGCTTCGCAATCCCGAGCAATGACGTCTTGACGATCATCAACGAACTGGAACAAAACGGCGAAATCGTCCGTCCAATCTTGGGAGTATCCATGCTTGATCTTTCCCAAATTTCGGCAGCACAACAAAGTTCCGTACTGGCTCTGCCTGAGGATGTGACGGCCGGCGTCGTCATCGCCGAAGTCCAAGCCTTATCCGCAGCCGAATTGGGCGGATTGGAACAATACGACGTCATTACGGAAATGAACGGCGAACCCGTTACGAGCATCGTCGACCTGCGCAAAATCCTTTATGCACTGGAAGTAGGAACCGATGTGGAAATCTCCTACTACCGCGCAGGCACGCTGCAGTCAACGACTGTGACTCTGACTGAAGGGCAGACTTCAGCCGAATAAGCTGAAAAAATAATTGAATGTTGAACACCCCGCATGGCGTCTCTTGAGAGCAGCTATGCGGGGTGTTTTGCATTTTGGGTTTGTGGATGATAGTGGCGGGGTGCTTGGAAAAGAATTGGATCCGGAAAGATGAATAAGTCGGAAGATTCCATGTTCTTGGTCCGAAATTTGGTTGTAAAGATGAATAAGTCGGAGGAATCCATGTTCTTGGGCCGAAATATGGTCGTAAAGATGGATAAGTCCAAGTTATCCATCTTCCAACCAGAAAATAAATCCCAAAAGGGCAGAAATCCACATAAGTGTGGATAATTTCTGTGGAAAAAAAGTTTATGTGTGCAAAACGCGTAAATGATGAAGGGAGCAGTGCTTTCTGAAAATAGAAGTTGTCCACAGAAATTGGAGAAGTCTGTGCATAAGAATGTGACGGCTTGTGAAAAAAACTAATTAATCGTTGGTAAATAAGATTTATATCGAGTTTCGATTGCTCAATGGGGCATGTGTATAACTGTGCGGATAGGAGGATAATTCATTTTAAGGATAATCAATATGATGTGGCCAAAAATAATGCTACCACTAGATAACGGGGGAACATGTGTACATGTGCATAACTTTTGTGGATAAGGTGTGAGTTGGGTGTGTGAAGTGGGTATAACCGAAGGTGTAATCCAAAACCTTTGCAGCAATAATCTGATTTTAATCATCAAACAAAAAAACAGCATCCCGAAAATGGGCAATGTCATTAACTTAAGCAACTTGACAACTATAAAAAAAGCGAGAATGCATTCAATGATAAGCTCCCAATAAAGTAGACAGTAGAAATAACAAAAATTTCTATTCTACTTTATTGGGGGTTTTTTTATGCGAATAAATAGGCGTTGGACTGTGGAAGAAAAAGTAAACATCGTTAAAAAA
>NZ_JBAVFV010000016.1:0-22349 GCF_049684335.1 Trichococcus sp.
CCATTGTTTCGAATGGCCCCTCTTTCGGAAGAACAGCACCATTTTTCACCTTGTCCCACAGTTCATCATCAAGCGCAACTTGATGATACGTTTCGAATACCGAGTCGATCGGCTTCAGACGCGCGTCAATTTCGTTGTTAGCCATTGCTTCAGCCACTTGCTGCAACGTGAGGCAATCATCCTTCGTGAAGGATCCGCTCATCGTGCGCGTCAAGCTTGACATGTACGCAGGATAACCCAAGGATGCGCCTAAATCGACAGCCAAAGTCCGCACATAGGTCCCTTTTCCGCAAGTGACCCGGAAGCACCAGGACATCGTTTGCTCTTCCGGATGGTAGACAGGTTCTGAAATCCGCTCGAAACTCATGACGTGGATGGTTCTTTGCGGCCTTTCGACGGTCAACCCTTGGCGGGCGTATTCGTACAGCCTTTTTCCGTTCACCTTGACCGCAGAATACATCGGCGGAACTTGGATGCTTTCGCCTACCATTGCCTCCATTGCTGCATCGATCTCGGCCAAAGACAAGTCTTGCGCAACCGGTGCCTTCGCAATCGTTTCACCCTGGCTGTCTTCCGTCGTTGTGGCGACTCCGATAGTGATTTCCCCTTCGTATGCTTTGTCCGTGTCAGTCAAAAACTCAACGACTTTTGTGGCTTTTCCGATGCAAATCGGCAAAACGCCATCAACTTCCGGATCCAGTGTACCGGTATGCCCCACCTTTTTAGTTTTCAGTATTTTTCTAAGTTTGTATACGCAGTCGTGACTTGTCATGCCGCGTTCTTTCCATAAAGGTAATATTCCGTCCATATGTCTGTAACCTACTTTCTTCTACAACTAACCTATTATAGCATAATCTATTCTACACGAAAAAACATCAACAATAGAAGAATATGCTTACAATCATAGTGATAACTGCGTTACTTTTCCTGTAAAATCTGCTATGCTTAAGGAAATAAGACTGCAATGGAGGAGAATCATCATGCCAAACTTCAAAATTGTGACCGATTCCACTACGGAATTGTCCGCAGAAGAAATTGACAGATATAGAATCACCGTAATCCCGCTCTCATCCATGATTGATAACGTGCTGTATCACGACGGCGTCACCATAACCAAACCCGAGTTTCTTGAAAAAATGATGAACAGCAAGGAATTGCCAAAATCATCCCAACCAGCCATGGGCACTTTTTTGGATAAATACAACGAATTGACAGCTGATGGCAGCGAAGTTTTGTCCATCCATGTCACCGAAACACTGAGCGGAACCGTCAATTCTGCTCACCAGGCGGCTAAACTCGCCCACGGTAAAGTCACCGTCATCGATTCAAAGTTTTGCGCAAGAGCCACTGCCTTCCAAGTATTGGAAGCAGCCAAATGTGCCGCTGAAGGATTGACAGTGGCTGAAGCATTGCCTCGAATCACTGCCATTAAGGAGCGCACCCTGCTTTACATCAGCATCGTCAACCTGGAAAATATGGTCAAGGGGGGACGCATTGGAAAAACGATGGGACGCATCACAACGCTGTTGAACATCAAAGCCAACCTGAAAATGATCGACGGCGCATTGACTACCGATATCAAAGGCCGCGGCACGAAAGCAATCGTAAAACGCTACGAAGAGATTATCGAAGAACTGAAGCAAAAATACCTGGATGTTGAAGCGATCGGCATCACGCATGTCGGCTTATCAGAATATTCAAACCAAATCGTCGACATGCTGAAGGCTGCGTTCCCCAACGCCCAGATGCACATGTCCTACGCCAGCGCCAGCGTCATGACCCACGCCGGCCACGAAGCCGTATCCCTCCAATTCCTAATGAAAAACAAATAAAAAATGCCGCTATCTCCCGAAAATGGGTAATAGCGGCATTTAATTTTCATATGAATAAGAAATAGGATGTTACCCCGGTCAAAAGTGTACCCAAAGTGAAGACTACCTTGAAACTCATGTGTTTCGTTTTATGGCGGAAATGATGCATCCCCAGCAGGCCGCCCAGGCCGCCGCCAAAAAATCCCAGTAGGAGCAGGTTGCGTTCCGGTATGCGCCAAGCCCTTTGCCGCGCTTTCTTTTTATCGACACCCATCAAGATGAAAAGAAACACGTTCGCTAGGATGAAATATACGAGCACTGGATTTCTCATTGCTTTCCGTATCCTTGGCTTTGTCTGATGATCTCCACGATGACCGCAACGGCCTTCTCCATTGATTGCACAGACACAAATTCATAACGTCCGTGGAAATTTTCTCCCCCGGCAAAGATATTCGGAGTGGGCAGACCCATGAAGGACAACTTGGATCCGTCCGTACCGCCGCGGATCGGTTCGATGATCGGGGTGATCCCCAGTGACTTCATTGCCGCTTCAGCCAGATCGACTGGACGCATATCTTCTTTCAGCACTTCCCCCATGTTGTAGTACTGATCGTGCATTTCGATAACGATGCGTTCTTCAGTCCATTCCTTATTCATGCGCTCCGCGAGCGAAAGCATGGTCAATTTCCGGTTCTCGAAGAGCTCCTTGTCATGATCTCTGATGATGTAGGTCAGCTTACTCTCTTCCACATTGCCTTCAACGCCCAAAAGGTGATAAAAGCCTTCGCGTTTTTCGGTTTGTTCAGGGACTTCAGTTTGCGGCAAGGCGCTGTCGAAAGCGATGGCCAATTTGATGGCATTCACCATCGTGTCCTTGGCAGTGCCTGGATGCACATTTTTGCCATGGATCGTTACGATAGCTTGCGCAGCATTGAAGCTTTCAAATTCAAGTTCTCCCAAGGGTCCGCCGTCCATCGTGTAAGCAAAGTCGCAGCCGAAAGCAGCCACATCAAAAAGATCAGCTCCACGGCCGATTTCTTCATCCGGTCCGAAAGCGACTTTGATGTCCCCGTGTTCGATTTCATCCGCTGCTTTTATCGCTTCCAAGGCTGTGATGATTTCGGCGATGCCGGCTTTGTCGTCCGCACCCAACAACGTTTTCCCATCGGTAGTGATCAACGTCTGGCCGATGTAGTTCTTCAAAGAGGGGAAATCCTTTGGTGAAAGAAGCACCTGTGCTTGCGCATCCAAAATCAAATCGTTGCCCGCATAGTGATCCCAAATAAGCGGATTTACATTCGCCGCTTCAAAATCAGCTGTGTCCATGTGGGCGATGAACCCGATTGCAGGAAATTCTTTTTGGGAATTGCGCGGCAAAAGAGCCGTCACGAAGCCATTGGCCTCATTATATTGGATATCCGAAAGTCCGATGGCTTCCAGTTCCGGCATCAAAATATTTTTTGCGAAGTCCACTTGATTTTGGGTAGAAGGCACGGTCAAGCTTTCTTCATCCGATCTTGTCTCGAATTTAATGTATTTCAGAAAACGGTCCACTAATTTTTCTTGCATTTATTGACATCCTCTCACAATTGACTGTCGAAAATGAAAGGATCCGTATTGATTTCGGAAGCGATGACTTCCAGATCCCACTCATTTTCTTTTTTCCATGCATTGAATAATTCCAATAACTTCGGTTTGCAGATCTGTTCGATGTGATGGCCCGGATCTATGACGGTCAATCCATCAGCCTGCATATCGTGGGCCGTGTGATAGTAGACGTCACCCGTGATATAAACATCCGCACCCTTTTTGATTGCTTTCCGATAATATTTGCCGGCATCCCCGCCGCAGATGGCAACGCGGGTGATTGTCTGATCCAAATCGGCTGCGATGAAGCGCATGCCTTCGATCTGAAAAACATCCTTCACGTACTGGATAAATGAGCGCAACGACATCGGCAACGCTAAATTACCGACCCTTCCCAAACCATATTCACGCTGGAAATTATTGATTGTATAGATTTCATAGATGGGTTCTTCGTAAGGATGCGATTCATACAGCGCCTCCAACACCTCCGCCAAATACTTGTCTTCGACGATCATCTCAATTTTCTTTTCTTGCACCGCTTCAGGTTCGTTGATGTGGCCGATGGCAGGTTTTGCGCCTTCAAGCGGCGTGAAGCGGCCTACTCCTTGCGCTTCGTATGAGCAGTGGGTGTATTCGTCGGAAATGTTCCCCGCTCCTGCATCCGTCATAGCCACACGGACACGATTGCATTCCGCATTCGGCACGCATACGGATATTTTTTTCACAGGCACGCGCTTCGTGACGTCCATGATTTCGACATCCAAAAGCCCCAACGCCTCAGATAGCCAATCGTTCATCCCGTTGTTGGCATTGTCCAGATTCGTATGGGCCGCATAGACGCTGATGTCATGTTTCAGCAGATCCACGTACATCTTCGTTTGCTTGTCTGAAACGTCCAGATTTTTTAACGGTCTGTAGATCGGCGGATGATGGGAGAAGATGAAATCGACTTGTTTTTCGATGGCTTCCTGGACGACTTCTGGTCGGACATCGAGCGTAACCAAAATACGGCGGACCGGTCGACTCAAGTCCCCCAAGTGGAGCCCTACCGGATCCCCCTCCTCTGCCAGCCAAGTCGGAACATGCGATTCGAATAACTCGATGAATTCATAACCAGTAATGCTTTTCATGATTCCAGCACCTCTTTAATTTCATTGATTTTATTGATCACTTGCTGTTCTTTTTCGTTCAGATCGTTGCTTGCTTTTTGCATGCTGTCCAAGATGTATTGGCATTTGTCGATTTCGGATAACCATTTTTTGCGGAACGTTTCATTTTTCTTCTGAAGCTGGAAACGGCCGAAGCTGTATTCGAGATCAGAGTATGTTTCCGCCGTCTCTGCATTTTCGGCGACGATGATCTCATAGATCTTTCCGTTTTCTTCCAATATCGTTTCGTCGATGATTTTGTATTGGTGGGCGATCAACCATTCACGCAGTTTCTTTTCTCCGTTATTGGGCTGAAGGATCAACCGTTCCACACCGACCAATTTATCTTTAATCCTGCCTTTTTCCAGAATTTTGGAAATCAAGTCCCCACCCATCCCGCAGATGGTGACGACGTTTATATGATCCGTCGATTTGATAACATCCATGCCATCGCCAAGTCTGGCGCTGACGCGATCGCCTACCCCAGATGTTCTGATCTGTTCCGCTGCCGATTCGAAGGGGCCTTTCACAACTTCCCCTGCCAATGCGTAACTGATGACGTCGCGCGCTGCCAAAACACAAGGCAGATACGCGTGATCGGAGCCGATATCGGCCAATCTGGCATTTCCCGGCACAAAACCTGCAACCGTCTCGAGTCTTACGGATAATTGTTGATTATTCAACCTTATCCCTCCATTTCTTTTTTTGCTGATAGTACTATTTTAGCATAATTCCAATTCATATATCCCCTTAATCCGTATATCATTCAGAAAATGGCATAAGAAAAACCCGAGTGCAATACCTCGGGTTAGGGTGCTTATTACTCAAGAAAATCTTTTAATTGTTTCGAACGGCTCGGATGACGCAGTTTGCGCAAAGCTTTCGCTTCGATTTGACGGATCCGCTCGCGGGTGACTCCGAATACTTTCCCAACTTGCTCCAAGGTCCGTACATTGCCATCATCAAGTCCGAAACGCAGACGCAAGACATTTTCCTCGCGGTCGGTCAAAGTGTCCAACACTTCCTCAAGTTGTTCCTTCAGTAGTGTTTGAGCAGTATGGTCAGCCGGACTCAGGACTTCCTGATCTTCGATGAAATCGCCTAAATGGGAATCATCCTCTTCTCCGATAGGCGTTTCCAAGGAAACGGGCTCTTGGGCGATTTTCAGGATTTCTCTGACTTTTTCAGTCGGAAGGTCCATTTCGGCACCGATTTCTTCTGGTGTTGGTTCGCGACCTAGATCCTGTAGCAATTGTCGTTGGATACGGACCAATTTATTGATTGTTTCAACCATATGCACAGGGATACGGATTGTTCTGGCTTGGTCGGCTATGGCACGGGTGATGGCTTGACGGATCCACCAAGTTGCGTAGGTGGAGAATTTGAACCCTTTAGTGTGGTCGAATTTTTCAACAGCTTTCATCAGACCCATGTTCCCTTCCTGGATAAGATCCAAGAATTGCATGCCACGGCCCACATAACGTTTTGCGATGGAAACGACCAGACGCAAGTTGGCTTCAGCCAATTGTTGTTTCGCTTCCTGATCGCCCTCTTTGATGCGGAGTGCCAAATTGACTTCTTCCTCTGCGTTCAACAAAGGCACCCGGCCGATTTCCTTCAGGTACATACGGACCGGATCGTTGATTTTCACTCCAGGAGGCACAGCCATCGGGTCTTCTTCTTCGTCCTTTTTGGCTGCTGCTGGTTTTTCTGGCTTCACTGTTTCTTTGGCAAGTTGACGGGCAGTCGGACCGCCGTCTGCGTCTACGACACTGACACCGCCGTCTTCCATTTTTTGTATCAGCTTATCCATTGCATCCGCGTCCAATTGGAAAGGTGTAGCTATCTTGTCGGCCAATTCGTCGTAGAAAACGGACCCCAATAATTTATGTTCTGCGATCAGCTTTTTGGTTACCTGTTCTAACGTGAAACCTTGATCATTTTTTTCGATTGCCATAAAATGATTCCTCCATTCGATGCGGGCTATTTCTTTGTTGCTTTTAATTCTTTTGATAGGGAAACGATTTCCAACATGATTGTCTTCAGACGCTCATTGTCATTTTTCTTTCGGGCTTCCTTCATTTCTGCCTGTTTCTTGGTCAGTTGGTCCTGAAGGGAAGATTTATCACGGATGATATGGACGAGATCCTGAATTTCTTGATAGGTGACTTCCGAATCCAATTGGAACCATTCGATCTCCGTAATCACATTTTGAAGTGCTTGATTGTTGATGCGGTCCAAAAATTGGTCGATATTCCCGACCAACCCAGTCTGCCTGAAAAACTCTTCATACAAAATGTAGATCGTCTGATAATCATCGTGGATGAAATTGAAATCTGCATCAATTTCGTTCAGATACGACCAGACCTCTTCGAAATGAAACAGCCGGTAAAGCAGTTGTTTTTCACTTTGCTCTGCCTGGGTCACTTTGCGTTTGTTCGTGCTTGGATACATCGCGTGAGGTGCGGCATCATGCGGCACGGCTCTCCTGACCGGCTCGCGTTCAGGCCGCTGCTGAAGCACTTCTTGTTGATACCCCTTCAATTGCTTCTGCAGGATATCTACCGGAATACTGAATTCATCCGCGATGTCCTTCATGTAAAGCTCTCTTTCGATCAATGAATCCAAGGGGGCCAATGCCTTAAGCATGGTTTCGATATAGGTGATGCGATTTTTTTCGGAATCCAGATTCAGATTCATCTTTAGGTAGCGGGAATAGAACTGGATGACCGTTTCCCGATTGTTTTTCAGGGCCTTGACGAACGCCTCGGAGCCTTTCTGCTGGATGTATTCATCCGGATCCATACCTGCTTCCAGCGGGAAAATCGAGATATCGAAGTGCTTGTTGCGTTCCAGTATTTCTATGGCGCGCTTGGTCGCTTCGACCCCGGGACGATCGCCGTCATAGGCAATGACTATTTTGTCGGCCGTCTTCGTCAGTATCCGGTTCTGTTCATCCGTCAGACTTGTCCCCATCGAGGCGACGCCATTTTTAACACCCGCTTGCCAAGCGGATATGACATCCATATACCCTTCAAAAAGGATCACTTCTGAATGTCTCCGGATTTCACTGCGGGCCTTGTCGAAGTTGAAAAGGAAATCCCGTTTGTTGAACAACAGTGTTTCGGGGCTGTTCAGATATTTCGCTTCATGGTAACCTGATTCATCCGCTGGGGTTGCCTGCAAAATTCGGCCGGAAAAAGCGACCGTCTTTCCTTTAGCGTTCCGCAGCGGGAAAATGATCCGGGCTGAGAACCGATCGAAGAGTTCGTTTTGGCCTTGCCTATCCGTGAAAATACCGCTTTCCTGAAGGAGGCCTTCATCGAATGCCTTCGCTTTCAGCATTTGAAAGAGTGCTGTCCGATTGGATGGAGAGAAACCTATTTGATATTCTTTTAGTGTCTCCGGCGTGAAGCCGCGTTGGATCATATAATCCAGTGCAGCTTGCCCCGTAACGGTGTTCATGAGCACCTGATGGTAAAAAGCCGCAGCTTCCTCATGGATTTGGATCAGTTTTTCTTTTTTTGACTGCAGCGGATTATCTTGCGCATGGTTTTCGTACGAGAAATCCAATTCAATGTTGCTTAATTCGGCTGTCTTAATGACTGCTTCAACGAATGAAATACCCTCGACATCCATCAAAAAAGTAAAAACATTCCCTCCTCTTCCGCAGCTGAAACAGTGAAAAATCTGTTTTTCTTCTGCCACAGAAAATGAGGGGGTCTTCTCGTCATGGAACGGGCAAAATCCGAAATGATTCTTGCCTCTTTTTTTGAGTTGTACATATTGGCTGACGACATCAACAATATTTGTTTCGGTTCTGATCTGCGCTAATTTTTCTTCTGAAATACGTTCTGCCAAATGTCTCCCACCTTGAAGAAATGTCTTCATTTTATAAAAACGCGCATAAAGATGCAAAATAAATTTTACCACATCTGCACAACACATGCAAATATTTACTCAGACGGGCATCCAAGCGATCAGCTCAGCTGTTCTCCTTTCAGATCCGGAACTTTCACAAAAAACAACAGGAGCCCACCGATCACGAACAAGATGATCAGGGCAAAAAACCCATCCAACGAGTTTCCTGTCAGCTGCGAGATAACTCCGACAAGCAGCGGACCGACCACTGCCGCAAATTTCCCGAAGATGTTATAGAATCCGAAGAATTCGTTCGCTTGCTCTTTCGGAATCAGTTGGCCGAATAAGGATCGGCTCAACGCCTGCACGCCTCCTTGGGCCGTACCGACGAGCAGAGCCAAAATAATGAATGTCAGCAAGGAGTCCAACTGCAAAGCATAGATGCAAATGAAAATATACGTTACAATACCCACAAAAATCATATTCTTGTTGCCGAACCGTTTGGATGCACGCCCGTACAGGATGGAGAACGGGAAAGCCACGAACTGGACAACCAGCATGACAACGATCAGTTCATTCGAAGAGAGGCCGATATCCGATCCGACCGCGGTCGCCATTTTGAAGATGGTTCCAACCCCGTCGATGTAAAAGAAATAGGCCAACAAAAACAAAAAGGCTTGTTTGTAATCCTTGAGGTTCTTCAGTGTTTCCCATAACCTGAGGAAACTCTTGCGGATCACTTGCGGTTCTTTTTCGATGTAATAGTTCTGTTTGACATTCTTCCAATAAGGGATGGTGAATACGAACCACCAAACTGCAGTAAGGATGAAGCCACCTTTCACAATGCTGCTCGTGCTCACTGGCAAAATGCCGGTCAATTGGAAAAAAATGAAGATGACGAACGGGATGGAACTGCCGATATAACCCCAGCCGAATCCTGCAGAAGAAATGCGGTCCATCCGTTCTTCTGTCGTCACGTCCATCAAGGATCCGTCATAGAAGATATTTGCACCGGAAAAACCGATAACCGATAACATGTACAATCCCAACAAAAACAGCCAATTTGCAGCAGGCACAAACACGAACCCGATTGTTGCGAAAATACCGGCCAATGTGAAGACTGTAAATAAGGGATTACGAAAGCCTTTGTAATCCGCGACGGCTCCCAACACAGGAGCAAGCAACGACACAACGAGCGTGGCGGCCGCATTCGCATATCCCCAATAGGCTGTCGAGTCAGCATCCGTCAATCCGCCACTTTCCGCGATCGACTTGAAATACAAAGGGAATACCGCCGTAGTGATCATGATGGAGTATGCCGAATTCGCCCAATCCTGCATGATCCAACTTTTTTCTACGGTCGTATAACGGCTTAGCTTTTTCTCAGTTCCCATATTACCCTCCCCTGTTTTTTTCGTTCGACGAGAAACACCTTGTCTAACCCATCATAACGAATGGACAAAGAATGGGCAACACCCAATAGTAGGATGTTGCCCATTTTTCCATTTGTTTTATTCTTGTGCTGCTTCATCATACTCAGTCAATATTCCCTCAATCAAGGTCCAGGCTTTTTCCAAACCTTCGCCCGTTTCTTTTGAGAACATGATCAAGGACTCATCACTCGGAAGATTCAAAGCTTTTTTGATGCGATAGAAATGTTGATTCCATTTCCCGCGCGGAATTTTATCGCATTTGGTGGCGATGACCGAATAAGGAAGATTGTAATATTCAATGAAATCCTTCATTTGAATATCGTCTTCGGTAGGCTCGTGACGAAAATCGACAATCAAAAAGACATGTCGTAACGTATCCCTTTGTGTGAAGTACGTCTCTAGCATTTGGCCCCATTTTGCCCGTTCCGTTTTTGAAACTTTTGCGTAACCATAACCCGGAACATCCACAAAATAGAATGAATTATTAATCAGGTAGAAGTTCAAAGTCTGGGTCTTTCCCGGTTTGCTTGATGTCCGCGCTAACGCTTTGCGATTGATCAGTTTATTGATGAACGATGACTTGCCCACATTGGACCGCCCCGCCAAAGCAATTTCTGCAAAGCCAGTGGCCGGGTATTGTTTGGGATCGACCGCGCTCATTACGATTTCCGCATCTTTTACGTGCATTTGTTTCCACTCCTTTTCAAAGCCGTCTGCAATTGAAACGACCCTTAATACTATTTCTGCAACCGGCTGTCATGATTATGCGAAAAAATCCGGAAATCAGATTGGTAATTGTCTGATTCGCCGGACTTCAAACGCAAGCTCATTTTTAGTTGATCTGTTTACCGTCTTCATCAAACAGCAACGGCGCACCGATGCCGTTCACTATGTTATCCGTTATGACACACTTCACGATTTCATCTCTGCTTGGGATATCAAACATAATGTCCAGCATGATGTTTTCGATGATGGAGCGCAATCCACGGGCACCTGTGTTTCTTTCCAGTGCCTTTTTGGCGATGGAGCGCAATGCGTCATCTTCGAATACCAATTCGACGCCATCCAACTCAAGTAATTTTTTGTATTGTTTTACCAAGGCATTTTTTGGTTGTGTCAGAATATGAACCAAATCGTCTTCCGTCAGCTTTTCCAATGCAGCCATTATCGGTAAACGACCGATGAATTCAGGGATCAAACCGAATTTCAATAAATCTTCCGGAATGATCTGCTGCATGATGCTCTTGTCTTCCAAATGTTTGGCTTGAGGAGAGCCGAAGCCGATGACTTTCTCGCCAAGACGCTCTTTCACGATCGTTTCGATGCCGTCAAAGGCACCCCCAACGATGAATAAAATGTTCGTCGTGTCGATTTGGATGAACTCTTGCTGCGGGTGTTTTCTGCCGCCTTGCGGTGGAACGTTCGCAACAGTGCCTTCCAAAATTTTAAGCAGCGCTTGTTGAACCCCTTCACCACTCACGTCTCTCGTGATCGATACATTTTCACCTTTACGGGCGATTTTATCAATCTCGTCGATGTAGATGATTCCGCGTTCAGCCCGCTCGACATCAAACTCGGCAGCCTGAAGCAACTTCAATAGGATATTTTCGACATCCTCACCAACATAGCCGGCCTCCGTCAAACTTGTCGCATCAGCAATCGCAAATGGGACATCCAGGATACGTGCCAATGTTTGGCCAAGGAAGGTTTTACCCGAACCAGTCGGGCCTATCAAACAAATATTGCTTTTTTGTAACTCTACATTATCGTCTTCTGACATCATGCTCATTTGACCGATACGCTTGTAGTGATTATAGACCGCTACAGACAGCGTACGTTTGGCTTTTTCTTGACCAATCACATACTCGCTCAAAATCTTTTGGATTTCCTGCGGCTTTGGCACCTCGGTGAATACCGCTTCGCTTGGTGCATAGATTTCTTCTTCGATGATCTCTTTGCATAAATCTACACACTCATTACAAATATATACATCCGGCCCCGCAATGATCTTTTTCACTTGGTCCTGAGATTTTCCGCAGAATGAACAATGTATTGTCCCGATACTTTCATCATGGAACACAATCATTCTCCTCTCTATATACTTACTTTCCGATCCAGCAGAACTTGCCAGGATCCGCCAACTGCTGTGGCGCAGTGACCCTGACCGCTTACGAACGGTTTACATCTTAACACAGAAAGGAAAAATTGAAAAAGAATATGATCCGTTTACCTAGTGGGGTTAAAGTCCGAATATATCCCTGAGTATAAACAGATGGGACACTGACTATGGAAGACAATGTCCCGATCTCTGTATTCTGTTCCAACTTTTCTTATGCTTCGATTGCTGAATCAGTGATGATGCTCATCGCTTTCTTCATTTGGATATCGTTAGTCAACATATCAGGGCTGACCAATCCACGGACACGGTCTGCATCCATGTTATATTGTTTTGCTAGTTCTTCGATTTCTGCAGCGACTTCTTCTTCAGAAACGACGATGTTTTCATCTTTGATGATTTGTTCCAATACTAGTGATGTTTTCGTGCGTTCATCAGCATCAGATTCCATTTGGACATGCAAATCTTTTTCAGTAGTACCTGTAATTTGGTAGTACAATTCAGGAGAAATTCCTTGACGTTGCATATCATTCAGGAAAAGATCCATTTGACGGTGCACTTCATCGTGAACCATTACGTGCGGCAATTCAACGATTTCAGCATTGGCAACGGCTTGTCTCAAAGCTAGATCCTGAACAGCTTCGTCAGCTGCAGCGGTTCTGCTTTCTTCCAATTCCTTGCGGATTTTAGCTTTCAATTCGTCCAATGACGCTACTTCTTCGTCGACATCTTTTGCGAATTCGTCATCCAAAGCAGGTAATTGTTTTGTTTTGATTTCGTGTACGATTACTTTAAACGTAGCTTCTTTTCCTTTAAGATCTTCAGCTTGATAATCTTCAGGGAAAGTCACGACAATGTCTTTTTCTTCTCCAGCTTTAACGCCAACCAATTGTTCTTCAAAACCTGGGATGAATTGATTAGATCCCAACTCTAAAGAATGGTTTTGGTCTTTGCCGCCTTCAAAAGCCACACCGTCAACGAATCCTTCGTAGTCGATTACAGCTGTGTCGCCAAGTTCTGCGCCTTCTTCTTTAAGGACTAATTCAGCTTGACGCTCTTGTTTTTCTTTCAAGTTGTTTTCTACATCCTCATCTGTAACGACGCGGTCTTGTTTTTCAACTTTAAGATTTTTGTATTCTCCAAGCTTCACTTCAGGTTTCACTGTTACTTCAGCAGCGATGACCCAAGGTTGGCCTTTTTCCATGCTCTTGATGTCAATTTTTGGTTGAGAAACAGGATCCAATCCAGCTTCTTCGATAGCTTGTGAATAAGCATCAGGCAAAGCGCCATTCAATGCATCTTCGAATAAAGATTCTTCACCATAGATATTGTTGAATACGTGACGAGGAACTTTACCTTTACGGAATCCAGGAACGGAAACGTTCTTTTTCACTTTGTTGAAGACCTTATCCATTTCTTGTTTGATGATTTCTTCTGAAATTTCAAATGTTAAGACACCATCGTTAGTGCCTGTTTTTTCCCAGTTTGCAGTCATTTACTTTCCTCCAAAAATCTTGATTTTATTGCAATTAATTTGATATTGCACACTCTCCAATACTACACTAGAAAAGCGGTGTTGTAAACAAAAAGTGCTTCATTATTCCGTATTCGTGCAAAAAATGTGCCCGTTATCAACGCTTTAGCCTTCGATTTTAATGCTTTCTTAGATTTCTTTCATCATATGTTTTTGGTATAATCATTCAATGGGGGTGATCGTCAGTGGCCGTAAATTATCCGAACGGCAAAAAGTTCCATGCCGAGTCGCATATACCGAAACCTGCAAAGAGGAAAGACTTCGTATACAGCAACCGCGGAATGACGCTTGAAGAAGAGATCAACAGCAGCAATGAGCATTACCTTTCATCAGGAAAAGCCGTCATCCATAAAAAACCGACGCCTATCCAAGTCGTTAAAGTGGATTACCCAAAAAGAAGCGCAGCCGTCATCAAAGAAGCTTACTATCGGCAGTCCTCCACTACCGACTATAACGGTGTCTACAAAGGTCTCTATCTGGATTTTGAGGCCAAAGAAACAAAAAACAAGACAGCCATACCCTTAAGCAACTTCCACGAGCATCAGATCGTCCACATGAAAAGATGTATCCAACAGCAAGGGATCACATTCGTACTGATCCGGTTTTCCTGCTTTAACCGCGTTTTCTTGCTGAACAGTTCCTATCTGATTGACTTTTGGGAAAATACGTTGAATAATGGCCGTAAATCGATTCCGTTGGCTTTTATTGAGGACAATGGCATCGAAGTGGCATACGGATTCAATCCCCGATTGGATTATCTGGATGCCGTGGATAAAATGCTTGAACGCACTATCAAATAATTAAGAGGTGAACCACATGCCGAATGAAGGCAATAATACACGATCACGCACAAACAACAGAAAGAACAACGGAAATACAAAAGGCCCACGCAAAACGGCCGTGAAAGCGAAACCGAAAGCGAATGCAAAGAAAACCGGGCTGCCGCTCTGGAAGAAAATAATCTTCGGTGTTTTGGCCCTGGGGATGATCGGACTCGCTTCCGGAGCAGGACTCTTCTTCTACTATGTTTCCTCCGCTCCCGAACTGACCGAGGAAAAATTGGTCGGAACGGTGGCATCGACCATTTTGGATGCCGACGGAAACGAAATCAAGGAAATCGGTGGAAACGATCAGAACCGGACATTGGTCACCCCTGAAGAAATCCCGCAAGTCTTGAAGGACGCTATCGTATCGATAGAGGACCAACGTTTTTACGATCATAACGGCGTCGATCCGATCCGGATCATCGGCGCCCTGTTCGCGAATCTCCAGCAAGGCGGCATCTCGCAAGGTGGAAGCACCATCACTCAGCAATTGATTAAATTATCCTATTTTTCAACCAGTTCCGAAGACCAGACCTTGGAACGAAAAGCTCAGGAAGCCTGGATGTCTATGCAACTGGAACGGGAATATTCGAAAGATGAGATTTTGGCATTTTACATTAATAAAGTCTACATGTCCAACAATGTCTACGGTATGGGAACGGCCGCTGAATACTTTTACGGCAAATCCATCACCGATGTAACACTCGCTGAAGCAGCCACTTTAGCGGGAATGCCGCAAGCCCCTTCCTTGTATGACCCGATCACTAACGCAGTGGACACTCAAGCTAGACGCGACCTTGTTCTGGACATGATGGTCGAGAACGAAAAAATCACTGTCGAAGAAAGTACTGAGGCAAAAACGGTCCAAATACAAGGGAGCATCATCGATCACTCTGGCGATGTCAACACATCATTGGTGATCGATCCCTATATCCAACTCGTCATCGATGAAGTCACTGAAAAAACCGGCTTGGACGTCTACGAAGGTGGACTGACGATTACGACCAACATCGATATGGATGCACAGCAACGTCTTT
Organism: Trichococcus sp.; assembly: GCF_049684335.1. GTDB lineage: Bacteria > Bacillota > Bacilli > Lactobacillales > Aerococcaceae > Trichococcus. Next base: position 15,352 of record NZ_JBAVFV010000016.1, read on the forward strand.
ACGATATCGTGAATACTTACGATTATATCGAATTCCCTGATGATCTGCTGCAGACAGGTGTTTCCATGGTCGACGTCAATACTGGCGCCATTGAGGCAGTGATCGGCGGGCGCAACCAGAATGTCCAATTGGGTTATAACCGAGCCTCTACGCTCGAACGGAGCATCGGCTCGACGATGAAACCGATGTCTGTCTACGGACCAGCCATCGAGTACTTGGATTACTCGACAGGCACATTGGTCGTCGACGAGGAATACAGTTACTCCGACGGCAGCGAAATCAACAACTACGACAACGAGTACAATGGCGATCAGACTATCCGCGAAGCCTTGGTCGATTCGCGCAACATTCCGGCTTTGAAGACTTTCCAGGAAGTCGGCGCGGATAACGCCTTTTCATTCCTGCAAAAATTGGGCATCACGATCACAAACGATGACCAGGAATATTTGGTTGAATCCAATGCCATCGGCGGAGTTGCGACTCCAATCCAACTCTCCGCGGCCTATGCAGCCTTCGCTAATGGAGGCACTTACTACGAACCCTATACTGTCCAATCCGTGACGACTGCAGAAGGCGAAGAATTCACCTTCGAACCGAACGGAACCGAAGCAATGAAGGAATCCACGGCCTACATGATCACCGATATGCTGAAGGATGTCATCACCGAAGGAACGGCAACGAATGCCCAGATATCCGGCCTGCCGCAGGCCGGCAAAACCGGCACAACCAACTACACGGATGACCAGTTGGCTGCAGTCGGCGGCCCAAACGTGCCTTATGCAGCGCCAGATGCTTGGTTCGCAGGTTATTCAACAAGCTATTCCATTTCCGTTTGGGTCGGCTACGATAAACCTCAAGATTACGGAAACTTTTTGGATTACCAGACACAAAGTCTGACGCGCGATATCTATCGTGAGTTGATGTCCTACGTCTCCGAGGATACCGATTACTCCGATTGGACGCTGCCTTCATCGGTCAGCAAAGTCTCGATTGAAAAGTACACAGACCCGATTTTGAAGCCCGGCCCGAATACGCCGAGCAGCCTGATCGCCACAGAACTTTTCGTCAAAGGAACGGAACCTACTTCCACATCCAAGAAATACGGTGTGACGCTGTTGGCGCCTTCCGGTTTGAAGGCCAGCTACAATACCGATAAAGACGAATTGACCGTCGAATGGGATAAATATTCAGCCAGCGGCACCGATTCAAATGCACAAACGCAATACACTGTCACAGCAGGTGGAGCATCTAAAACGACAACAGACACCAAAATCGTCATTGACAAGCCTGATAAAGGCACAATCACGATTTCGTTGCTCGCCAAAGTCGGTTCAAGCACATCACCCACTTCAACCGTCCAGTTGACCATCGCCGACCCGGCTCAGGAATCCTCCAAAGCGGATTCTAAAAACGATGCAGCAAGCGAATCCTCTTCATCGTCCTCGAGCTCATCAGCGCAAAGCGATGAATCATCCTCCGTTGTGCAGGATGCCGAAGAAGCAACTCAGAATCCATAAAAAAACAGCCAGCTCCCGATTCAAAGGAGCTGGCTGTTTTTTTATGGATGCCTCAGACTGCAATCGTCCGCTTCATTTCAAACCCAAACGTTTCTGCCCTTCCTGGCACATTGAAAGCAAAGGACAAACGTCGCATTTGGGATTTCTGGCTGTGCAATGATACCTGCCGAAGAAGATCATCTGGTGATGCGCATCGGACCAGCGCTCCTTCGGGATTTTTTTCATCAGCAGCATTTCCACTTCCAAAACCGATGCTTTCTGAGGAGCGATGCGTAGACGTTTGGCTATCCGTTCCACATGGGTATCCACCGCAATCGCTGGGATATGGAAACCGACACTCATGACTACATTTGCTGTTTTGCGCCCCACTCCGGGCAACTTGGTCAGTTCTTCAAGTGTACGCGGCACTTCTCCGCCAAAGTCCTCCAGCAGCATTTTGCAACATTTTTGGATGTTAGCGGCTTTGTTCCTATACAAGCCAATCGTCTTGATTTCTTGCATAATCGCCTCAAGCGGGGCTGCAAGGAAAGCTTCAGGCGTAGGGAATCGGTTGAACATGGCTGGCGTCACTTTGTTGACGGAAACATCGGTTGCTTGGGCGCTTAGGAGCGTCGCAATCAACAGCTGAAATACGTTCTGATGCAGCAGTTCGCACTCCGCGTTCGGGAATAGCGCCGCCATCTCATCCAGTGCTTCTATTGTCTTTTTTTTCGATAGCATTATTCTTCACCCCACCTATGCGTCAGTGTCCAGCCAATTATAAAGCGGAACTTCCATCGGCGCATCCGTTCCTGCCTTTTCATCGAATTTATCCTGATTGGTTTGAGGCCGCGTCGATTGCTGCTGGATCAGATCTTTGACACTTTTGATATTTTTCTTCTCCCAGGCCAACAAGATGCGGTCGATGTATTTAAGGCTGTAGACGCGATTCAATACCGCTTCTTTCAAAGCTGATTCGATCAATTCGAGCGGATAGTGGTCCATATCCATCCAACTCGCAATGGTCTGCATTTCGATGGGTGATAAGTTCCTCCCGAATTCTTGCTCGAACATGGTCATGATATTCTTTTCTTGTTGCTGGATGGGCTGTTTTTTCTCGGATCGTTCCATCAATTGGAAAAGCCGTTGATAGATTGGGTCCAAGGAATAGGAATCCTCAACTTTGCCCGCGAGATCATTTTTCGTCTCCATCAAAATCATTTGCTTTTGCATCAGATTATGCAGCAAGGAAAAGACATCCTTTTCGGCAATACCCATATTTTCGGCGATCAGTGCCAGATTCGGAAAAGGTATGTTCTTATCGATGTAAGCTTTCAGCTGCAGCACAAAGATAAATTCCGTATCCGCAAGCCCGATCCTTTTGTAGTTCTGCAGCAATAAATTGGGAATCAGTGTCTGCCCTGATTCGATCCATTTGGTTAATTCATTGTATGACATCTTATCTAAAAACCCCTTTAGAGTAAAAGGAAGTGGAACAAATAGCTGCTATTTGTTCCACTCCCATTCTGTTATGATTCAATTCAGATTAGCGAAACACCCTGGTTACGGGTAAATTCTGTTCAGAAGACGCGGGAACGGAATCGACTCACGGATGTGTTCGGTGCCGGAGATCCAAGTCACCATTCTTTCAAGTCCCAGACCAAAACCGGAATGAGGCACTGAACCGTATTTGCGCAAATCCAAATACCATGAATAGTCTTCCTTGCTCAGTCCGAATTTTTCGATCTGTTCGCTTAAGCGTTGGTAGTCCACTTCACGTTCGCTGCCGCCGATTATTTCTCCATATCCTTCGGGAGCGATCATATCCGCGCACAAAACGACTTCCGGACGATCCGGATGCTCTTTCATGTAAAAAGGCTTGATCGCTTTCGGGTAATTAAGGATAAATATCGGTCTTTCCGATTGATTCGCGATAAAGGTTTCATGAGGCGAACCGAAATCATCGCCCCAGACGATATCGTCAAATCCGTTCGCGTTCAACAAAGCTACGGCATCATCATAGCTGATGCGATCATACGGCAATTGCGTGTATTTTTTCAGCAATTCTTTGTCGCGCTCCAACGTATCCAAGTAGATATCACAGTTATCCAGGACCGATTGAACAAGATAAGCAACATATTTTTCTTGGACTTCCAGACTCTGGTCCTGATGCATGAAGGCCATTTCCGGCTCCATCATCCAAAATTCGATCAGGTGGCGACGCGTCTTCGATTTTTCGGCACGGAAAGTCGGGCCAAATGAAAATACTTTTCCGAAGGCCATCGCTGCCGCTTCCATGTACAATTGCCCACTCTGGGACAGGTATGCTTCCTCATCAAAATACTTGGTGTGGAACAGCTCCGTCGTCCCTTCCGGCGCGCTGCCGGTCAGAATCGGTGGATCGACTTTGATGAAGCCTTCTTGATTGAAGAATTCATAAGTGGCGCGGATGATTTCGTTGCGGATCTTCATGATGGCGTGCTGTCTGGATGAACGCAGCCATAGATGACGATGATCCATCAGGAAATCGATTCCGTGCTCTTTCGGTGTGATCGGATAATCTTGGCTTCCCCCCAGCACTTCGATACCGGTGACGAGCAATTCGTAGCCAAGCTTCGAACGAGTATCTTCTTGGATGATCCCTTTGACGATCAAAGAAGTTTCTTGCGTCAGCGATTTTGCGACGTCGAACAGCTCTTCGCCGACATCATTTTTCATGACGATGCCTTGGAAATAATGGGCGCCGTCACGTAATTGCAGAAAGGCGATTTTTCCGCTGCTTCTTTTGTTGGTTACCCAAGCACCAATGGAAATCTCTTGCCCTAAATGTTCTTTCGCTTGATCCATTGTGATAAGTGTCAATCTAGTCTACCCCTTTTTCCACAAAAAACAGTTTATTTTTTATGGGTTTCGATAAATTTTTTGATGCGGTCTACTGCTTCTGCGAGTAGCTCTTCTCTGACAGTATAACTTATTCTGGCGTAATCAGGGTATCCAAAACCATCGCCCGAAACCAAAGCGACATTAGCCTCTTCGATCAGAGCCAGCGTAAAGTCTTTAACTTCCTTAAAACCGCACATCTCGGCGGCTTCCTTCACATTCGGGAACAGGTAAAAGGCTCCTTGAGGTTTCGTCACCTTGAAACCAGGAATGCTTGCTACAAGCGGATAGAAAAAGTTCAGTCGCGCTTCGAGTGCTGCACGCATTTCCTCAACAAAATCTTGCGGTCCGGTCAAAGCAGCCAGTGCGCCATATTGGCTCGGTCCGGCAGGATTGCTTGTCGAATGGCTGGACAGTTCAATCATTTTGCTGATGATTTCCACATTTCCGATTGCATATCCGATTCTCCAGCCTGTCATTGCGTAGGTTTTGGAAATTCCGTTGATGATGATCGTTTGGTTCTTGATTTCTTCTGAAAGTGAAGCGATTGAGATGGCTTTATTCCCGTTATAAGTCAGTCGGTAGTATATTTCATCGGCAATGATCAAGACGTCGTGTTCAACCGCCCACTCGCCGATCGCCTTCAATTCTTCAGGCGTATAGATCATACCGGTCGGGTTCGACGGCGAATTCAAAAGCAAAGCAACCGTTTTTTCGGTGCGATGTTTTTCCAGGTCTTCCACGGTCAGTTTAAAGCCTTTTTCAGGCGCTGTTTCGACAAGTACGTTGACGCCATCCGCCAATTTGATCTGTTCGGTATAACTTACCCAGTAAGGCGCAGGGACGATGACTTCATCTCCGGGATTAAGAATGACCTGGAATAACGCAAACAAAGCATTTTTGGCACCTTCAGTCACGATGACCTGATTGACGGCGAAAGTGACTCCGTCATATTTCTGATGATAATCCACAATCGCTTGACGCAATGGCAGGATACCGGCAGTCGGGGTGTAGTGGTTTGCTTTGTTTGATTGGATCGCCTCTACTGCAGCATTCAGAATCGAAACGTGCGTATCGAAGTCCGGTTCCCCTACGGTCAAGTTCAGGACATCCTTCCCTTGCGCTTTCATGACGTTGACTTTAGCTGATGTCGCCAATGTCGGGGATTCGCTTATTTTTTTCATTCTTTCGGAAATTTTTACCATCTCAATCACTCCAATTTATATATTTTCTATATCTTTGAGCCATTTACCAGAAATAGCGGATATCAAATAGTAACCAATCGTATTATTTGCATTTTTGTAGGTGACTTCCCAAACCGGTTCTTCGTTCTCTATCCCCAGTCTTGCCTCCAGAATCCGTTCAGGGTTCTTATCCGCCTGAGTGATTGATTTAGCTTCACTTTCGGTGATGACTTCCGCCGTGTTCAGGATAGTGGTTTCACCGCCGTCTTTCTTAATGATGACATATAATTCTTCGTTCTTGTCATCGATACCAGCCAGTGTAAAATACGTCTCAGATCCATTGTACCAATAAAAATCCTGGACTTTTTGGATATTGGCGTTCGCTTCCGCGATGGCGGTCGCTTCTTTTTGCGCTTGCAGGATCGGCTGCTGGCTTCGATAAAATATCGTGTAAGAGCTGACGATCATCAGAAAAAGAAGCACAATCGTCCCCACAATGACATTCTTCTTCACATCTTCCACTTCCTTATCTTTGGTTGAAACTTAATCGCAATCTCACCTAATTATTAATGATACCTTAAACTTCAAGCTGATGGAATATCCCACCGCATTATTTTTTCAGAAATTCTTGAATTTCCGCATTTATTTCCGCTTGACCGGCTATTTTTATGCCTACGCCCTCCGGTAGCATCTGTTGCATCCGTTTCGAATAATTACTCTTGATCAATCTGTCGTCCAAGCAAATGACGACGCCTTTCGTATTTCTGGATCGGACGAGCCTGCCTATCCCCTGTTTCAGACGGATCATCGCTCGTGGAAGAAACTCTTCATAGAAAGCCTTCTTGCCTCTATCCTGATGAAATGCTTGGAAGGCGGCATTTTCAGGGCGATGCGGCGGATCGAACGGCAGCCTGGTTATCACCAGAATTTCAACGGCTTGATCAGAAAAATCGATCCCTTCCCAGTAAGAAGCAGAACCCAGCAAAATGGCCGCATTGGCCGACATGAACCGATTGTGCATCCTTCTCCGACTGCCTGAGAAACCCTGAGCGAGTATTTCCGTCCCTGGGAATCCGGTAGAAACAGCATTTTTGAGTTGACCATGAACTTCCTCCAGCAAGCGGTTGGATGTGAATAACACCAAGGCTTTGCCTTGTTGCGGCAGCACGATTTCTTGCAAAGTCGAAACAATCTGTTTGGCCGCTTGTTTGTCATCCAAAGAGGTGATGGCAGTGATGTCTGTCGGAAGGAAGATCCGCAACCGTTCGCTCAACTTGTAGGGAGAAGCAAAATACGCTTCCTGCAAGTTGGCTTCTCCGATTTTATTTTTGAAATAGTCCAGCGAGTCATCCACTTTGAGGGTCGAACTTAAATAAACGGTTCTGCTGAATCGCTCTTCTATTTTTGAATGGATTTCATCCGAGAGATCAATTTGGTT
>NZ_JBAVFV010000017.1:0-27443 GCF_049684335.1 Trichococcus sp.
TGATAAGCTCCCAATAAAGTAGACAGTAGAAATAACAAAAATTTCTATTCTACTTTATTGGGGGTTTTTTTATGCGAATAAATAGGCGTTGGACTGTGGAAGAAAAAGTAAACATCGTTAAAAAATATTTAGAGGAAGGCATCTCCTTCAGTAGATTAGCAAGGGAGTATGAATGTAGTGACCGTTTGATTTCCTCTTGGGTACGCAGATATAAAGAAGAGGGAACCGATGGTTTGAGACGTCAAAGAGTAAAACAAAATTATTCAGAAAAATTTAAGTTAATGCTCATCGGCGAGGTAGAAAATGGACAATCCCAAGCTGAAGTGACGAAGAAGTATCATCTTAGTTCCGATTCCCTTTTATCCTCCTGGATCCAACGGTATACTAGTGATAATAGATCAACTAGTAAAGGGAGATTGCTTGTGGCTAACGGGAGAAAAACAACACTTGAGGAACGGTTAGAAATTGTCTCATTCGCTTTAACGCATGAAAAAAATTACCAAACCGCAGCGGATCAGTACCGTGTTTCTTACCAGCAAGTTTATAGTTGGGTACGGAAATACGAATTGGAAGGGAAAGAAGGATTAGTCGATCGTCGTGGAACGAAACGGAAAACGGTCGAAGAAATGTCAGAAGTGGAGCGATTAGAAAACGAATTGAAAGAAGCAAAACGAAACAATCGCCAACTCCAGATGGAAAATGACTACTTAAAAAAGTTGAAAGAGATCGAGCAGAAGTTAAGGGGCTATCGTTAGTTCGTCATTTACCAGCGTATTTAACCATTCAATCCTTGCATGAAGAAGAGGGATATCCGATTGAAAAATTATGCGACATTGCGGGTGTAGCTCGATCCGCCTATTATAAATGGTTAAACCAAGAGGTTTCCGAGCAGGAACAGCACCAGAAGTTTTTGGCGGAAATTATTCTCCTTATCCACTATGATCCCGAAGTGAATAAAACATATGGTTATCGTCGGATGACGCTCACCCTATCCCAATGGGGTGTGAAGTGCAGTTGGAACAGCGTACGCCGCATTATGCGAATCCTTGGGATTCAAGCAGAAATTCGGAAGAAACGGAAAACCTATTCTTCTGTCAATCCAAGTCATTTAGCGGCGAACATTTTGAACCGTAATTTCACAGCAGAACATCCTAATGAAAAGTGGTGTACTGATATCACGGAAGTGAAAGACACCCAAGGGAAAAAGGCCTATTTGAGTGCGGTTATTGATCTTTATGACCTTTCCATCGTAGCGCATAAATTATCTACGAGGAACGATAACCAACTTGTCAAAGAGACGATTGATAAAGCTTTTCAGAAGAATCCCGGCGCGCAACCCCAGATTCATAGCGATCGTGGTTCACAGTATACTTCGTATATGTATCAAGCATTGATAGGGGAATATAAATTCACTCAAAGCATGTCCCGTGCTGGCTGTTGTCTGGACAATCAACCGATTGAACGTTTTTTTGGCACCTTAAAGGCAGAATATTATTATCGACATAAATTCTCCCACACGGAGGCCCTTGAACAAGGCCTTGATAAGTACATTGACTACTACAATTGGCGAAGGATTACGATCAAATTCCGCGGTCTATCGCCTATGGTTGTTCGACGGCAGTATCAAATGGCTAGCTAACCACGTCCGTCGGACGAACAAAAAAAGACTTGTATGATGAGTAAAATCATACAAGTCTAAAATCAAAACTCATTTTTACTTTTTTATACTGTCTACTTGACAGGTAGCTGTTCATTTGGCATCACAACGCTTTTCTCATTAAATTTTATGGTGGACATTCAATTCTACGACTTCTCCGGAATCCAAGTAAATGATCCACTCGGAGATATTCGTTACATAATCGCCTATTCTTTCCAAATAAGTCGAAATGCGCATGTAATTGGTCCCTCCGAAAATGATGTCAGGATCCTGTTTCATCTGCTCGATGCAGCTTTCGTAGATATTTTTTGCACGTTCATCTATTTCTGTATCCCTTGCAGCAATCGCGCGTGCCCGTTCAACATCCATGACGACGTAAGCATCAAGCACTTCCTTTACCATCGCCATGACCAACAAGGCAGCTTCCGCGATAGCCGTTTCGATATCGGTATCATGCTTGCTGCCTTTCACTTTGATCGTTGATTTTGCGATACTGACCGCATGATCTCCGATCCGTTCCAAATCCGCACTGGCTTTCATCACGGTCACGATTTTACGTAAGTCAGTGGTGACTGGTTGTTGCAAGGCTATCAATTCGAAACATTCGAGCTCCAAGTCGTTCTCCAGTGCATTGATGGCTGCATCTTCATCTATGACTTGCTGCGCTAATTCTTTATCATGCGTGACGAAAGCATCCACTGATTTATGGATCGCTTCGTTGACCAACACACCCATTTTCAAAAATTGAGCGTGCAAACTCTTTAATTCCTCTTCAAAAACTCGTCTCATCACAAACCAACCCCTTTGTAAATATTTTTCATTATGCAACGGATCAGCCGAAACGTCCAGAAATATAATCTTCCGTTTGTTTTTTCTTTGGATTGGTGAAGATTTGGCTGGTTTCACCGAATTCAATTAATTCTCCGCTCAAGAAAAAGGCAGTATTATCAGAAATCCGCGATGCTTGTTGCATATTGTGCGTAACAATAATCATCGTGTACTCGTTTTTCAATTCCATAAGCATCCGTTCGATCTGAGCACTGGAAATTGGATCCAACGCGCTCGTCGGTTCATCCAACAAAATGACTTCAGGTTCGATCGCCAAGACCCGGGCGATACAGACACGTTGCTGCTGTCCTCCTGACAAAGATAAAGCACTCTGATCCAATTTATCTTTGACGTCATCCCATACAGCGGCTTTCTTAAGACTCTCTTCCACAATCCGGGCGATTTTTTCTTTGTCCTTCATTCCGGCGATGCGTAAGCCATAGGCTACGTTGTCGAATACTGAAAATGGAAATGGGTTCGGTTGTTGGAAAACCATGCCGACCTTTTTCCGCAACTCTACAGTATCCATTTGCGGACTGTAGATATCCTGATCATTGAAACTGATTTTCCCGGTGACCGTCACATCCGGGATCAAGTCATTCATACGATTTAAGGTCCTTAAATAGGTGGATTTTCCGCATCCGCTCGGCCCGATCAGAGCCGTAATTTCTTTTTTATGGAAATCAAGCGAAATGCCCTTCAACGCTTCGTTCTTTCCGTAATATAAATGTACATCACGCGTTTCAATAATGGGTTTTGTGCTGTTCACGTTGCTTTCCTCCTAGCCGAAATGCCCAGAAACATAATCTTCCGTCTGTTGAATCTTCGGACGGGTAAAGATTTTTCTGGTCTCATCATATTCAATGACATTGCCCAAATAGAAGAACGCTGTATAGTCACTGATCCGCGATGCTTGTTGCATATTATGTGTAACAATGATAATCGTATACTTTTCCTTCAACTCCAGCAAGGTTTCTTCGACTTGAGAAGTCGATATCGGATCCAACGCGCTGGCCGGTTCATCCAAAAGCAGGATATCCGGTTTCAGTGCGATCGCCCGTGCGATACAGAGACGTTGCTGTTGGCCGCCCGAAAGTGCTAAGGCGCTTTTGTTTAACTGATCCTTCACTTGGTCCCACAGGGCAGCTTGTTTCAGGCTGGTTTCGACGATTTCGTCCAATGCCGACTTGTCTTTCATGCCGTGCCTTCTCAGTGCAAAAGCGATGTTCTCATAAATCGATTTGCTGAAAGGATTCGGTCTTTGGAATACCATTCCAATATTTTTCCGTACTTCGAATACATCGACTTCAGGTACGTTCACATCAATGCCTTGGTAAATGATTTCCCCAGTCACCTTTGCGCCGGGAACAGCGTCGTTCATCCGGTTCAGCGAACGAAGATAAGTGGATTTTCCGCACCCGCTCGGTCCGATCAGCGAGGTGATTTTATTCTTTTCAAATTCCATGGAAACGCCTTTGATTGCTTCAAAATCGCCATAATGAACATGCAGATCATTTGTCTTCAGGGTAACTTCAGCCTCAGGACGCATCCGGATGATATTCGTTTCCAGTGTTTTTTCATTCCCCATCAAGGGTCCCTCCTTCAAATCAATTTTCCGGTTCTATGCTGAAGTAGCCTTCTTCTGCAATCTTCTGCCCAAACTTCTGGCGGTCAGATTGAAGATGAGGACCGCCAACACCAGTACTGCTGAGGCACCAGCGGATACTTGCGCTCCATCCGGTTTCACGCCTTCACTGTTGATTTTCCAGATGTGTACAGCCAATGTTTCGGCAGGTCGGAAAATATTCAACGGACTTGTGATGGATTGCGGATTCCAGTTTGTGAAATCCAAAGCCGGAGCGCTCTGCCCGGCTGTATAGATCAATGCGGCTGCTTCACCGAAAATACGGCCCGCAGCTAAAATCATCCCGGTCAGAATACCCGGCAAAGCAGCCGGCAGAATGATCAACGTCACTGTCTCCCAACGGGAAAGCCCCAACGCCAATCCAGCTTCACGCTGGGAAGATGGGATCGCCCGCAAGGAATCTTCAATCGTGCGAGTCAAAAGCGGCAGATTGAAGATGGTCAGGGACAAGGCTCCCGAAAGGATCGAGAAGCCAAAATCATATTGGATGACGAAAATCAGGAACCCGAAGAGTCCGACTACAACTGACGGTAAGGAACTCAAAACTTCGATAGCAGTACGGATGATGTCGGTAAACCAATTTTGAGGTGCATATTCCGAAAGGTAAATCGCCGCTCCCAACGCTAGTGGCGTGCTGATCAGCATCGTCAGGATTAAGAGGTAAAAGGAATTGAATAACTGTACTCCGATTCCGCCGCCTACTTGGAAGGACTTTGCCGGTGCCGTCAGAAATTCCCATGAGAACTGGGGCAGGCCGCGCCATAAGATAAAGAGCAGCAGACTTGCCAGAATAAGGATGATCGTTCCGGAAAACAGATAGATCAGGCCGACCATAAATTTGTCTACTTTTTTGGGATCCATGTTCATTTTTTAACGGCTCCTTTCTTACCGATGTAGCGTGTCAAAATATTGAAGAATAAAGCCATCAAAAGGAGAATGGTCGCCAATGACCAGAGGACATTGTTTTCCAAAGTTCCCATAACGGTGTTACCCATGCTCATCGTCAAAATGCTTGTCAATGTCGAAGCCGGCGTCACCAGGCTGTTCGGCATCAAAGTCGCATTTCCGATGACCATCTGAACAGCCAAAGCTTCTCCGAAAGCACGCGCCATCCCGAAGACGACCGCTGTCATAAGGCCTGGGGTAGCTGCCCGCAAAACCACTTTATAGATGGTCTGCCAGCGCGTCCCTCCCATAGCAAGGGAAGCTTCCCGGTAATGACGGGGGACTGCGTTCAAAGCATCCACTGACATGCTGGTCACGGTCGGCAAGATCATGACGAACAGGACCAAGGTGGAAGAAAGAATACCGAATCCGGTACCGCCGAACAACGAGCGGACAAACGGCACGACAACCGTCAAGCCGATGAATCCGTACACGACCGACGGAATACCGACAAGTAGTTCGATGACCGGTTGCAGTATTTTTTTCCCGGATTTCGGTGATATTTCCGTCATGAACAAGGCTGCAGCTACGGCGAACGGTGTCGCCAAGGCTGCGGAAATCAAAGTAACCAAAAATGAGCCTGCGATCATCGGTAAGGCTCCGACCAGGGGTGTGCCGTCATCAGCGACGGTACCGGGGTTCCAGATGCTTTTCGTCAAAAAATCCCCTAGTGATACGCCATCCGTAACAAAGGTGGATATCCCTTTGCTGGTAACAAAATATAGAATGGACAGCACGATGAAGACGATGACTGCAGTGCTGATCAGACTGATGGTGCGTCCAAATGATTCCAATCTGCGTTTACTTGACTTTTTCATTAAGTTTCCTGGTGTCATTTCCAAGAGAAACCCTCCTCTTAAACTTTGAGCAGCAACGAAAGGCGCCGACCTCCGAAAAGGCGGCCGCCTTTCATCACAATAATATTTCAGTTGCTGTTATTCGATCGGTGTTACGTTTCCTTCAATGTCCCTATCGACCTTCATCTCTGTGGAAGGAATGTATCCCAACGCCTCGATCAGATTTCCTTGGACATCCTCGGACAGCATGTAATCCAGGAATTTTTTCGTCAATCCAGTCGGTTCGCCATTCGTGTACATGTGTTCATATGCCCAGATGACCCATGCGTTAGTCGTAACGTTCTCTGGTGTCGGCTTCACCCCATCGATCGAAAGCGCCTCGACATCTTCATTGACATACGAGAACGATACATAGCTGATGGTGCCTGGTGTTGAAGCAACAATCTGACGGACGGTTCCGTTGGATTCCTGCTCTTGAGTGATGATGCTTTCTTCTCCGGCCAGAACCCATTTATCGAATGTCGCTCTGGTACCGCTGCCCTTCGCACGATTCAATACGACAATCGGCAGATCCTTTCCGCCCAATTCGGACCAATTGCTGTATTTGCCCGTAAAGATGCCGCGCAACTCTTCCATGGAAAGATCCGTCACACCGACGCCTGGCGTCACAATCGGCGTGATGCCGACGATGGCAACACGGTGGTCCACCAATTGACTGGCATCGATCCCTTCCCTCTCTTCAGCAAAAATATCCGAATTGCCGATGTCGACCGCACCTGCAGCAATCTGGCTCAAGCCTGTTCCGGTACCACCGCCTTGGACATTGACGAATTTCCCGAGGTTTTCCGCACTGAATTGTTCCCCAGCGGCCTCCACTAAAGGCTGCAGCGCAGAAGAGCCGACCGCGGTGATGGATTCCTCATCGACTACAGGTCCGCAGGCAGATAGCGCAAAAACGGCAGCGAGACTGACTATGGCTGAAACATATCTTAATTTCATTGTTGACCTCCCATGTATTTACCTTGAACACATACTTATCCATCGTAACGAATTTTTGTAAATGTTTCGTATCTCTTTTGTAAATTTTATGTAAATCCACCATATGTTTTATCGATGGAACATTGTAACGTTGATTTTACGTTATTTTTCTGTAAATTTACTCTATGATTATCCACATTATAACAAATTGGCGGAACGCTTGTCTTATATCTGGTGCAGAAATATATATTACATTTTCATGAGTGTTTTCAATCCCCAGCTTTTGGACGCTATTTCTGAAAAGCACAAAAAAAAAGCTAGGAAGATGCCATGCAATCGGATCCGATTGCATGGTCTTACTAGCTTTACCTTTTCTCATCTTACATCCATAAATCTGTCAGTCTTCAAATTTGTTGTTTGTGTTCAATTCGATGATTTTACCTGTACCCAGGTAAATGATCCATTCACAAATATTTGTTACATAATCGCCGATCCGCTCGAGATAGCCGGCAACCATGATGTAATCTGTCGCTCCCAGAACGAGTTCCGGATCAAGTTTCATCTCTTCGATGGCGCGCCCGTAGATATGTTCGGCGGCTTGATCGACCAATTTATCGCTCAACGCAACTTCTTTGGCTTTTTCAATGTCGGTTTTGATATAGGCAGCAAGTACTTCCTCCACCATGACCTTTACTTTTTCCGATTGTTCAGCAATCGCTGCTTCGATATCGGAATTGCGCTTGTTCCCTTTTACCCGGATAGTCGACTTCGCGATACTGACGGCATGATCTGCCATACGCTCCAAATCCGCGCATGCCTTCATGATGGTAACGATTCTGCGGAGGTTGCCGGTGACTGGTTGATGCAACGCAATCAATTCAAAGCATCTTTTCTCGATTTCCGCTTCTCTTTGGTTGATGGCGATATCACTCGCTATTACTTCCGCAGCAAGCTCTTTATCATGATTCACAAAACCTTTAACAGATATGTAGATTGCTTCATTCACCATTTTTCCCATTTCAGAGAAAAGTACGTGCAAATCCTGCAATTCTTCTTCAAAAATCTTTCTCATCTTTTCGCCCCCTGTTACATGTCATTATGCATCACAGTGCATCCCTTATCCCATTATAGCCCAGTCTTACCCGAATTTGCCAGAGATATAATCATCTGTACGTTTGTCATTCGGATTGGAGTAAATGATTTCCGTCTTATCATATTCTACCACTTCTCCATTTAAAAAGAAGGCCGTTTGGTCCGAAATCCGGGCTGCCTGTTGCATATTATGGGTAACGATGATGATGCTGTAATCTTTTTTCAAAGTCTGGATAAGTTCTTCGACTTTAGACGTCGAAATAGGGTCCAATGCGGAAGTCGGCTCATCCATCAAAAGTACTTCTGGCTCTACTGCAAGACTTCTGGCGATGCACAAACGTTGTTGTTGCCCACCGGATAACCCAAAGGCATTCTGCTTCAGACGATCTTTTACCTCATCCCAAAGAGCTGCACCCTTCAAGCTTTTTTCGACAATCTCATCCAGAACATTTTTGTCCCTGATGCCATGGATTTTCGGTCCGTATGCGATATTTTCATAGATCGATTTTGGGAAAGGGTTCGGTTTTTGGAAGACCATCCCCACATCTGTACGCAGCTGTTCCACTTTGTATCTTGGATCAAAAATGTTTTGTTCATTATATTTGATTGATCCCGTCATTTTTACAATCGGAACCAACTCGACCATCCGATTCAAGGTTTTGATGAAAGTGGACTTGCCACATCCTGATGGTCCGATGATCGCCGTGACTTCTTTCGTTGGAATATCAAGTTGGATGTTTTTCAGGGCGTGTGTATCTCCGTACCATAAGTTGAAATCTTTCACGCTGTAGATCATTTTTTTATCTTTTAAGCTAACTTCTGGATTCAAATGAGTACCCTCCTAATTTAATAACGCTTCGAGAATTTATTGCGAATATAGATCGCTAATGAGTTCATGATGACCAACATAAGCATCAAGACAATACTTCCTGCTGCAGCGACTGCCTGGAATTCTTCTTGGGGCCGTCCTGCCCAGTTGAAAATTTGGATTGGCATTGCCGTGAACCCGGATAAGATGCTTTCCGGAACAAAAGCAATAAAGGTCATCGCTCCGATCATCAATAGCGGTGCAGTCTCCCCGACCGCCCTTGAGAGAGCCAATATCGATCCGGTAAGAATGCCGGGCACTGCTGCCGGGAGCACGACTGTCCGGATTGTTTGCCATTTCGTGGCACCCATCGCATAAGAGGCCTCATATTGTTCCTTTGGAATGGCGCGAATCGCTTCTTGGCTGGAAACAACGATTACAGGCAAAATCATCAAGCTCATGGTCAAACCGCCCGCCAGGACGCTTCGGCCCATTTCCAGCAAGCGGACGAATACCGTCAGCCCCAAGAGCCCGAAAACAATGGACGGCACGCCGGAAAGGTTCGAAATGTTCAACTCGATGAAGTGTGTAAATTTATTATCGGGAGCATATTCCTCAAGATAGATCGCCGTTCCGACACCCAGAATGAGGGATACTGGAGCGACAATGGACATAATCCAAACGGTACCATAGATGGCGGCTTTGATGCCGGCGTCTTCCGGTTTTCTCGATGCATAATTGCTCAAGAAATCCCAATCAAGGTAGCTGGCTCCTTGCGAAACGATCCGTATGACCAGGATGGCCAAGACAACGATACCAAAAAAGGTAGCCAGAAAAAAGAGTCCTTTAAACACGTTATTCAGCATCAGCCGATTATTGATTCTTTTATTGTTCTTCTCTACTAATTTCATCAATATTCCTCCCTAAAACGACGAGACACATAATTCGCCAAAAGGTTCATCAACAAGGTAAAGAGGAACAAGGTCATCCCTACCGCATAGATACTATAATAGATAGTTGAACCATATGTGGCATCTCCCATACTGACCTGAACGATGTAGGAAGTCATCGTCTGGATGGATTCTGTTACATCAAGCGTAAATTTAGGAGTGGATCCAGCAGCTGTTGAAACGATCATCGTTTCGCCCACCGCACGTGAGATTCCCAACACAATGGATGAGATGATCCCCGACAAGGACCCTGGCAAAATAACTTTAAGCGCCACTTCCAAACGGGTAGCCCCCAAAGCCAATGCTCCCTCGCGCATGGCGTTCGGCACAGCGCCCATCGCTTCTTCCGATAAGGACGTAATCTGCGGGATGATCATGATCCCCACGACAATCCCGGGGCTCAGCGCATTGAATATCGGTAGATTCGGGATAAACGTCTGCAGCAAAGGGGTAACGAAAGTCAAGGCGAACAGCCCGTACACTACCGTAGGAACTCCGGCCAAAACCTCCAGAACCGGCTTGACGATTTTTCTGGTCCGTTCGGTTGCATATTCGCTCAAATAGATGGCTGAGGCTAGGCCGAGCGGTACCGCGACGAGCATCGCAACGCCGGCTATCAAGAATGTTCCACTCAATAACGGCAAAATCCCAAAACTGGGATCATTTTTGAAGAAAGGATACCACTCTTTTCCGGTAAGGAATTCCAGGATCGGAACGTCACTGAAAAATGTGAACGTTTCTTTTGCCAACGTGAACACAATCCCAAAGGTGGTCAGGATTGAAATGGTAGCACAGACCAGAAAAAAAAGAGGCATTGCTTTTTCTGTAAATTGCAAAGATTTTTGTCGTGAACTTTTTTCGTTCATCAAGTCTTTGACAGATTTGGACATATTGATTCTCCTCTAATAAAGATGAGATGCAAGGGAAGCAAAACGCTCGCTTCCCTCACATCCCTTAGTCATTGATTTAGTTTTGTTT
This sequence comes from Trichococcus sp., assembly GCF_049684335.1. GTDB lineage: Bacteria > Bacillota > Bacilli > Lactobacillales > Aerococcaceae > Trichococcus. The sequence goes on from NZ_JBAVFV010000017.1 coordinate 10,679, forward strand.
ATTTCAAGCCTTCCAGTGTAGTCAAAGCGGCTTCATAAGATTCAGCCGGTAGTGCTACATAGCCAACTTCAGCAGCCATTTCAGCAGCATTCTCCAAAGTGTATTTCGTGAATTCATAAACATTTTCATTTTTCAATGACTCGTTCTTCACGTAGATGAACAATGGGCGAGAAAGCGGCTCATAAGATCCATCTTGAACGGTTGTATCGTTAGGTGTGACTGCTTCGCCTGTACCGTTTACGATTGGAACAGCCTTAACGATGTCACTGTTTTCCAGGAAGTATGCATATCCGAAGTACCCGATAGCATTTGCGGATCCGGAAACACCTTGTACCAAAACATTGTCATCTTCAGATAATGAAGCTGCTTTGTTGATTTGTGCGCCATCCAAGATCACTTCATCAAAGTAATCGTACGTCCCTGAGTCAGTACCTGGGCTGAACAACTCGATTTTTTCTTCCGGCCAGCCTTCACGGACATCCGCCCATGTTTCTACGCCAGTTCCTTCTGTCCAGATCATTGCTAATTCTTCGATGGTCAATTGATCTACCCAGTCGTTATCGCTGTTCACAACTACTGTCAAGCCGTCCAAGGCAATTTGGAACTCTGTATATTCAATGCCGGCTTCTTCTAATAAGGCGATTTCTTCATCTTTGATCGGACGGGAGGCATTACTGATGTCTGTTTCGCCTGCGATGAATTTCTCAAATCCGCCACCTGTGCCGGATACACCGATAGTAGCTTTGAGATCCGGATTTGCGATTGAAAATTCTTCTGCTACAGCTTCCATGATCGGGAATACTGTGGAAGATCCATCCACTAAGATATCATTGCTTGCAGTTGTGCTTTCTGTTGCCGCACCGCTTTCTGTTGTTGCGTCTCCTCCATCACCATTGCCACAAGCTGCCAATGTAGCGCCGATAGTTAAAGCCATTGCGAATTTAGATAATTTGCCAAAGTTCATTTTTTACCATCCTTTATGTTGAGGTTATTTGAACGTCATTGCCTGTTCACATCCCTAATATTAACGGTCCATTGTTAATTTCCTTGCGGTTTCATGTAAAGTTTTTGTTGAGATGCCCTCTTTTTTGTAAATGTTTTGTAAACGATCCTTCTGAATCCAAGAAAAAAAGCTCTACAGACGCGTTTTCCGCCTGTAAAGCTTTTGTATTTGAATCTATTCTTATATAGGCAATGTAACCGTAAATGTCGTTCCTTTCCCCTGTTTACTTGCCACGGTCACCGTTCCGTTCATATTTTCAACCAGATACTTCACGATTGATAAGCCTAATCCGGTACCTCCGGAGTTGCGGCTACGTGCTCTGTCGACGCGATAGAATCGTTCAAAGACTCTTCCCAAATCGGCTTCCGGTATCCCGATCCCATTATCGGCAACATGCAGACGGACTTTCTCCGCCGTCTTTTCGACAGTGACCGTGATATGCCCTCCGGCTTGCGTATACACTACCGCATTGTTGATCAGATTCGCCAATATTTGCTTCAAGCGGTTCGGATCCGCATGCAGCGTAACGAAATCTTTTTCAACTAATTCCAGCGTCATGTTCTTCTCTTTCACTTTCTGATTGACCAATTGGAATGTCGCCAACACCGCTTCCGATACGTTCACTTCCTGCAGAGTGAGCGGAACTTGGCGCTGTTCCAACTTCGATAATTCCAATATGTCATTCACCAACAGATTCAAACGAGTACTTTCAGCCAAAATAATCTCCAAAAATTGCTTCAGGATGACGGGATCTTCCATTGCACCGTCCAACAAAGTTTCAGCGAATCCTTTTAAGGCTGTGACGGGTGTCCGGAGCTCATGGGATGCATTGGCAACAAAGTCGGTACGGACTTTCTCCAACCGTCGGATTTCGCTTATGTCATAGAGTAGGACGATCAGGTTCATTTCGCCCGGCTTCTTGCTTGTAATCGGCACGATATTGGCATCCACTACCCTATCTTTTGGGTAGTAAAAATAAATTTCGTCATTCTGCGGCTCTCTGTAAGTGTAAGCTCGTTCAATCATATGGCTGAGACCATAACTGCTTACTGCCTCAACATACGATTTGCCGACCAATGATTCTTCACTTTCGCTCAACATTTCTTGCATAGCGGCATTGACCATTGTGATTTCCTTCTGATCATCCAAAAGCATCACGCCGATGACTAAATGATTGATCAACCCCGTAAGCCGTTCATCATTTTGCTTGATCTCATTCATTTGGTTATCCAGACTCTCAGCAAGTTCATTGATGGTTTCACCCAATTTCTGAAAATCACCGAAGCCTTTCCCTTTATAGCGCGCATCGTATTGGTGGTCGGAAAGTTTTTTGGCGACGTCCATAACGGCATCGATGGGTCTGCCGATACGCTTCGTCAAAGCATAAGTGAGTATGAACGCTACCACCAAAGCCAATAGGATAAAGACGTAAAGGGACTGTTCGATGCGTTGGCTGACCGTCAAGGCGCTCAGCGGTCTGGATAATCGGATAATCGCAACGATGGTGCCTGCTTCATCATAGATGGGTACAGCTACATAATACAGCTCCTGATTAGTGCTTTCGCTCTTTCGCTGACCTGTTCCGTAAGCCTCCCCGGAAAGCACCTCTTGAATTTCTTCCCGGCGCAGATGATTCTCCAGATTAACTGTAGTGATCTGCGAATCATAAAGAACAACTCCGTCGGTATCGACCAAAGTGATCCTGTCTTCCGTGAAAGCATCGATTTTATCCAGTTCTTCTTCAACAAAAACCCAATCATTTCCCTCCGTACTGTTTTGGAGCAGTGTACCCACTATTTGAGTCTGTTCAACAAGTAGCTCGCTTTGCAAGTTCCGCGTGTAATTTCCTAACACTGTGTCCAGAAATATTCCGAAAGCCACACTGAACAGCGCGAAGATCAGCACAAATGTGGCAAGCATCCGCAATTGCAGTTGCTTCATGGCTTAGCTACCTCGAATTTATACCCGAAACCTCGGACCGTGCGGATGTATTGCGGATTTTTGGTATCTTTTTCGATCTTTTCGCGGAGATGGCTGATGTGCACATCGACAATGCGCGTTTCTCCCGCGTAATCAAAATTCCAGATGGCGTTCAACAACTGTTCCCGGCTCAGGATGCGGTTGGCGCGCTTCGCCATATAAAGCAACAATTCAAATTCTTTCGGCGTTATTTCGATCAATTCTCCCTCAACATGAACTTCGTACAGCTGCGGAAAAATCGTGATTTCGCCCACTTCAATTTTTTCTGTTTCCTCTTCCGTCAATTTCTGTTGGGCAGACGCAACCGGTTCAGCCGGAAGCGTTTTGTTTGTCCTTCTTAAGATAGCTTTCATCCTGGCCAACACTTCGCGTGGGCTGAACGGCTTCGTCATATAGTCATCCGCACCCAACTCCAGGCCGATGATCTTTTCCAACTCATCATCCTTCGCTGTCAAAATCATGATCGGTGTATCAAATTTTTCCTGTCTCAGACGTTTACAGATGTCCATGCCGTCCATCGACGGTAGCATCAGGTCCAAAATAATGAAGTCAAAAGGATTCGAGATGGCCAAGCGGTAGCCTTCCGCTCCGTCGGTGGCAGTTGTCACCTCGTAGCCGTCTTTTTCCAAGTTGAAAGCCAACAATGTAACGATGGATGGTTCATCATCCACTAACAAAACCTTTTTCATGTTTCCTCCTCTGACCTTTTGGGGTCCGCGATGGCGACTGCCATCCCATGTATTTTACGAATATCGGTATTCTAAGCGCCTAAGCTTCCTGTCTGGCTCGCTTCCTTTTCAGCATACTAAAAATGTTGGAAAACGGCAATTCAGATATTACTCGCTATTTTTTGTTTCTTAAACCAGAAGTCTCCCAAAAGTGCGCTGTACAGGAGATTCCGTAAGGTTCAAGAGCAATATTCGCATAAGAAAATAATAATTGTAGCTTGTCGGTTTTCAGGGCAAAAACAGCACTTCATGCATCAGAAAAAAGGTTCCAGCCATACAGTTGTATGACTGGAACCTTTTTTGAACTCGAATTATTTTTTAAACTTTCAGGAATCGGCGCATCGAGAATACGGAACCAAATGCCCCGATAAAGATGCCGATGCCCACCATCAGAAGACTGATGTAGAGAAGGAATGGATTCGGAGTCAAGAGCCCGAAGTTTGTGCCTGCCAAGTAGTCCCCGCTCACATCAAAAATGAAGCGGTAAAGGAACACGAGGAAAGTCATGGGAATCAATGCCCCTATCAATCCGATAATGGCTCCTTCAATCAGGAAAGGCCATCTGATGAAGCTGTTTTTTGCGCCCACCAAACGCATGATTTCGATCTCCGTGCTGCGGGAGAAGATGGTGATTCGGATTGTGTTGGAAATCAGGAATACGGCAACCAACAACAAGCCGATGATGATGACGAGCCCGATCGTACGGATCGTCGCAATCGTCTCAAACAACTTATCAGCTGTGGCACCGCCGTATTCGACCTGAGTGACATACTGCATGGCGGATGCTGCTTCAGCTACCGCTTTCGTCTGCTCGGGAGCCGTCGTATTCAGGACATACGCATCATACAACGGATTGGCATCCCCACCGAACAGGTCGAACTCATCGCCGTAGCTGCCGATGATTTTATCCAATTCCTCGTCCTTGCTTGAGAAACTGATCGATTCCACATTGGCGATGTTCTCCAGTTCCGTCTTCAGCGCTTCCTGCGCGGCCGGATCGGCCGCCAGATCGATATAAACTTTTACACTCACATCATTTTCGACGTCGGAAGCCAATTTGTTCACGTTCAAGAGAATCCCGGTAAAGGAGCCCACAAGCAGCAAAGTCAGCGCCACTGCACTGATTGAAGCTATCGACATCCAGCCATTCCGGAACAGGCTTTTGAACGCATCCCTTATGTGTCTCATAAATGTTCTAAATTTCATATCCATATTCTCCTTCTTGTTGATCTCGGACAATACGGCCATTCTCAATTGCTAATACACGGTGTTTGATGTCATTAACGATTTGGCTGTTATGGGTTGCCATCAGAATTGTCGTGCCTTGGTTGTTGATTTCTTCCAGAATGCGCATGATTTCCATCGACGTATCCGGATCCAAGTTACCTGTAGGCTCATCCGCAATCAGGACGCCTGGCATGTTCGCAATCGCACGCGCAATCGCAATCCGTTGCTGCTCCCCACCAGAAAGCTCATTCGGGAACATCCGGACTTTGTGCTTCAGTCCAACCAAATCAAGCACTTCCAATACGCGCTTCTGGATGACTTTCGGACTTTTTTCGACTACTTCCATCGCGTAGGCGATGTTTTCGTAAACGGTCAGTTTCGGTAATAGTTTGAAATCTTGGAAGACTACGCCCACAAAACGGCGCAACAACGGGATTTCCTTTTCCTTCATGGTCGTTAAATTATATTTGCCTACTTGAACTGTTCCTGAGGATGGTTTTACTTCGCGGTACATCATTTTGACAAAGGTTGATTTGCCGGCTCCACTGGGGCCTACAATATAAACAAATTCCCCTTGCTCGATCTTCACGCTCAGATTATTGACCGCCGTAATGCCGTTGTTGTATTTCTTAGAGACATTCAGCATTTCAATCATTTTATCACCTGTCTTTTCTTTTTTTCCTTGCTGCCGGTCTGAAAGCTTCAGTGGCCGCAAGAATGCTTCCCTATTATAGCACGTTGCGTAAATATGTCTGTTTTAGTTTCTTTACAAGTATGTGTCAATAGTTTCTCAGAAGTCCAGCTGAATCCTCATTATTCCTGCTCACGTTTGGCCATTTTTCATTCCGTTGCGGATCTTACAGTTCTTCCTGATCCATCGTCATTTTCAGATAGGCATCGATAAAGGCGTCCAGATCACCGTCCATGACGGCCTGTACATTACCCGTTTCATAGCTGCTTCTGTGGTCTTTTACCATGGAATAAGGATGGAATACATAAGAACGGATCTGCGAACCCCAACCGATTTCTTTTTGTTCTCCACGGATGGCTGCCAGTTCTTTTTCACGCTCTTCCTCTTGCAGTTGATACAGTTTTGCCTTCAGCATCCCCATAGCGGTATCCCTGTTCTGGAATTGGGAACGTTGCGCCTGGCTCGCCACAACAACGCCGGTCGGGATGTGTGTAATTCGGATAGCTGAGGACGTCTTGTTGATGTGTTGTCCGCCTGCTCCGCTGGCGCGATAAGTATCCACACGGATGTCATCCGGATTCACTTCTATCTCCGTATCGTCCGCAGCGATCTCCGGCATAACGTCGATCGAACAAAAAGAGGTGTGCCTTCTTCCGGCAGAGTCGAACGGCGAGATACGGACCAAACGGTGCACGCCCCTTTCCGAACGCAGGTAACCATAGGCGTTCAAACCCTTGATAAGGATCGTTACGCTTTTGATTCCGGCTTCATCCCCGCTTTGATAGTCCAACGTCTCGACGTCAAAGCCTTTTTTATCGGCCCAACGCGTGTACATGCGGAAAAGCATGCTGCCCCAATCCTGGGATTCCGTTCCGCCAGCACCCGGATGAATTTCCAAAATGGCATTGGATTTGTCGTGCGGTCCGTTCAACAGCATCGTCAATTCATATTTTTCCAGCGCTTCCGTAAATTCTGTCGTTTTTTCGGTCAATTCTTCTAGGTATTCCGGATCTTCATCCTCTTTTACCATTTCATATAAGACTTCGAGGTCTTCATACTGCGCTTCCAAACTCTTGTAGGTATTGTAGACTACTTTTATTTGGTTCGATTGATTGATGACTTCCTGCGCCGCTTCGGCATTGTTCCAAAACTCAGGATCCAACATGCGATCGTCGAATTCCGCGATATCCGTTTCCAGGCCATCTAAGTCAAAGAGACCTCCTGAAGCTTGAGATTTTTGTTTCTGAACTTTCCAATATTGCTTTGATTTCACTTAATTCCATTTGATTTCCTCCTAGATTCGACAAAAGAAGGATGGGTCGGGATAAAAACAAGCTACTGTTTTTTATCCCGACCCTCCTCGATTGGCGCTGTATCCGATTAGTGTTATTGACTTGCTTTTTTTGGCTGAGCTGTGAATTGCGCAGACAGCTGGTTATTCTTCGGTGGGCGACTCTTGTTTTTCTGCTGCTTCAGCCGCTTGTTTGGCTTTTTGGATTTCCATCAGTTTTTGCATTCTCATTGCGGCAATCTGGGCTCTGCGCGCCTGTTCCTGTTGCTCCGTTTGGGAAGCGACTGTCTCACGCGTCGGCATGATGTTAGAGCCTTGGCCTACTGATTGTCGTTGCAGATTTTGGCGGATTTCCGATTTCATCACGATACGGGTGACATCATAGTCGATGGTGGCGATCATTTCTTGGAAACGATCATAGCCTTCGGTTTGGTACTCGGTCAACGGATTGTTCTGTGCGTATGAACGCAAGCCGATCCCTTGGCGCAGCTCATCCATATTATCGATGTGATCGGTCCATTTGCTGTCCACGACCCGCAGGATGACGACTTTTTCGAACTCCAATATTTGTTCCGGACTCAATTGTTTCTCTTTTGTCTTGTAAACTTCCATTGCGCGTTCCACCAAATATTCCTCGATTTCATGCGCAGTTTTGCCTTCCAGATCGGCTAAACTGACGCTGTCGGGATGCACAAGGGCAGCTCCGGCAAAATCGCGGATCCCTTGCAGGTTCCAAGTGGTCTTTTCACCGATGGTATGCGTTTCGACCACACGCGCAATCGCACGTTTAATCATAGCTGTTGCGACATATTTCAACGATTCGGTTTCGTTGATGACTTCCAGACGCTGTCCATAGATGATTTCACGTTGTTCACGCATGACTTCATCGTATTCCAGTACGTTTTTACGGGTATCGTAGTTATTGCCTTCCACTCGTTTCTGGGCTGATTCCACTTGTTTGGAAAGCATTTTGCTTTGGATGACCACATCTTCTGCTTCATCATCCAAATTCAATTTGCTCCAGACTTGTTGGATGCGTTCCGATCCGAAGCGTCTCATCAAGTCGTCTTCCAGCGACAGGTAAAATTGCGTTTCGCCGGGATCCCCTTGACGGCCGGAACGTCCACGCAGTTGGTTATCGATCCGGCGTGATTCATGGCGTTCGGTACCGATGACGCAGAGACCGCCTAATTCCTTGACGCCTTTACCTAGCTTGATGTCGGTACCACGGCCGGCCATGTTGGTGGCGATCGTGACGGCTCCGGGTTGACCGGCCCCGATGATGATTTCCGCTTCCCGGAAATGATTTTTGGCATTCAACACTTGGTGCGGAATGTTTTCTTGGCTCAACATGTGCGAAAGCAGCTCCGAAGTTTCCACTGCTACGGTACCGACAAGGATCGGTTGCCCTTTAGTATGTCGCTCTTTGATGTCGACGACAACAGCCCTGAATTTGCTCTTCAAGGATGGGTACAACAAATCCGGAAAGTCGTTACGGACGATCGGTCTGTTTGTAGGAATCGAGATAACGTTCATGTTGTAGATTTCCCGGAATTCTTCTTCTTCCGTTTTCGCCGTACCGGTCATACCGGACAGTTTTTTGTACATACGGAAATAGTTCTGGAAAGTGATGGTGGCCATTGTTTTCGATTCATTTTCGATTTCGACGTTCTCTTTCGCTTCGATGGCTTGGTGAAGTCCGTCAGAGTAACGGCGGCCTTCCATGATCCGGCCAGTGAACTGGTCAACGATTTTTACTTTTCCGTCTTCCACTACGTAATCGATATCCACAAGCATGATGAAGTTCGCGCGCAAAGCTTGATCCAAATGATGCACCAAGCGGGTATTATCCACATCGTACAAGTTCGGTAAATGGAATGTTTTTTCGGCTTTCTCGATGCCTTCATCCGTCAATGCGATTGATTTGGATGTCAAATCGATCGTATAGTCTTCATTCTCTTTCAATCCTTTAACGAAGAAATCGGCTCTGTTATAGAGTGCTGTCGATTTTTCGGCTTGTCCGGAAATGATCAATGGTGTACGGGCTTCATCAATCAAGATCGAGTCGACCTCATCGACGACCGCAAAGTTCAACGGGCGTTGCACCATTTGATTTTTGTAGACGACCATGTTGTCGCGCAAATAATCGAAGCCCAATTCATTGTTGGTGCTGTAAGTGATGTCGCAGTTATAGGCTTCTCTTTTTTCTTCCGAAGACTTTCCGTTTGTGTTCAAACCAACAGTCAACCCCAGAAAACGGTACAATTCGCCCATCTCGACCGCATCACGGCTTGCCAAATATTCATTGACTGTGACAACGTGCACACCTTCGCCAGATAAGGCGTTCAGGTAAACAGGCATCGTCGCGGTCAAGGTTTTACCTTCACCGGTCTTCATTTCAGCGATATTGCCTTTATGTAGGGTAAGCCCCCCCATAATCTGCACTTTATAAGGATACAGTCCCAAGACGCGTTTTGCGCCTTCGCGGACTATCGCAAATGCTTCTGGCAGAAGCTCATCCAAAGACTCCCCTTTTTTATAGCGTTCTTTATACGATTCGGTCAGCTCGCGCAATTCTTCATCATCCAAAGCGGCCATTCGATCCGCGTAGGAGATGACTTTATCCGCTACTCCTTCCAAGGAACGTAGCTCTTTCTTATCATTCTCGATGAGTTTCTTTAAAAAGTTGGCCATTCTATATCTCCTCTTGCTGTCTGATTTCATTCCAGCAATCATTTTCACTGGGTATGCATTCGTGTATAAGTCTTGCGTTGCTGATGCAAAAATAATTCTTTTATCTCTACTATTCTATCATTACTTTTAATTAATGTGAACTACTCCCCATCAACAAAACCTTACACCTGTTGCCAAAAAAAAAAGCCCCCCGCCGTTTATTAGGGGCGGGGGAAGTTATTTTCAGATTTAGTCAGTTTCGATCAGACCGAATTTGCCGTCTTTTCGGCGGTACACGATACTTGTGCCGTTCGTTTCAGCATCTTCGAAGATAAAGAAGTTGTGTCCAAGCATATTCATCTGTAATACAGCTTCTTCACTGTCCATCGGTTTGAGGGAAAGACGTTTAGTGCGGACGATTTCAAGCGGATTCTCATCGTCTTCCATTTTTTCTTCGATCAGATTCGGCTCGTTACCGATATCAAATCCTCTCTCTCTGGATTTGCGGTGAATCTTCGTCTTGTACTTACGGACTTGGCGTTCAAGTTTGTCCACGACCAAATCGATGCTTCCGTATAGATCGTTGGAAGTCTCTTCGGCTCTTAAAACCAGGAAAGGTAGCGGAACCGTAACTTCCACCTTAGCAGATTTTTCGGCTGGGAATGGATATACTTTCAAATTGACATGCGCAGTTGTTTCAGGCACGTTGCTAAAGTATTTTTCCAGTCTGCCTAATTTTTTCTCGGCGTAGCTGCGAATCGGTTCTGTAACCTCAATATTTTCTCCTCGGACATTATACTTAAACATAGCACTCTCTCCTTTCGTCTGACGCATCGTCAGATAAAGACAACCCTCACCTATGGACCACTCATAGGGGGTTTCTTTAACTTCATTATAATGTAAGCGCCTTAACATTTCAATGTTTATGATTACTTATCTTGCAATTGTCACGGAACGCACCAATCTGAATCCTTGCTTGTACAGCAGGGCTTTCGCATGGTAGAGCGTTCTTCCGGTAGTATAGACGTCATCAAAAAGAATAATTTCCTGCTGAAGATATTTTTTGTGCTCATCCAACATAAAAAATGGTTGCGTTGTCATCAGTCGTTCTTGCCTGTTTTTTTCGGACTGTTTTTCGCCGGCATGCTGGTTTTCCAGGAATTGCACGTAGCGGATTCCTGCTTGCTTCAGCATCTCCTCGCATTGACTGAATCCCCTTTCCTCGTAACTCGCGCGAGATATCGGCAACGGGAGGAACAGTCCCTTAGGATGCGCTCTTTGGAGAGCCCTCAGCTCATTCCTGAACGCTCCGGCAAGACGGTAATCGCCTTGAAACTTGTAGCGTTGCAGCCAGTCCTTCACGACACCCGTGTAGGCATAGCAGGCGTGATGCTCAAGCGTCAATTCCGGATAGCGGCAGCTCCACCTCCGGCAGTCCTCGCACAACTCCGTGGCTGTTTGCGGCCGCATGCAGCCCGGGCAGCATGTTTGACCGGCTAAACGCGGCAACTTTTCATCGCAGGATCGGCAGATTGTTCCGTAATCTTTTTTCCCGAAGCTGAAAAGTTCCTGGAGAGTCAAAAATTCGCGGATCTCATTTTGGCAAAACAGGCATTGACCCATTCAACAACCCCCTTTTCCCCGCATCCCGATTCATCAAGCGGATTTGCCGGACCGCCCCCTGTATGGCTTTCGTTTCGCCGTCGTGCGCAAAACAGACCCATCCCGTCGGAAAATCTTTGTGTCTGCCTGCCCTGCCGGCAATCTGCACCAATGACGCTTCCGTGAAGACCCAATCTTCCGCGCCAAGCACGATGACATCGATGTCCCGGAAAGTTACACCACGCTCCAATATGGTCGTCGTCATCAAAAAATCATACTCCTCCGCTCGCATCCTTCTCACCTTCTCCTCGCGCTCAGGGTCGCTCGCCGAAACGCAGGCGAACTGCTTATTCGGAAAAAGTTCCCGCAACCATCCGTCCAGCTCTTCCATCAGTTGGATATGCGGCAAAAAAAGCAGAAAGCGCCGATTCGTTTGGAGCTGCCTTCGGATCAATGTAAGGAATCGAGCCGTTTTCTTTTTGGTGATGGCCTTGCGCCAGTTCCCGACCCACAGGCACTCTGGTTCGGGCAACGCAAATCCGTGATAGCGGGCAGGCAATACAGTCGCTGCCAATCTGCCGCGCTTGATGTCATTTTGCATATCCCGAGACGGGGTCGCCGTCAAATAAATAAGCGCGCTCGCTTTTTTTCTGGATTTTTGCGCCCCAAATTGGAGGCTCACTTCGTTGTTGTACGGGAAGGAATCGATTTCGTCGATGATCAGGAGATCGAACGCTTCCCGGAAACGCAGCAGTTGATGGGTCGTGGCGATGACGAGCGGTGTGTAGCTGTAGCCCTCCTCATTGCCTCCATACAGCAAGGCCAAAGGGACGTCCGGGAAAGCGCGCTTGATACGTGGGGCCAGTTCCAGACAAACATCCACACGCGGGGAAGCTAGGCAGACTCTCCCGCCTTTGCGCAGACAGGCTGCAATCCCTTCAAAGATCATCTCGGTCTTCCCAGCACCGGCAACGGCCCAGATCAGGCGAGTCTCTTCAGAATGGACCGTCACCACGATTTCATCCGATGCACGTTTCTGTTCTGAAGACAATTGGCCCGTCCATTGCAGAATCGGTTCATGGGGCCATACGAACGAGTTGCTTTCCGGCAAATGATAGAGGGCTGTACAACATTTTATTTTCCCCATGTTCAGGCAACTTAAGCAATAAACACAAGCAGTGCCGCAAGAACATGGCGCTGACTGGAATTTTTTCCGGTTCTGGTTTCCGCAGCGGGAACATGTCAGCTTCCCGTTCAAGCTGACTAAACCGGGTCGTTTCTCAGCCAGATCCAGCAGTGCTTTGTCTGCATTGCGACACTCGCTCCTCGTCAATTCCCTGCCGTAAAGTTCCTTTCCGTCCATGCCATCCTCTCCTTCCCTGGATAGCATACGCAAAAAAAGCCGCCACTCTTCCGCTGACTATACGAAGAATGACGTCTTTCTGTTTCCGGTTAAGGATTTATTGGTTTGCTGGATGCTGACTGAATGGTCTGACCTTTGAACGGGAAATCAACAATAGGGCGGTAAACCAGCTTTCCGTTCAACCGCACACTTTCGAACAGCGTCAGCGCGGTGACCGGAATTTTCTGTTCAGAGGGCAGCGGCACTTTGCTAAGTGTTTCCCACTCCTGCGACAGTATGATCCCCCGACCGAGCGTGAGGTGCGGAATGAAGGCAACATCATCAGCCAATATCATTTTTTCCTTTAAAAAGGCAGCATTAAGTTGTTCATAAAGGTGGTGGAGGTGGTTGTTTTCTTTGATGCCCAGCCAGATGATCCACTTGTTTTTTTTGAAAAAATAACCCAATCCATTGGGTTTGATCAGGAACGGCACCTGGTCTGCGGTGAAGCAGATCAGCGCAGCTTCAATCGCACTTTGCTGTTCCGGATTCACTTCCCCAATAAAACGAATCGTCAAATGAAAGTTGTCCGGATCCGTGAATGATCCTTTGAGGCTGGCACGTTTCACTTCTTCCTGAACGGTACCCAGTTGTTCTTTGATGACTTCAGGTAATCTGACGCCGATAAATACTCTCACAAAAACACCCCCGCTATCTGTTTAAAAACAGTCAGAAATTTTCCCCAGAAAAAATAGGAAGGCCAGGACCCAAATGGCCCTTCCTTCCGGATGAATGTATAATTGCCGTAATGACTTATTGCCTATAACGGAAAGCTCGATTCGGTATCTTCCGTCCAGGTCAATCCCAGAGCACCCTCGCCTAAATGCGTCCCGATGACAGGGCCAAAATAACTCAATTCGAACCTGATGTCCGGAAATTCTCCTTGGAGATGTTCCAGCCAAGCTTGCCCTTTTTCGGGAATATTCCCATGGATAACGGTTGCGATGATCGGATAATCCGTCTTTGAAGCCGTCTGGCCCAACAGTTCTTCGATCCGTCGCAACGCCCTTGCGTTGGTTCTGATTTTTTCGAAAACGACTATCTTTTTGTCCGAAAAATGCAGCACTGGCTTAATCTTCATGATGGAGCCTATGACAGCCGCCCCACCGGATAATCTGCCGCCGCGCTGCAGGTTCATCAGATCGTCCACCATAAAGTAAGCGCGGGAACGTTTTTTCATATGGTTCAATCGCGCGATGATCTGCTCCGGTTCAATACCGGCAGCAGCCAACCTTGCCGCCTCCAAGACGAAGCGAGCCTGGACGTAGCAGCTGATTTCAGAATCGAAGGGATGGATGTTGAATTCAGGATATTCTCTGCTTAATGAGGCAACATTCTGGTACGTACCACTTATGCCGCTTGAGAGGTGGACACTAATGATTGCATCATGTTCCATCGCCAGTTCTTCATACAGCTCATGCATAGCACCCACTGCTGGTTGGGAGCTCTTCGGGAAATCTTCAGATGATTTCATCAAGGCATAAAAATCCTCAGCAACCAAATCTATTTCTTCTTCATATGATTTTTCTCCGATATTCACGACTAATGGTAGCATATGAATATGATGCCGCTGGCGTATTTCAGCCGTCAGATAAGCGGTACTGTCCGTTACTACTGCAATTTTCATGGAAATCCTCAAACTTTCTGCTCGTTATTTAGCGTAACCACCATATATTATGCGGTAATTCTCTACTTTTAGGCTTTGTCGACAGACCTCTTGTTGCGCAATCCAATCGCTTCAGCCGCCACTTCACTGTCCAACAGTCGGATCATTCTGCCTTTGTCGTTGTAGTCAGCCTCATGCCCACGCCCCAGCAGGATGACCGTATCTCCCGGTTCTGCGATGGTGATCGCGTGCAAGATGGCTTCCTTGCGGTTTTCGATATATTCATAGTTGTCCTTTTCAATGCCGGTAAGCATCATTGAGATGATCTGTTCCTGCGGTTCTTTCCCGGTATCATCCGTAGTCAGGACCACATAATCGGAGAGTTCCGTACCGATGCGGGCCATGATTGGGCGTTTCTCATGCTCCCGTTCCCCAGCGCCTCCGAAAACGGAAATGACTCTGCCTTGGGTGAACTCGCGCACCACACTCAATACTTTTTCCATCGCATCGGGCGAATGGGCAAAATCGACGTAGACACCTATGTCGTTCGCGCCAGGGACAATCTCCAATCTGCCTGTAACACCAGCCAATGACGCGACCGCTTTTGATGCATCCTCCAACGGAATGTCCAGAGCATAAACAGCCGCCAGCGCAGCCAATGTATTGGAAACATTATAAAGCCCCACCAAGTTCGTCACGACCGGATACCGTTCCCCATTTACGACCAGATTGAAGCGGGTCTGCGTCCGACTGTATGTGATATCCGCTGCAAAGAAATCAGCCGTTTCATCCTTCACGCTGTAAGAAATGACTTCTGCCGCCGTAGCGATGCGATAGCTGTGGATCGTTTCATCATCCGCATTCAGAACCGCCGTTTTCGTACGTCCGTTTTTGCGGCCGTTCCCTAGTTGGGAGAAGAGCAGTTTTTTCGCTTCGGCATAGGCTTCCATCGTGTGATGGAATTCCATGTGTTCATGCGTCAAGTTTGTCATGATTGCGACATCCATATCAAGCCCCCACGCTCTGCCCATTTCCAAAGCAATCGAGGAAAGCTCCAACGTGAAGTATTCCGTCTTCTTCTCAACCATAAGGTGCAGGGCTTTTTGCATCGTAATACTGTCGGGCGTCGTATTTTTCGTTTTGTGCACTTCGTCGCCGATATGCATTTCGATGGTGCCCATCAACCCAGTTTTTTTATCCATCGCCTTAAGGATGGCTTCCACCAAATATGTCACTGTCGTCTTTCCATTGGTCCCTGTGACGCCGATGACTTTCATCGTCTCACTCGGGTAAGCATAAAAGTGATTCGCAAGAAGGCTCATCGCTTTGTCCGTATCGGGAACATATACAACCGGGACAGTCGCTGCCAATCTTTGGATATCCTTATGGGCAACAATCAAACCCGCACCGTTGGCGACCGCCTTCTCAACGTAATTGTGGCCATCGACTTGCGTACCATCGATACAGACAAACAAGTCCCCCGATTGGATATCGCGGGAATCCTGACTGATTTTTCCAATATTCAAATCGGGATCCAAGCTCCCAACAACTTTTTTCATCTTGAGTACATCGATTAAATCTGTAGCTTTCACGCAGATCACCTTTCCATCGACCCCTATGGCCGTTTGGTCTATTCCATCTAACAATACCACAAATGGAAATGTTCGGAAAGTCCCTTTCCTCGTTAGTGGCCTGTCATCCGACGGTCGCTGTGGTAAAATGAGATTGAACAACATATTGGGGGCTATAGACTATGCTGACAACCTATCACACTATCGCAGAAAGCGGCGTTACAGAGATCATCATCAAGGGCTCCCGCTTCATCTGCAGCCTCAAACGTGTCCATTCCGAGGACGAGGCCAAAGAATTCATCCAAGCCATCAAAAAAGAGCACTGGAAAGCGACGCACAATTGTTCTGCTTACCTGATCGGCGACCACAACGATATCCAGCGCGCCCATGACGACGGGGAACCATCCGGAACAGCTGGCGTCCCGATGTTGGAAGTGCTCAAGAAAAACGATCTGCGTTACGTCGCAGCCGTCGTCACTCGCTATTTCGGCGGGACAAAGCTCGGTGCCGGCGGATTAATCCGCGCCTACAGCCGTTCTGTATCGACAGCACTGAAGGACATCGGCATCGTTGTCCGCAGCCTCCAGACAAAAGTCGGCTGCATCGTTTCCTATTCCGCATCCGGAAAATTGGAGAATTACTTAGCGCAATCGCCCTATACTCTGATTGAGGCCCAATACACCGATCAGGTTTGTTTTTTATGCGGTATCCCTACGGAAGACATCAGCCATTTCCAGAGCACTATTACGAATGTCATGAACGGCCGTGTTGTCTTTGAAATCGGCGAAGAGGATTATGTGGAGAGCCCGGTCTCTCCAGCTTACGATGATGCTGATGAAGGAGAAATCGAATAAATCCTGAATAAAAAAATGAACAAGCGCGTGATAGCCGATTTGATAAGCTCCCAATAAAGTAGACAGTAGAAATAACAAAAATTTCTATTCTACTTTATTGGGGGTTTTTTTATGCGAATAAATAGGCGTTGGACTGT
>NZ_JBAVFV010000018.1:0-14189 GCF_049684335.1 Trichococcus sp.
GCCCCGCCTTATTCTTTTAATTTTCTTTAGCGCTCTTCGATTTGTAGCCGAAAGGTACTTTGCTTTCCGTGCCATTTCTGATCCGGTAAATGTTGGAACGGTGGCGGTAGATGATGAAAATCGTCAAAAGGATCGTAACGAGCGTCAACGGCCAATCATGAAAGAAGAAGGAAAGTGCGACCGCCGTAAAACAGACCAGGATGCTGGAAAAGCTGACCATTCTTGAGAAGTACAGGTAGATGACGAAAGCGACGACGGCTTCCCCGAAGAAAAGCGGATTGTAGGCCAGTAGGATGCCGGCGCTGGTGGCAACGGCCTTACCGCCTTTGAATCCGGCGAAAAGGGGATACGTATGTCCTAATGCCGCGACAACCCCAGCCAATAAGGGATGGATCTCGACTCCCAGCCAAATCGGCAATAAGGTAGCAACTGAGCCTTTCAGCATGTCCATTATCAGGACGATGATGCCGGCTTTTTTCCCCAACACGCGGAAGGTATTGGTAGTTCCGCTGTTCCCGCTGCCGTATTTGCGGATGTCTGTTTGATAAAAATATTTTCCGATCCAAATGCCTGACGGGATGGAACCCAAAAGATAGGCCAGGACGATGACGATTGCTGTCATACTCACTTCACTCCTAAGTTGATACTCCAATATAAAATAATTCCAGTTCATTTTACCATCTTATCCGCATTTTTCCTATAGGTGGTAGAATTCCGCCTTATTTTTTATACTTTTCAAAGTGAAAGATATACAGTATGATAGAATAGATGTTCGGTTCAGAACAGAGATGAAGGAGTTTTTTTATGGCACAAAATAAAGAATTTAAATATAATGACGACTCCATTCAAGTGTTGGAAGGACTTGAAGCAGTCAGGAAACGACCCGGAATGTACATCGGATCAACTGATGCCCGCGGATTACATCATTTAGTATATGAGATAGTCGACAATGCGGTTGATGAGGCTTTATCAGGTTATGCTGATCGGATTGACATCACGATCCATGAAGACCAAAGCATCAGCGTCAAAGACAATGGCCGCGGCATGCCGACCGGGTTGCACGCTTCGGGGGTGCCTACCATCCAAGTCATTTTTACCGTGCTGCACGCTGGAGGGAAATTCGGTCAGGGCGGCTACAAAACTTCAGGAGGTCTTCACGGAGTGGGCGCGAGTGTCGTCAATGCGCTGTCCAAATGGCTGGAAGTGTCAGTCATCCGAGAAAGCACGCTCTATTCAATGAAATTCAAAGATGGCGGAAAACCCGCCAGCAAATTGATCAAAGCGAAAAGCGCCGCAAAAGCATCGGGCTCTTTGATTCATTTTTTGCCGGATAAAGAAGTTTTCGGAACAGCTCAATTGTCCTATGATGTTTTGGCGGAACGATTCCGGGAATCAGCTTTTTTGTTGAAAGGATTAACTATCACACTGAAAGATGAGCGGACTGAACAAAGCGATACTTTTTTCTTCGAAGAAGGAATCAAGGAATTTGTTGCTTACTTAAATGAAGAAAAGGATACATTGCACGATGTCGTTTATTTCAGCGGGGAGGCCGATGGGATCGAAATTGAATTTTCCTTCCAGTACAACGACGGCTATTCGGAGACGATTCTGTCGTTCGTCAACAACGTCCGCACGAAAGATGGCGGCACACACGAAACCGGTGCAAAGACCGCAATCACTAAAGCCTTTAATGAATACGCCCGGAAGATGAACCTGATCAAAGAGAAGGAAAAAAATCTGGAGGGCAGCGATGTCCGCGAGGGTCTTTCAGCAGTATTGTCCCTGCGCGTACCAGAGAATCTGCTCCAATTCGAAGGCCAGACGAAAGAAAAATTAGGCACACCGCAAGCACGTGCAGCCGTCGATAGTCTCATCAGCGAAAAGTTGAGCATTTACTTGATCGAAAATGGCGAAACAGCCCAAATGCTTGCCAGGAAATCACTTAAAGCCAGAGAAGCCAGAAATGCAGCGCGCAAAGCCCGTGAAGAGACGCGGAACGGCAAAAAACGCCAAAAAAACGAATCGCTGTTATCCGGTAAACTGACGCCGGCGCAAAGCAAAAATCCGAAAAAGAACGAACTTTATCTCGTCGAGGGTGATTCTGCGGGCGGATCCGCCAAACAAGGGCGCGACCGCAAATTCCAGGCGATACTTCCGTTGCGTGGGAAAGTCATCAACACCGAACGCGCGAGCATGCAGGATATATTAAAAAACGAGGAAATCAACACGATCATCTACACAGTCGGTGCAGGGGTAGGTGCAGATTTCGACATTAAGGATTGCAATTACGATAAAATCATCATCATGACCGATGCGGACACGGACGGTGCCCATATTCAGATTTTGTTGCTGACTTTCTTTTACCGTTACATGAAGCCGTTGCTGGAAGCCGGAAAAATTTATCTGGCACAGCCGCCCTTATACAAAGTATCCAAGGGTTTCGGCAAAAATGAAAAAATCCAGTACGCATGGACCGAAAAGGAACTGCAGGAAAAAATCGATATCATCGGTAAAGGCTATATTCTGCAACGCTACAAAGGGCTCGGGGAAATGAACGCGGATCAGCTGTGGGATACCACGATGGATCCTGAAACCAGGACGTTGATCCGGGTGCTCATCGATGACAAGGCCCAAGCGGAGCGCCGGGTCACGACACTTATGGGAAACAAAGTCGAACCGAGAAGGAAATGGATCGAGAAGCATGTCGAATTTTCGATGTCCGATGACAAAAGCATTCTGGAACCAGACAGTGCACCAACGTCAGATAATGCGGAGGCGCATCTGCAGGAGAAAGTGAAGAAGGAATCTTCGGATCAGCAGACCGCTCAAGACATGGAGCAAATTTCGTTAGATTTTGAAAGTGGTGAAAAATAGTGGATAATCTGGAAATTAAAGAGCTGATGCTTGAAAACGTAATGGGGGATCGCTTCGGGCGATACTCGAAGTACATCATCCAGGATCGTGCTTTGCCGGATATCCGCGATGGACTTAAGCCTGTCCAAAGGCGGATCCTGTACGCGATGGATGTTGCCGGAAACACTTCGGACAAAGGCTTCCGTAAATCGGCTAAAACTGTCGGGAATGTCATTGGTAATTACCATCCGCATGGCGATTCCAGTGTCTATGAAGCGATGGTCCGGTTGAGCCAAGATTGGAAGATGCGAGAAGTATTGGTCGAAATGCACGGCAATAACGGGAGTATGGATGGGGACTCAGCCGCTGCGATGCGGTATACCGAGGCCAGGTTGTCAAAAATATCTGCTGAACTGTTGCGCGACATCGACAAGGAAACTGTAGACTTTGTGCTTAACTTCGACGATACTGACCAGGAGCCGACCGTATTGCCGGCTCGCTACCCGAATCTTTTGGTTAACGGCGCCACCGGCATTTCCGCCGGTTACGCGACCGATATCCCACCGCATAATTTAGGCGAGGTCATCGATGCGACCTTGCATCTGATCGATCACCCTGAGGCGGAGCTCAAAGCGCTCATGAAATATGTAAAAGGACCCGATTTCCCTACCGGAGCGATCATACAGGGTTTGGATGGCCTGAAGGACGCCTATAACACCGGCAAAGGAAAAGTTGTCGTTCGTTCGCGCACTTCCATTGAGAGTATCCGCGGCGGCAAACAGCAGATCGTCATTTCGGAAATTCCTTATGACGTCAACAAAGCGACGCTTGTCAAGCGAATGGACGAAATCCGCATCAACCGCAAGATCGAAGGGATCGCCGAAGTGCGGGATGAATCAGACCGCTCTGGGCTGCAGATCGTTGTCGAACTGAAAAAAGAAGCGAACGCGGAAGGAATCCTCAATTATTTGCTCAAAAATACGGATCTGCAAGTGAACTACAACTTCAATATGGTAGCAATCGACGAGCGTCGACCGAAGCAGGTAGGCTTGCATCAAATACTGAAAGCCTATATTCGTCACCAGAAAATCGTCATCACCCGCAGGACGAATTACAGCCTGAAAAAGGCAGAAACGCGCCTGCATATCGTGGATGCATTGATTAGAGTCATTTCAATTCTCGATGAAGTCATCCAATTGATCCGTGACAGTAAAGATAAAAAGGACTCCAAACAGAATCTGATGAAGCAGTATGCATTTTCGGAAACGCAGTCGGAAGCGATTGTTTCCTTGCAGCTTTACCGGTTATCGAATACCGACATCACGGCACTGCAGAACGAAAAATTGGAACTGAATGAGCAGATTGCGACTTACAAAGAAATCCTGAAACAGGAAAAAACGTTGTACGCTGTGATGAAGACAGAACTTGCCTCGGTCAAAAAACAATACGCGAATCCTCGCCGGAGTACAATCCAGCATGAAATCGAGGAAATCAAAATCGATACGGAAGTTCTCGTGCCTGTCGAGGAAGTCGTTGTCGTGATCACGAAAGAGGGCTACTACAAGCGGACTAGTCTGCGCTCATTTGGAGCCTCGACAATCGCAGAAATCGGCTTGCGCGAAGGAGATAAGCCGCTATTTGTCGGGAAAGCATCTACCCTTGATGCGATCGTGATGTTCACCAACAAGGGAGACTACCTACACTTCCCGATCCATGAGTTGCCGGAATTGAAATGGAAAGATACGGGGAATCATATCTCGCAAAACATTCCTTTCGCTCCGGAAGAAAAGATCATCAATGTAGAAATTCTCCCTAACAACAACGAACCGACCGGGACAATCCTATTCGTGTCAAAAGAAGGCTACATCAAACAGACATTGATGAGCGACTTCCGGACTTTCCGGGGCTACAGAAATAAAAAAGCGGTCGCCATGAAGCTGAAGAGCGAAACGGATGCGATTGTCTCTATCCAACGCTTGGAGGATAAACAAAACTATGATGTGCTCCTTGTGACACATTTCGGATTCAGTCTGCGTTATGCCGTTAATGAAGTAGGCATCATCGGAACGCGCGCCAGCGGGGTCAAATCCATCAATCTGAAGGACGGAGACATTGTAGTAGGGGGTGCCGCCTTTAAAGAAGGTGATGAGGATTTCCCAATCCTTGTGGTCACGCAAAGAGGGAACATCAAAAAATTCAAATCCGGCGAAGTCCCGATTTTGGGCCGCGCGAAACGGGGATTGATGCTGCTGAAGGAATTGAAGGCCAAGCCACACCGCATCATCTTTATGGATAGCGATCTATCATTGCCTAACCGTTATGCAATCCGCACCACAGTTGGTAACAGCGTTGTGGTGGAAAGCAAAGAAACGCCTTTCAGTCCTAGGTATTCCAACGGCAGTTTCGCAATCAACGAGAAGACGGATGGCGAAGTATCTGACATTGAGAAAGAGTTTGATTTTTCACAAATTAGAATTTTCTAATTAACTGTTATAAACAAAAAGCCAAAAAGGAAACTGTGTAATAATACAGTTTCCTTTTTTTTATGAAACAGATTATCAATCAAAATAAAGGTTTCACTAACTAATCGGAAGCTTGTGTCGCGTTTTTAAATTTACAAACGTTGCTATATCAACGTTTGTAAATGTTTTTCAAAAAGTTTACAAAAAGTTCGAAAAAAAGATTGATAGTTGTTGCACTTTCGTCTGTACGTGTTATAATATTCATGTAGAAACCTGTTACACATATCACAATGTGAAAGCACTTTATAGGAGGAATATATAATGGAACAATGGCAAGGGTTTAAAGGAAAAACTTGGAAAGAAGAAGTCGACGTTAGAGACTTCATCATCAACAACTTCTCTGAATACACAGGCGACGAAAGCTTTTTGGCTGGTCCTACTGAAACTACTATTCAATTATGGGATCAAGTTATGGATCTTACTAAGCAAGAAAGAGAAGCTGGCGGCGTATTGGACATGGATACAAAAGTTGTATCTTCCATTACATCTCATTCAGCAGGCTACCTGAACAAAGAAAAAGAGCAAATTGTCGGTTTCCAAACTGAAAAACCACTTAAACGCAGCTTGATGCCTTTCGGCGGTATCCGCATGAGCGAACAGGCTTGTGAAGAAGCAGGCTACAAAGTAGATCCAGAAGTTTCAATGATTTTCCGCCAATACAGAAAAACACACAACCAAGGCGTGTTTGACGCTTACACTCCAGAAATGCGTGCAGCAAGAACAACCGGCGTCATCACTGGCCTACCGGATGCATACGGCCGCGGACGCATCATC
The DNA here is from genome assembly GCF_049684335.1 of Trichococcus sp. Classification (GTDB taxonomy): domain Bacteria; phylum Bacillota; class Bacilli; order Lactobacillales; family Aerococcaceae; genus Trichococcus. Next base: position 6,150 of record NZ_JBAVFV010000018.1, read on the forward strand.
GGTGACTACCGTCGTGTAGCTTTATACGGTGTAGACTTCCTGATGCAGGACAAATTAAATGAATTCGCTAAAATCGGCGACGGCACGATGACTGAAGAAATCATCCGTCTGAGAGAAGAATTCAGCGAACAATACAGAGCTTTGAAGGAATTGAAAGAATTAGGAAACATCTATGGTTTCGATATTTCAAAACCAGCTACAAACGCTCAAGAAGCTTTCCAATGGTTATACTTCGGGTACTTGGCTGCTGTCAAACAACAAAATGGTGCAGCAATGTCATTAGGCCGTACTTCAACTTTCTTGGATATCTATATCCAACGCGATCTGGAAAACGGAACATTGACTGAAGAAACAGCACAAGAAATCGTTGACCACTTCGTAATGAAATTGCGTATGATCAAATTTGCACGTACGCCAGAGTACCAAGAATTGTACTCAGGAGATCCTCAATGGGTTACTGAATCACTCGCAGGTATGGCACATGATGGCCGCTCGTTGGTCACAAAATCAAGCTTCCGTTTCTTGAACACATTGACTAACTTAGGAGCAGCTCCTGAGCCTAACTTGACAGTTCTTTGGTCAACTAGATTACCTGATGGATTCAAAAAATATTGTTCTAAAATGTCTATCGAAACAAGCGCTATCCAATACGAAAATGATGACATCATGAGCCTTGAATGGGGCGACGACTACGGTATCGCTTGCTGCGTATCCGCGATGAGAATCGGGAAACAAATGCAATTCTTCGGAGCACGTGCTAACTTGGCTAAAACATTGCTTTACGCAATCAACGGCGGGATTGACGAAACGAAGAAAAAACAAGTCGGACCTAAATTGCAACCGATCACTTCAGAATACCTTGATTACGCTGAAGTTACTGAAAAATTCGATGTAATGATGGACTGGATCGTAGCTTTGTATGTGAATACATTGAACGTTATCCACTACATGCATGACAAATATTCATACGAATCATTGGAAATGGCTTTGCATGATACACACGTTGTCCGCACATTGGCAACTGGTGTGGCTGGATTCTCAGTTACAATCGACTCGCTTTCTGCTATCAAATACGCGAAAGTTAAACCGATCCGCGACGAAAACGGCATTGCTGTTGACTTCGAAATCGAAGGCGACTTCCCTAAATATGGTAACAATGATGATCGCGCTGACCAAATCGGTATCGACTTGTTGAAACAATACATGGGCAAAGTTAAGAAACACCAAACATACCGCAACTCTATCCCTACAACATCTGTCCTGACAATCACTTCTAACGTGGTTTACGGTAAGAAAACTGGTAGCACGCCAGACGGACGTAAAGCCGGCGAACCATTCGCACCTGGTGCTAACCCAATGCACGGAAGAGATACTCACGGCGCTTTGGCAAGTTTGTCTTCAGTAGCTAAGATCCCTTACAAATATTCATTGGATGGTATCTCAAATACATTCTCAATCATCCCTAAAGCTTTGGGACGTGAAGAAGAAGTTCAAAAAGAAAACTTGACTGCAATGATGGATGGCTACATCGCTAAAGGCGGCCACCACTTGAACGTTAACGTATTCAACCGTGAAACATTGCTTGACGCTATGGATCACCCAGAAAACTACCCACAATTGACGATCCGTGTTTCTGGATATGCTGTTAACTTCATCAAGTTGACTCGCGAACAACAAATGGACGTTATCAACCGTACAATGCACGAAATGATGTAATCTGCTTCAACTTGCATATTAATCGTATAAATTTAAACGGATGGATCATTTGATTCATCCGTTTTCTATCAAAGGGAGCGAAAGCTCGCTCTTTTTGATAGGAAATATTCCTTATGCGAGATACAATGAGATTAAGAAATAAACGACAGAGGAGTTTTTTTAAATGACTGAACCCTTAAAAGGATTTGTGCATTCAACAGAGAGTTTCGGTTCCGTTGATGGGCCTGGAATCCGTTTTATTATATTTATGCAAGGCTGCCGCATGCGTTGCCAATTCTGCCATAACCCGGATACATGGAACATCGGTGGCGGCAATGAGATGACAAGCGATGAACTATTGAATATGGCCCTCCAATACAAGCCCTTCTGGGGGCAAAAAGGCGGCATTACCGTCAGCGGCGGTGAACCTTTGCTGCAGATCGACTTTCTGATCGAACTATTCACGAAAGCCAAAGCCCAGGGCGTGCATACGACTCTGGACACGTGCGGTTTGCCGTTCACTTATGATGAGCCTTTCTTCAGCCAATTCAACAAACTGTTGGCAGTGACTGATCTGATCCTCTTGGACATCAAACACATCGATAGCCAGAAGCATAAAGAATTGACAATGTGGCCGAACGAAAGCATCATCGAACTGGCGAAATATTTGTCGGAAATTAATCAGCCGGTTTGGATCCGCCACGTGCTGATTCCAGAGCGGACAGACTATGACGATTTCTTGATTCGTCTGGATGCTTTCCTGAAAACATTGAAAAACATCGTCAAGGTGGAGATTCTGCCATACCATAAAATGGGCGTCTACAAGTGGGAAACATTGGGAATCCCTTACCAATTGGACGGAATCGATCCGCCTACCGCCGAGCGTGTCGAAAATGCAAGAAAACTTTTGCACACAGAAGACTACAAAGGTTATTTGGATCTGTAAAATAATACTATTTTTCAAGGAAGAAAAGAGAATTGCCATTGCTCTTTTCTTCCTTTTTTATTATGATAAATTAAGACAATGGAAGAGAGAGTGAATCGAATGAATAAACTGTTAGTTTTTGGGCACCAAAATCCGGATACGGATGCGATCACATCTGCAATCGCATACGCCTACTATCTGAATCAAAACGGAATCGAAGCAGAAGCTGTGGCTCTTGGCCTGCCTAGTGAGGAAACAGCCTATGCTCTGAATCAATTCAAGACAGAGGCTCCGCGCGTCATCGAGACGGCAGCAAACGAAACGGATACGGTTGCTTTGGTCGACCATAACGAAGCGCAACAAAGCGTCAGCGATATCAAAGATGTCGAAGTGTATGCCGTCGTGGATCATCACCGCATCGCGAACTTCGAAACGGCCAACCCGTTGTATTACCGTGCAGAGCCAGTCGGTTGCACAAATACGATCCTTTACAAAATGTTTAAAGAAAAGAATATCGCGATCCCTGCCGACATCGCCGGCTTGATGCTTTCTGCCATCATTTCCGATACTTTATTGTTCAAATCGCCGACTTGCACGCCGGAAGATGAAGAAGCGGCAGCAACTTTGACAGAAATCGCCGGTGTTTCCTTGAATGAATATGGTCTAGCGATGCTGAAGGCTGGAACAAACCTGGACGATAAGTCAATTGCAGAATTGTTGACTTTGGACGCGAAATCATTCCCGATGGGCGATAAAAACGTCCGCATCGCACAAGTGAATACGGTAGACGTTCAGGATGTTTTGAACAGACAAGTTGAGCTTGTTGCCGCCATGGAAGCTGAAAACAGCGCGCAAGGTTATGATGTTTTCTTGTTGGTGATCACAAATATCATCGACAGCGATTCTGCTTTATTAGCTGTAGGCTCGCATTTGGAAACAGTCGAGGCAGCATTCAGTGTCTCGTTGAACCAAAATGTTGCGTTGCTGCCGGGCGTAGTTTCACGCAAAAAACAAGTAGTGCCGCCATTGACGGAAGCATTCTCGAAATAATCACTGCGAAAGGGCGGAGCTGCAACTCAGTTAATCTGATATGTAGCTCCGCTTTTTTCACGCCATCAGCAAGGTGAAGAAGGGAGTTGAGGACTTGAAAATTGGGGTATTGTCGGACCTGCATATAGACTCGAATGCGAAAAGGCTGGCGCCAGGGCAAACGTATGACCATCTCTTGGCGGAGCTGCTGTATAACCAAGAAATCGATTTGCTGTTGTTGGCGGGGGATGTCTCTTCCGATTACCACGATACCTTTACTTTCTTGGATCGCATGCGTGACCATAACGTTTCGAAAATCCAATTCGTGCCTGGCAATCATGATTTCTGGTCCATCCGCAATCACGAAGAGGACACGGACCGGATCTATCAGTTGTTCAAGGAACGGGATGAAAATCCTGTCGGAAATCCGTTTTTGATAGGGGATAACTGGGCAGTCGTAGGGAATCCGGGTTGGTATGATTATGGGTTCGCCAGCGACCGCTATACAATAGAAGAGTTCTCAAGGAAAAAGCTGAAAGTCGGAGGGTGGAATGACCGCCAGTACGTGCATTGGCAGAACGATGATCGCGCGGTTGCAGCAGCCATGCAGGAGGAATTGGAAAACGACCTGAAGGAAGTCAGCAACCGGAAAATAATCATGATGACACATGTTGTGACGCATCCGCAATTCGTCATCCCGCTCCCGCATAAGGTATACGATTACTATAATGCTTTCCTCGGCAGCAAAAGCTATATGCAAGTGTATGATCGCTATCCAATCGCGCACAGCATTATGGGCCATGTTCACTTCCGGAAAATGCTGCATGAGAATGATACGACCTTTTATTGCGCATGCCTTGGCAGTGCGCGGCATTGGTATACAGAAGATCCTTACATCGAAATGGCCTATACTATGGAAGAATTCCTGGTTGACATGTAAAGGGCAGCATTCCCTCGAGGATTCAGGGATCGGATTGTGCCCAGCCTTTCAGAGAGGGTTATTGCTTTCCTTTTGGCAAAAATAAGTTATTCTTATCTTGTGGGCACGCACATATAGCACAATCAGAATACAACAAGTTAGAGGTGGGTTTTAATGAGAGCATTCGACTTGTCGGATAAAGGGATATACACGCAAACGAAGGATTGGAAAGCGGCTGATTGGATTCATGTGGAGAATCCGAGCAGTGATGATGTTGAGAATTTGATGGCAATTTTCGACATTCCAAAGGACTACATCATGGATTCATTGGACGAATATGAGATTCCGCGACAGGAGAATGTCAAAAATGGTGAAGGGGACGATATTAATCTTCTGATTGTCCTCTTCCCAAAAATGCGATCGGTGCAGGAAAAATATACGGAGTATCATACGTATCCCCTATCGATCATAACGATCAATGGAACCTTGATAACTGTCTGCAAAGAAACTCCTTCCTTTATGACACGCATAATGAAGAACGAGTCCTTCAAAAATGAACTAGCAACAACGCAACAGCACATCATTTTATATATATTATGGGAATTGACGAAGAGTTTTGTTCACCATCTGAGGGAAATCGATGGCATCATCGAAGATCTGCAGATTCAAATAACCAGTGCTACCCATAACGAATATTTTTATAAGCTGATTGCTCTGCATAAGAGCTTGGTTTATTTTGAGACATCCATCAATAAAAATCATCCTTTGATAACGGAGTCCATCCATGAGGCGGTGTTAGAGGATGACATACAAAGCCAGGAATTGCTGCATGATATCATCGATATCTCAAACCAAGCCGAAGTGATGGTCACCGAATCAAGCAAGATGATCGATCAACTAAGCGAAGTTTTTTCGAGCGTGATTACAAATAATTTGAACAACATCATGAAAGTTTTGACTTCGATCACCATCGTCCTGACAATCCCAACCATCATGGCAGGGTTCTGGGGCATGAATGTCGATCTGCCCTTTGAAAATCATCCGTGGGCGTTCGGCATAACTAGTCTGATCACAATCTTCATCTGTTTTTTAACGGTCTATTGGTTGAAGAAGAAAGATTACTTCTGACATTGTGTGTGAATATTGATGAGTAACATCATTCTGAAGCGTAATCGGCAATTATGTCTGCCGATTACGCTTTTTGCTGTGTCATTTAGGTACAGGAAATCTGCCATGGTTGGTATACTATAGGAGGGAGATGATGCGAGATGGTGGAGGATTTCCAGAGTTGGTTGGAGAGTTATGATTTGGAAAAACTCTTCAGTGATAAAAGGGATAAGGAAACAATCGACAAGGAAATGTTTCTGTTCGTCAAATCGAATGATTTCGACAACTATTTTTCTTTTGACGGTGAGTTGGGAGCGCTGTACGAAAAAGAAGGTACGCTATTGCGGGTCTGGACCCCGACAGCAAAATCCGTGGAAGTTTGGACGTACACAGATGATTCCATCAAGAGACCTTCCCAAAAAGTAGCGATGGTGCAGAAACCAAAGGGGATTTTTGAAGCTTACCTGCCTGGTGATCAGCACGGTACTATTTATGTCTATAACATTATGTTCCTGAATAACCGCGAAACAATCACAGTTGATCCTTATGCTCGAGCAACGACAGTGAACGGTATAAAATCGGTCATTACGGACTTGCTCAGGACGAATCCTGACGGGTGGGGGGAGCGGCTGCCTGCTTTTGGTCTCCCGGAAGAGGCAATTATCTACGAGCTGCACATCCGGGATTTTTCCATATCCGAAACGAGCGGGATCGTGAATAAAGGGAAATTCCTTGGTTTGATCGAAAAAAACACAAAAAATCCCAGTGGGTTAAGCACAGGTTTGGATCACCTGATTGATTTGGGAATCACCCATGTCCAGATTTTACCGCTGTTCGATTATGCCACAGTCGACGAAGCGAATCTGACGAAACCGCAATACAATTGGGGCTATGACCCGCTGAACTATAATGTTCCGGAAGGCTCCTATTCCAGCAATCCCTTTGACCCATTCAATAGGATCATTGAGTTGAAGCAAATGATTCAAACGCTGCATGCCAACGGTTTGAGGGTGATTATGGATGTCGTCTATAACCACGTTTACGATCCGAAAGATCAAGCTTTGGAAAGAACGGTTCCAGGTTATTTTTACCGCTACAACGCCGATGGGTCGCTGGCGAATGGTACCGGCGTCGGAAATGACACGGCCTCAGAAAGACATATGATGCGCAAATACATCATCGACAGCGTAATATATTGGGCAAAAGAATACCATCTTGATGGTTTCCGCTTCGATCTGATGGGAATCCACGACTCGGTCACAATGAATGCAATCCGGGAAGCGTTGGATAAAATCGATCCCTCCATCATCCTCATCGGTGAGGGATGGGAAATGAGTACGCCACTCCCGGAGGACTTAAAAGCTTCCCAGAGAAATGCCCAAGCAATGCCAAGGATTGCCCATTTCAACGATTCGATCCGGATAGCGCTGAAAGGCAGCGATTTCGGCGACGAAACGGACAGGGGCTTCATTAGCGGTAAAAATTATCAGGAAGATCTGTTGCTCCGGAACATAAAAGGCGGCATGCATCTTTCCAGCCACAGCAGCTATGTCGACCCGGAACAAGTCATCCAGTATGTGGAAGCACACGATAATTTGACGCTCTATGATAAATTGTTGCGTTCCAATCCGAAAGATAGTGAGGAGGTGCGCATCAAAAGGCACACATTGGCAACCAGCATTCTGTTGCTGGCTCAAGGTATACCCTTTATCCACGGCGGGCAGGAGTTTTTAAGGACAAAAGAAGGGGTGGCCAACAGTTATCAGTCTCCCGATGAAATCAACCAGTTTGAATGGGAGCGGGTGACAATGTTTCAGCAATCAGTGGCCTACGTCAAAGGGCTGATTGCGCTGCGCAAAAGTGAATATTTGTTCCGTTTGCATACCCACGAAGAAATTGATGCGCATTTCACAACGCTCAGCGAAAATTTCAATATCGTAGCTTTTTCCTTACAGGACGAGGCGAAAAAATATATCGTCGTTTTCAATGCGAATCGAAATGATACGATTTTTCGGATGGAAAAAAGAAAATATGCTATCCTTGTTGAAGACAACCAGGTATTCTTGGATCGAAAGCCTGAAGCTGCCGTGATGGAATCAATCCTAGTCAAAGCCCATACGACTTCCGTATTTTATGTGGAAAATCAGTAAAAAACGATATTTAAACAGGATTTCGTACATGATTTTTTGTGAAAACGATTAAATATCTCTTTATCATGCAAATATACCAATATTCATATATTAAATCAAAGTTTCTTAGTAAACAAATGTTCATACGTTGTTTTTACCGTTTTAACAACATTTGGTGTCGCTTACAAATATTTTTGAATGTTCTAACATACCGTGTTAGTTTCTCAATATATATC
>NZ_JBAVFV010000019.1:0-2859 GCF_049684335.1 Trichococcus sp.
AGTGGGAGCCTCGGTGCGCCTGTATAGTAAATATAGTTAGGAGTCGGTAAATTGTTATCGTCAAAGATGAATTGGAAAATACGCAAATCAGAAGTTGATGATTCTGTAAGCAGGGAAATCATTCAGGCTACAGGTTTATCAGAAAAATTCGTCGTGCTTTGCATGCAGCGAGGTTTGGAAACAAAAGAGCAAATCAAAGCTTTCATTGATGGCGCCGAAATGGAATTTCATGATCCGTATCTGCTGCATGATATGGATAAGGCGATTCACCGCTTGATGGAAGCTATTGAGGCTGGAGAAGAAATCGTCGTTTATGGGGATTATGATGCGGATGGCATCACAAGTACAAGCATCCTCGTGGAAACGATAGAAGTATTGGGCGGCAATGTCGGCTATTACTTGCCGAATCGTTTCACGGATGGTTACGGCCCCAATGCTGCTGCATTCAAGAAATTGATTGAGAACGGAGCCCAACTGATCCTGACTTGCGATAACGGGGTTTCCGGTCAGGAACCGATAGCGATGGCAAAAAAAATGGGCGTGGATGTCATTGTTTCCGACCATCACGAATTGCCAGATGCGTTGCCGGATGCGTATGCCATCATCCATCCGAAACATCCTGCCGGATCCTATCCTTTCCCGGATCTTTCAGGAGCAGGTGTCGCTCTGAAAATTGCAGCGGCCTTGTTGGGGGAAATGCCTTATGAATCGCTCGATTTGGCAGCTATCGGTACCGTTGCGGACCTTGTCAGTTTGACAGGCGAGAATCGTTGGATCGTGAAACAGGGACTGCAAGTCATGAAACAAACGCATCGGCTCGGTTTGGCTGCGCTGATGGAATCTGCGGGAATAGACGTGGCCAATTTGGACGAGGAAAGCATCGGTTTCATCATCGGTCCGCGTTTGAATGCAGTCGGTCGGTTGGAGGATGCGGGTCCAGGTGCAGAACTGATGCTGTCATTCGATGAGGAAAAAATAGCCGAATTGGTTGCTTATATACAGGAAAAGAATGTCGAGAGACAGGGGATTGTCCAATCCATCCATGAAGAAGCCAGTGCCGAACTGGCGAAGAACGAAAGCCTGCCGGATGTTGTCGTGTTGGGCAACAAGAATTGGCACGAGGGCGTTCTTGGAATCGTTGCAAGCAAGTTGGTCGAGGAATTCGGGCGTCCGACTATCTTATTCCGCATCGACGAAAAAACTGGTATCGCGAAAGGGTCGGCCCGCAGTACGGAAGCGTTGGATATCTATACGGCACTGAACGATTCAAAAGACCTGCTTACAAAGTTCGGAGGGCACAAAATGGCAGCGGGCATGAGTCTTCCCGCTGCTGATTTGTCAGCCTTCAGTGAAAAAATAAACAGCTACGCGGCCCTTTATCATGATGCGATTGTGTTGGGTGAATCCATTTATATAGACGCCATGCTGCCGCTTGGTGATGTCACACTGCCGTTTTTGAAGGAATTGGAATTGCTCAAACCATACGGGACTGACAATCCAAAGCCTATATTCGGCTTCCAAAATGTGCCGTTGACAGATATCAGGCAGATCGGTGCGGACAACAAACATCTGAAATTCAAGCTTAAGGACAAAAATCTCTTTCTGGATGTGATTGGCTTCAACAAGGGGAGCATCAGCAACCACTTGAACGAGGCAGATGTCGTTTCTCTGATCGGGGAACTTTCGATCAACGTTTGGCGGGACAGCGCGAAACCGCAACTGCAACTGAAGGACATAAAAAACAAACATGTCCAGTTTTTTGACAAACGGAGTTCGATTATCCAAGAATCGGTATTGGCTGTGGAAGATGCCCTGTATCTATTTTCGACTTCCGGTATCATGAAACAATATTATGAGCGCATCCCAAACAGTTCGAACGCTGCGTTACTCACTGACAATACAGCGGATGCTCTTCAGGATGTCAGTGCAAGCAACTTGGTGCTCTTCGAATGCCCCTTGAAGATGGATTTGTTGGCTGATCTTTTAAAGAGCAATCAGTTTGAAAATGTGTATGTCGTCTCTCATGAAACAAACAGCGTTTACGCAGACGGCGTCCCTCCTAAAGACCAGTTCGCAAAGTTCTACCAATACATCCGTTCCCATAAGGATATCGATGTGAGAAATCGGTTAGATGCCTTAGCAAAATACTTAAAAATCAAAAAAAATCTTGCCATTTTTATGATTCAAGTGTTTTTGGAGGCGGGATTTGTTACAATAGACAATGGTTTCATCAATGAGGTCCAAAACCCTGTCAAAAGGGCTTTGGACGACACCCAGGTATACAAAGATCGCCTGCAGAAAATGGAAGCTGAAAAGGTATTCATCTACAGCCCATTTTCGCAGTTGACGAAATGGTTGAATGAACAGATGATGGTACAATAATTAGGAGGAACACAGAATGGACTTGAAACAATATATTGCTGATGTCAAAGATTTCCCGGAGCAAGGCATCATTTTCCGAGATATTTCACCCTTGATGGCGAACGGAGAAGCTTACCGTTATTCGATCAAAGAAATCGTGAAATATGCGCAGGACTTGAATGTCGATAAGGTAGTCGGACCCGAAGCGCGTGGGTTTATGGTCGGTTGTCCGGTCGCTGTGGAATTAGGCTGCGGATTCGCAATGGCCCGTAAAAAAGGCAAATTGCCGCGCGAAACGGTGGAAGTATCCTATGGACTGGAGTACGGAAAAGCAACGCTGCAATTGCATCAAGATGCCATCCTGCCTGGTGACAAAGTTCTGGTTTGCGATGATTTGTTGGCAACTGGCGGCACTACAGCCGCAACCATCGAATTGGTGGAAAAATTAGGCGGAGAAGTCGTCGGTTTGGCATTCCTGATCGAGTTGCTGGATTTAAA
>NZ_JBAVFV010000020.1:0-65794 GCF_049684335.1 Trichococcus sp.
GCTTGGATCAGCAACTTTTATATAATATCACGCTCTAAATCGCATGTCAACAATTTTTTCAAATCATTTCAAAGCCGATTCTGGCGGACAACTTCTATATACTATCATCGTAGCCGAACGCTGTCAATGATTCTTTTAATTTTTTTCTGAAAGATTGCCAATTCTTCAAAAAGCCTGGCTCTGAGCGGTCTCTTCTACTGGCAATAATTCCCATTCCATTATATAGTAGACTTGAAAATCGGACAGCCCCGTTTAAGGGAAGAGAGCGAGGATATAGATTGGATAAAAAAATCATTTTTTTGGATATTGATGGTACTTTGGTTGCAGATGACGGTTGGGTTCCCGCATCCGCTGCGGACGCATGCAGACAGGCCCGACTGAATGGTCATGAGATTTATTTGTGCACCGGCCGCTCAAAACCGGAGATCTATGACTTCATCATGGAAATCGGCTTCGACGGCATCATTGGCGCTGGCGGCGGCTTCGTTGAGTTGCATGACGGAATGCTTTACCATAAGACGGTCCCGGCCAGCGAAGTCAGACGGATGGTGGATTTCTTTGATCAGCATGGCGTTGATTTTTACTTGGAGTCAAACGGCGGCCTGTTTGCCAGCAAAAATTTTCTGCCGCATGTGGAACGTTGCATTTATGGTGATCTCGAAAACGATCCGGATGCCAGCAGACGCAAAGAAGAACAGCCGCACCCCTTCATAGAGGGACTGATTTACGGCGAAGAGGATCTGTATAAGACAGATGTCAATAAGGCTTGCTTCCTTCAGAGCGACAAACTTTCTTTCGCACAGATCAAAGCGGAATTCGAAAACGCCTTTGATACGATTCAATGCACTGTGCCTTCGTTTGGGGACGAGAGCGGCGAGCTGATGGTTCCGGGCATACACAAGGCGACCGCCATTGAAGCGTTGTTGGCACACCTTGGACTCTCCAAAGAACGGACGATTGCGATCGGAGACGGCTTGAATGACTTGGAGATGTTCGACTATTGCGAGATCGGCATCGCTATGGGGAATGCCAAGGAAGAATTGAAGGCTGTCGCGGATCATGTCACTGGTTCAGTGGACGAGGATGGCCTTCATCAGGCATTCCTCACTTTCGGGCTCATCTGATAATGGCAGCTAAGAATCTTATCCATTTCATAAAACTATCTTCATAGTTTCTTCATACTTGAGATTTATCATGACTGTAGGCCAATCACAAACAATCTTTTTTTTCAATTTCTTTACTCCTCCAAAGTAAAGAGCAACTCCTTTAGGGCTGCCTGATAACTTCAGGCAGCTTTTTTTTGCTATATCTTAATTTTTTCGCCATTCCATGATACTATATGAAGTAATACCTCGCTGAATGCGAGCTCTGCAATACATAAAAAAAACGACTCTCTTATAGATGAAAAAAATCAAATCGTAAACGGGGATGTGCACATGGAACCTATTCGCAATAAAATATTGGACTGCAAAAGGATCGTCATCAAAATCGGCACAAGTTCTTTGATGCTGGCGGACGGATCCGTCAACTACCAGACGTTCGACCGGCTTGCTTATGTCTTGACCGTCCTGCGCAATCAAGGCAAAGAAATCGTCTTGGTGTCTTCCGGCGCGATCGGAGTCGGGCTCAACCGCCTGAACCTCCCGCATCGTCCGAAAACCATCCCGGAGCAACAAGCCGTCGCTTCTGTCGGGCAATCCGAACTGATGAACCTCTACACCCGCTTTTTCTCGCACTATAACCAAATCGTGGGGCAAATACTCATGACCCTGGATATCGTGCAGTTCCCGGAAAGCCGCAGGAATGCCGTAAACGCCTTCGAGCAGTTGTTGAAAATGGGCATCATCCCGATCGTGAATGAAAATGACGCTGTCTCTGTTGAAGAATTGGATCACCTGACAAAATTCGGGGATAACGATCGCCTTTCCGCAACCGTTGCAGAGATCATCTCCGCCGACCTGCTGATCATGCTGTCCGATGTCCCAGGTTTTTATGATAAAAATCCGATGTCCCATCCGGATGCCGTCCTCTTCCATACCATCCATGTCGTCACGGCAAAGGAAATGGCTTTGGCTGGCGGGAACGGTTCGAAATTCGGGACCGGTGGCATGGCAACAAAATTGAAAGCTGCTAAACAAATCCTGAAGAACAAGCAACAAATGGTTTTGACGCAAGCCACCGACCCGACCGTACTGTTCGATATACTGGCCGGCAAAGAAATTGGAACCTATTTTGTGAGGGAAGACAAATAGAGGAGGATATTCGATGAACAGTTTATTGCAAGAAATGGGCATTGCCGCGAAAGCCGCAGCCAACAGCCTGAGGAAAGCATCAACCAAACAAAAGAATGAGGGGCTTTTGGCCATGGAAGCTGCCCTTTACACACATCAGAATGCCATCCTGGCAGCCAATGCGAATGACATCGCAGCAGCCGAGGCTAATGGATTGGCAACGCCGATGATCGAACGTTTGACTTTGAATCCGCAACGGATCAAAGGGATGGCGGACAGTTTCAAGGAAATCGCTCAACTGCCTGATCCGATCGGTTACGTTGAGGAAATGACGAAATCAGCCGATGGTTTGATGATCGGCAAGCAGCGTGTTCCGCTTGGCGTCATCGGAATCATTTATGAATCACGTCCAAACGTCACAGCGGATGCGAGTGCCCTTTGCTTCAAATCGGGGAATGCCGTCATCCTGCGCGGCGGAAAAGAGGCTTTGGAATCCAACAAAGCCATCATGACTGCATTGCAGGCCGGACTCGCGGACGCCGGTTTCGCCAAGGAAACGCTGCAACTGATCCCTGATCCGTCCCGCGAACTGGCCAATGAATTCATGAAACTGAATGGCTATCTGGATTGCCTAATCCCTCGTGGTGGAGCCGGACTGATCCAGAACGTGTTGAAAAACGCGACTGTGCCGGTCATCGAAACAGGTGTCGGAAATTGCCACCTGTACATCGATAAGGAGGCCGAATTGGAGATGGCTACGCGTATTCTGGTCAATGCGAAATGTTCCCGCCCTTCCGTCTGCAATTCCATCGAAACGCTTGTTGTCCACGAAGCAGTCGCTGATGCCTTTCTGCCCGTTTTCGCGGAAGCTTTGGCGCCTTATAAAGTGGAATTGCGCGGCGATGTGAAGACTTGCAGCATCCTGCCTGAAGCTGTGCCAGCAACAGAAGAAGATTTCGCTGCCGAATTCTCGGATTTCATTTTGGCGGTAAAAGTGGTTTCTTCCTATGACGATGCCATCGCACATATCCAAAAATACAGCACGGGCCATTCCGAAGTGATTGTCACCGATCATTACCAAACGGCACAGAACTTCCTGAACGATATCGATGCAGCGGCAGTCTACATCAACGCCTCTTCTCGCTTCACGGACGGCGGTTGTTTCGGATTCGGTGGAGAAATCGGCATCAGCACGCAAAAACTCCATGCCCGTGGACCGATGGGATTGAAGGAATTGACTTCCTACAAATACATCATCTACGGCGAAGGCCAAATCAGATCCTAAGAAGGATCCTCCTCAAAAACGCTTAGAGCCGGGACACCGTTCCCGGCTTTTTCTGTCCACAATGCAACAACCGGCTACCGGAGAAAGAAGGGTTCCACAAATGCAAAAGAAGATTGCAGTCATCGGTGGCGGAATCGTCGGCGCCACCGCAAGTTATTATTTGGCAAGAGCCGGCCACAGCGTCAGCGTATTCGACAGCGGCAACGGCCAAGCAACAGCCGCGGCGGCAGGTATCATTTGCCCATGGCTATCCAGGCGCCGCAACAAAAATTGGTACCGCCTCGTCTCCGAAGGCGCGGCTTTTTATGACCAGCTGTTGGCTGACTTGGCTTCCGACGGCTTAAAGACGGATGCTTACGCACGCTGCGGCGCCCTGATCCTAGGACAATCCGTCGACTACCTCCATGAGGTCCATGATCGCGCACTGGAACGCCGCGAGCAGGCGCCTTTGATCGGGAACGTCGCTATCCTGAAAGGCAGCGAACTCCAAAAAGCCTTCCCGACCCTCGCCAACGTTGAGCAAGCCCTTTACGTAGGCGGTGGTGCCCGCGTGGACGGTCGGGCGTTGACGAAGACATTGCTGAAGGCGACAACCCTGTACGGAGGCAGCATCCACAAAGAAACCGTCTCCCTTGCCAAGGATAAAGACGGCACCTTGTCCCTCCTGACGTTGGACGGACCACCGCAAAGATTCGATGCGGTCATCCTGGCGGCCGGCGCTTGGCTGCCTCAGCTCCTCAAACCACTCGGGTACACGGTCGATGTCAGGGGGCAAAAGGGGCAACTGGTCGTCCTCCAACAAAATGAAGACACCGATCCGCAAAATTACCCGGTCATCATGCCCCAAGGCGAAATCGACCTACTTCCGTTCGACAATGGAAAAACAGTCGTCGGCGCAAGCCATGAGAACGACAGGGGTTATGATCTGCAGCCCGATGCTTCCGTTACGGATCCGATGTTGGAACAAGCCTACACTTGGCTCCCACACCTGAAAGATGTAGTAAACGCGGATATCCGTGTCGGCACAAGGGCCTACACTTCCGACTTCAGCCCCTTCTTCGGCAGTGTGCCTGGCCTGCAAAATTGCTTCGCGGCAAGCGGGCTCGGCTCATCCGGACTGACTTCCGGCCCACTGATCGGTTATCTGTTGGCCGAATTGGCGCAGGGAAAAGAAAGTAGCTTACCTACCGAGAATTATCCGGTCGCCGCCTACGTCAAACCGGTCGGTCGCTAGAAAAACATAAAAATATCATCCGCCGAAGCATGTATTTTTTGCTATCTCAATGCAATTGAAATATAATTATCTTAAACGGAGGTGAAAAATATGTGGAAAGAATTTAAATTATTCATCATGCGAGGAAACGTGCTTGATCTTGCCGTCGGGGTTGTCATCGGGGGTGCATTTACAGCAATCGTCAATTCATTAGTTAAAGATATCATCACACCGATCATCGTAGCCTTGACCGGAAATGCAGATTTGACCGGTCTTTCCTTCAAAATCGGGCAGGCAGACTTCACTTACGGTAATTTCCTGCAGGCCTTACTGAACTTCTTGCTGATCGCACTTGTCCTCTTCCTGATGATCAAGGTAATCAACAAACTTAAAAGCAGAATGCCTGCTGAAGAACCAGTGGAAGTGGAAGCCGAAGTACCGGTTGTTGAACTTTACCTGAAAGAGATCCGTGATTTGATGGTGAACCAGAACAAAAAAGTCGAATAATGCTCAGCAAAACCTGCTCCCTGTAATATACAGGGAGCAGGTTTTTAGACTCCACTTATAAGTATACAAAAATGAACCCTATAGAGGGCACTTTTTTAGTGTCCATTCTATAGGGTCCATTTTATTTTTCTTAAAAAGCGTCGTCGTCCTCATCATCATCGTCGTCTGCAATCATGGATACATGCCAATCACTGATACTGTTTTTTCCTTGAGCGATCACAGCTTCGGCAGCTTCTTCCACAGGCGTCCCGATCAATTGATGGTTGATCCCTTCCAACAGCATCGGAAGGTTTACCCCGCCAATGATGTAAACAGAATCTTGCAACGGTTTCTCCAGACTATTCGTCACAAGTACTGATTGGTTGTATGGGCTGGCGCTCACCAGATCCACCAATACGATGACCCCGTCACCTTGATTGACTTCAAGGATGGATTCTTTAATTGTTGCGCCCAACGCCTGTACGTCGTCCCCCAGATTCAAGTTTGCTGTTGCGATATTATTGGTCGGGCCAAAGATCACTTCCGCTGAATCTTTAAGTCCGTTGCTTAACGAACCATGTGTTGCAATAACGATTCCTAACATTGATAATCCTCCTTAGTTACAGAAAGGTCCAGTTCCTATCTGCACAATTCCACAACTTTTGTAATATTTTCCATATTTAAATTCTTTTGGCTCAAATCCGACTTATCCAGATAAAATTGCGTTTTTTGTTCTTTTTCCAAAGTTTTTGCACTGAAGATATAAGTGACCCTTTCGTCTGACGACTGATGATCAATGCCTAATTCCGACAATTTCGCTTTGGAAACGTCATTGCCGATAACATGCAGCGGAGCATCTGCACCCACGCAATCCAAAAAGAAAATCTTCGCTTTCTTATTTCCAGGTGTACGCATTGCTTCCAGACCACTTTCTCCAAAACTGCCTTCATCCACAAAAGCGAAAGCTGTTTTCTCCCCTTTTGCCTCACTCATCATTGCCAACATAGCAAGGATGGACGAAGTATTTCGAATCAACGTCTTTCGGTTTGCCGACCCCTTCGCGATCTTGCCGAACAAGTAGAAATAGACACCATAAGCTAGCGCGATAAACAAGGTGCGAACAGAAATCAGGTCAACCGCACCAGATGCATTCTGCATATAAAAGAGCGTTCCGGCAATACCCGCCAGGAGTAACAGGACAGAACTGACTATAATGAAACTGGTTGTCCGCTTTTCCTGTACTTCCCGATCAAATAAAACATAAGGACCAAAATGCTGGATTGGCGTGTCATAATACGTGCAAATGATCTGATCCGCTTTTCCGATATCGCCAACGTACACGTTCCTTGATGCATATTTTTTATGGCGATTGTATTCGATCACCTGCACATCCTCTCGCATGTCAGAAATATCCGCCACCAATGCCGAGATAAACCGCCGTTTGCTTTTATCAGTACGGCGTACACGATAAAAAGACTGATATCGAAATAGCCAATCTTTAAATTTTTCATTTTGCTGCATAGTATTTGCCACCTGTCATTTTGGTCACTATTTTCCCGATTGAGAAAAGCAGCTATTTCGCAATAACTGCTTTCCCACCAGGAATTATTTTATAAACCGAATTGCTTTAATACATCCGCTAAGCTAGAGCTTGACGAAGATGGTGTTGCTTGGAAATAGATGTTTTCAACTCCATAGTCTTCATTTAATTCTTTCAATTTCAATGCATCTGCTTTGTTCAGATAAACTGATTTTGTGACCAAAATATCGTCGTCGCCTTTTTTGGCGATTCCGCCGATATTCAGATCTTTGATCGGAACACCATATTTAACCAGATTATAAATTCCGGTCACTGTTTTCGTGATCAGGATAGCACTGTACTCTTTAAATTTGAACTCATCCCAATAGAATTTGCACTTTTCTTCAGTCATGACAATTGTTTTTTGTCCGGTACGGCTACCCGCACTCTTGTACAGATCCTTCATGAATTTATCTTTGGCAACAACATCATCCACTACAAAGATCGAATTGACGCCATCTCTTTGGGACAATGTCAACATGACTTGACCATGGATCAGTCTCTCGTCTACACGCGCTAAATTTACAACTCCCATTTTTTACACTTTCCTTTCTTATGCCTTTTTTATAGAATACCTATGCCAGCCAGAACAATCAAAATCAACGTCAAGCCTACTAATGCACGCGTTACCTTCAGACCTTTTTTGATGTAGAAGAAGTATACACCCAGAACAACGGCCAATGGCAACATGCCAGGCATGATCTTATCCAGTATTTCCTGAATAATAAATGGACGTCCAGAAATCTCAAATTCTAAGCTTGATGAAACTTTAACATAATTTCCGGCTAAAATCCCCATCATAAACATCCCTAGGATAGACAACATTTCGATAACAGTCTGAATCCCAGCGCTATGCATCACACCCGTTGCATTTTTACCTGTCTTGAATGCGCTTCGTGCAAAGAATACACCTAACACTGCTTGGTAAAGAGCAAAAGCGATGAATGGGAACAAGGCGCCGATCGGGCTACCCATTTGTGCCCAAGGAACAGCGATAGCGATAAAAATGTATTGTACAGTTCCTGAGTCGATCGAATCACCGATCCCAGCCAAAGCTCCCATTAAACCTGCTTTAGTATTGTACATCAGATCATCAGTCATGGTGACTTCTTCGCCGTTTACCACTTCTTTGGCGCGTTCTTGTTCCATCGAAGACATCAGCCCTGTGATGACTCCGCCACCCCATGACAGTTGCGTATTGAAGAACAGCAATTGGCGTTTGTAGGCGGCTCTTAATTGATCCTCATCTTTGTACAGTTTGCGCAGAATCGGCATCATCGCATAAAGAAGCGATGGAGCCAAATAACGTTCGAATGAGTGAGGAATTTCGTTTGCAAAGTGCCAGCGTAAATAGGTTTTCGTAACATCTTTAGCGGTTATTTCTTCTGGTGCTAACATGTTTTGTTCTTTAGCATCTAGATTAGCGTTTATCATTTTTTCATCTTCCTTTCAATTTGCATACTTTTTAGAAATCGTCGTCATCGTCATCTTCAAGCGCTGCACTACCAGCGGAAGCAGAAGATGTTTTTGCAGCTTGTCCCTTGCTTAACACGAAAATGGCTGCTATTAAAGCTCCGACAATGGCATAGGTTACCATCGTGATTGATAAGGAAGCCAGCACAACGCTCATCAAGTATGCTAACAGGAAGAAAACCATGTAGTCTTTACGGCCGATAACATAAATCGTTGTTGCAATACCGATAGCCGCTAGACCGCCACCGACAACAGTAAGAATATGGAACACAACTGTACCTTCAAGTGCGGTGATGACATCAGCAATAACTGGTGCTCCGAAGTACAAAGCAACGAATACTAATGGCACAAACAAAAGGAAAGAAGCGATTGTTGGATAAAGGATGATCGATCTTACGATTGCACCGTCATTCAAGTCTTCGACGGCTTTATCGGTGTATTTACCCAAAAATGTATTGATGAAAAATCTGAATTGGTACAGATAAGCACCCAATAAACCTACCGGTACAGCTACAGCTATCGCTGCTTCAGGCTGCAGGTTACCCATTAAAGCAACCGGCACCGCGATCGCTGCTGCGATTGATGGTTCAGAAGGCATCGTTCCCCCTGGAGAGAAAACCCCCATGTAAATCAGCTGAATTGCTGCTGTGATAATCATTGCTTGTGGAACGTCACCCATTACAATACCTGCGATCAAACCCGTCATCAAAGGGGAAAAACGTAATGTTAATGTCGCTCCACCTAAAAATGCACGTGACATGACTGCCCCTACCCAAAGTGCAATTAACAAACTTTGCATTGCGGTAATATTTTCCATTGCCTATACCTCCGTATTTATGTATTTTTCTAAATCTATTATTGCTTTTTTCAAGACTGCTTCATTGATCGTCATCGGCAACAAATGCACTTTTTGCTTTTTGTTGACCAGTTCGACTATGTTGTTGAGTTCCTCTTCTGCCAAAGGATACTCGCCCATTTCGGTTAATGATTTCGGTAAACTTAAAGCTTCATACATCGGAATCAATTCGTCAATTACTTGCCATTTGCCTTCCAGAGCCAATTGATAGAAAATGCCATATGCCACTTTCTCACCATGCAAGTAGTTGTGGACTCCCGGCAGATAAGCTGAAATCGCATCATGAATGGCATGAGCGGCTGTATTACGGGCATATTTGTCGCCAAATCCCCCAACCAGTCCCGCAACCCCGAATATTACTTCAGACACCTTGATAAACGCTGCAGATACCGTTCCATTGCGCATATCCTCGATAGCCTTCAAACCATCTTCAGCGATGACATCTTTGCAGATCCGCGCCGAATGCCGTGCGAGCATCAAGAAATTATTCGCTTCAAACTGCGGCTGCTCCAATATCATATCGGATTCATACCACTTAGCTATAGTATCCGCGATTCCTGCAATAAAGAATTTTATCGGCGCATCGATGACCAACGTTGGATCAGTGATCAGAAATGCTGCCTGTCTTTTGTAATGTTCCGTTTTGCCTTCAGCGAGTCCGTTATCTTTGTACATAACGGATAAGGGCGCCCATGGTGCACAATTACTGGCCAATGTCGGAACGACACCGAAAGGTTTTTTCGTCAAGGAAGCGACGTAGTAAACCAGATCACACAATTTCCCTCCGCCAACGCCGATGATAAAGTCAAAGTTGCCATCGCCGACTAGTTTGGCCAATCGGTTTGCTTCATTATAGCTGCACTCACCGTTGTATTTCTCGTACTGGATTGTGAAGTCCTCATCCAGAAATTCCAAATACGGACTTGCTTTCGCCCATGAAATCGTGCCATGAACTAGCAGCACCCGTTTCGCACCGTATTCCTTCACTATGTCAGGAATCACTTCCATAGCGCCTTGCCCATACTTATAAAATTGCGGGCCAACTTTTACATTTACAACTGTATCCAACTTTATTCACCTCCCTCATGCTGTAATATAAGGACTTACTGGTTGCACTACCCGTCGAGGCATCCTCCCTTCCACTATCGATTCACAGTCAGAAACACATTTGTCTCCCATTCCTTCCAGGCACTCCATTGTGTATGCGGACGTGTGAGGGGTCACAATGATATTCGGATACGCCAGGAAAGGATGGTCACTGTGTCCCGGTTCAACTTCCAGTACATCTGTTGCATATCCGCGCAGTTTCCCGGTTTGGATCGCTTCGATGATTGCCGCTTCGTCTACCAGTGCCCCACGAGCTGAGTTGGATATGTAGACACCGTCCCTCATTTTCGCAATGGTTTCTTTGGAAACCAGATGGTAGTTCGTTTCATTCAGACTTGCGCAGAGGCAAATGACCTCGGCCCGCTCCAGAAGTTCGTCCAATTCGACTTTCTTGCCGCCGAAAATCTCGATTTCCAACGCGGTCTTGTTCGGATCGACCCCCAACACTTCACACCTGAATCCATAATGCAGGATTTCGACGGCTCGGCTGCCGATATTGCCAACACCAATGACGCCTACCGTTTTTCCGCATAAACCGTTTCCAATAAACCGCGCTCGATTTTCCCAGCCATCATTTTTGACTTCCTGCGCCGACTCAGTTGTGCGCCGCATCAACGCAAGTAAATTGGTAACATTATTTTCTGCAACTGCGTCGCGCTCAATCAGAGGAGGAACAATCGCGACAATCGTACCATGTGCCTTGGCAGCTTCCAGATCTATATTGTTGTACCCGATTCCATGACGCGTGATCAACTTCAGTTCATCCTTATGCTCAAAAAATTCGCTAGTGAAAAATGGTGTTACACTCGCGATAATAATATTATACCCTATTAAGGATTCAGCTAGTTGCTTTCCTTCAATAGAACTATCAAAATCGAAACGATCGACCTGCCCGATTTTTCCCAGTCTTTCCACATGCGTGTCAAACATCTTCCCAAAACTGCTTGAATTGACAATGGCTATCTTATTTTCTTGAGTCATTTTTCTTTACCCCTCCACTTGTAAAACGTTATCTCCGCCAAACACTTCTTTGTAATCGTTTTCTTAATTTATATTCTGATTATAATAAATATTTTTTACTTTGTAAAGCTAAAATAAAAAATATTTATTACTAAACGCGAATATGCTATACTATTCCCAAGGAGGTGCTCATATATGTCAAAAAATTATATCCAAATGATCCTGAAACCACACTACGAAACTTTTTCAGCCACTGAATTAAAGATTGCCGACTATTTCGTGAGCTTGGGCATGGACCTAGTGAACAAAACATTATCCAATCTTGCCGAAGAAACGGATTTTTCAGAATCAACGATTTTTAAATTCGTGAAAAGAATAGGCTTCAAAGGTTTCCAGGATTTCAAAATCAGCGTCGCATCAAACTATCGTATGTCTGAAGAACGCACGCACCAGTTAGCCGTATTTACCGACATTACCGCTTCGGACACGCCGAGCGATATTTCTAAAAAAGTCATTCAATCCTCACAAATTATGCTGCAAAGCCTGATGAGCAAACTATCAGGGGAAGCACTGCAACAAGCTCTTGATATAATCGTAAATTCGAAAGCGCTTCACTTTTTTGGACTTGGTTCCTCCGCGGTCATTGCGCTCGACGCCTACCACAAATTCTTGAGAACCGCGATCCCAGTAAACTATGTTTCGGATTATCATATGCAGCTGATGCACACTTCCAAATTAACGGAAAACGATTGCGTCTTCCTTTTCTCGCACTCAGGAAAGACCGCAGAAACAATCAAGATTGCGGAAGTAGCGGCACATAATAAAGCTAAGATCATCTGTCTGACAGGGAATCCGCCAGGCGCTTTGAACCGATTGAGTGATGTCAGCATCGTAGTCGAAACGGAAGAATCCATTTTTCAGTCCGAGGCACTTTCAGCCCGATTACTTTATATCACAGTAGTGGACATCATCTACTTGTCGTATCTCTATCATGATGAGCATACAAATATAGAATCAATCGACACGATACGCGAAATCCTTTCGACAACAAAAATAGAGGTGGATAGATAATGCCCATTAAAGCAATCGTTTGCGACATGGACGGCACACTACTGACTGCTGATCACGGCATCAGCCCCAAAACCCAGGAACTCCTCCTGTCGCTCCAGCAAAAAGGCATCACGCTGGTATTGGCAAGCGGAAGAAGTTACTTGCGGCTGATGCCAGATGCCCTGAAACTGAAGATGGATTCCCATCAAGGTTATTTGATTGATGTAAACGGCAGTTCCATTTATGATTTCAACTCTCAGACCAGGGAAAGATTGGGGATAATGGATTCAGAAGACATCCAAAGAGTCACATCGGTATTCCGCACATTCAATGTTGAGATCCAATTCTCCCAGGATGCCGGCCTGTACACCTATTTGCCGGATTCGCTGTATGCCTTAAAGAAGAAGATCCGCGGCGAAATGAGACTGCCCGACGATTATCCTTGGGCTAGCGGCATGTACAGTTGGTTATGCGATATGCGCGATGGCTATCCTGAACAAAAACTGATTCTTGATCTAAACGAAGCGCCAGCTTCTTGCAATAAAATTTCGATCAGCCAAGACCCGCATTTTATGGAGGCCGTGACGCAGTCATTGCCTCATTTAGGTCTGTATGATGAGTACGAGCTGGTCTTTTCTGATGAACGGAAACTTGAAATCACAAAAAAAGGCATCAACAAAGGCAAAGCCTTGGATACCTTATTGGAAAAACTGGGCATTTCAAATGAGGAAGTGGCAGTTTTTGGCGACAGCGAGAATGATATATCGATGCTTTCCGACAGACCCTATTCCTTCGCAATGGCTAACGCGTTGCCCAAAGCCAAGAGCGTGGCAAACTACACAACGCCTTCCAATGATGACGAAGGTGTCTATCACGGCTTGACCCAATTGATATCAGAAGGACTGTTTTAAACGAGAGAACATAAAAAAGCCGTATACCATGCGATATTTCGCAAATATACGGCTTTTTTGGCACCAGAATCAGTGCTTATGATTTTATAAATAGATTCTCCACAATCCAAACATCAGCACGAGCGCCAGCAACAGTGTATGCCCTTTGATCTGCAGAAAGATAAGTGCGATGAATTCGCGCAGAAGAGCATAAGGCAAAAAATAAAGCGGCGTCCAGGCTCCTAAGCCGTCCGTTTTCAATCCCACTCGGTGGGCGTAAAGACTGCTGCGGACAACATGAAAATTGTTCGTGATGAAGAGGCACTTGTAGCTTTCTTTGTACGCATCCATGATGCCCTTCGAGTAAAGGAAGTTCTGGTACGTGTTGACGGACTTGTCTTCCTCAAGAATCAGTTCTTCCGGGATGCCATTCTCCATCAGATAGCGTTTCATGGCGAAGGCTTCGGAAAATGGTTCGTCTTCCCCTGTCCCTCCGCTCACAATCAGACGGCAAGGCCGCTTTTGCGTGCGCTCTGTCTGATGCCTGAAAAAGCGGATCGCTCTGTCCAAGCGTCTCTGCAACAGCGGACTGATACCACCATTCGGCAGCAATCCCGCTCCCAGGACAATGATGAAATCTTTATCCAAGGAAACCGGAACGAGGCCATAAAAGGCTGTCGCGATAAAAAACAAAATCAATATCACACCAAAGTAGATGATGAAGTAGCCCATCAAGCGCATGAAGCGCCAAATAAGGTAATGATGGAACACAAAATAATTCAGCAAGAACAACAGGTCCATCAACAAAATGAAGGCGCCCACCGCGACCAACAGGCCGTACCGTTTGGCCCAGCCCTCTTTTTTGAGCAACAGCACCCCATTGAAGACAAGCGCCAGGCCAAAAAACAGGAACGCGAACGGTGAAATCAAGCCAAACAGGACACGGAAGAGCATCACCGCATAACGGATCCACGCCACTTGGGGCGAGTCGTTGCCCTGCAGCATTCCCACGAATAGGAACAGCAACACCGCAACCAGCAAATAGCTTTGAAATTGTCGGTTTTTTCCCATCCTCCGGAGCGTCATGACCCCGCCTAACGAGAAGATACTCAATAAATAGAACAGCAACGGTCATCCCTCCTGTCTAGAAGCCGTGGAAAGCTTGATAAACTTCCTGTTTCTTCAGATCCCTGATTTTTGCGGTCTCTTTGATCGCATCTTTGGAAGAAAGCCCCTGTTCCGTCATCAGCTTTTCCACCAATTCGGCGACGCTGAGGTCATCAAATGTCTGTTCAACAGGCATTTCCGGGTTATCATTACCGGCTATCATCAGGCAGATTTCCCCTCTGATTTCCGTTTCTTCGGCCCAAGCAGCCAATTCTTCTGCCGAACCCCGGATGAATTCTTCAAAACGTTTCGTTAATTCGCGGCAGATGACGACTTGGCGCCCTTCACCCATCACGGTTGCGATATTTTTGAGCAACTCCTTCAGCCGGTAAGGCGACTCATAGAAAATCATCGTCTCTTCCCTGTTCTTCAGCGACTCCAACTGGGCCACTTGGTCTTTCTTCTTGCGCTCCAGAAAGCCGAAAAAGTAAAATGGCTGCGGCGCCAATCCGGAAGCGATCAATGCAGTCACACCGGCATTGGCTCCAGGCAACGGCACAACCGGCACGTTTGCGTTGATGCAGGCGCGCACCAAATCATGGCCTGGATCGCTGATCGAAGGCATCCCCGCATCGCTCACTTGGGCAATGGATTGGCCCCCGAGTAGTCTTTCCACCAATTGCGGAATGCGCTCTTGGGTATTGTGCTCGTGGAAGCTGATTTGGGGAGTGTCTACTTCGAAATGCGTCAACAGTTTCCGCGTATTGCGCGTGTCTTCAGCCGCAATCAGATCCACTTCGCGCAGTATCTTTATGGCACGGAAGGTCATATCTTCCAGATTTCCGATGGGAGTCGGCACTAAATAAAGCGTGCCGCTCTCGTGCTGTTCATAACTTTTTTGCAGTTGCATCTTTGTTCTCCTCTGATTTCGATTCATTTTGGCAATTCTGGCGACCTGCTAAATCCCGCCTGGTTCAGAACCTGGCAGATGGGTGCCGTGCACCTTCAAAAAATTCTCTTTCTGCTTTCGGCTCAGCTTCTTGAATGCCGCCTCCGCTTTGGTCGCTTCTGTTCTGGAACCGAAGACTTCATTATATATCATTTGTATAGGGCGGCGCGCCTTGGTATATTTGCTGCCGATGCCTTTATTGTGCTCCTGTTCGCGCCGAAGCGTGTCCGTCGTGTAGCCGGCATAAAAAGAGTCATCTGCGCAATGCAGCACATAAAAGTAGTGCTCACTGCTCGCCATAGAGGACATCCTTTACCTTCTGGCTGTATTCCCCTTCTTCATTGTACACAACGAGCGGCGGCAGCACACGGAAGCCATCTTCCTTGCCGTCCTTGATGCCTTCAATCAGAATCATGTTCGCTTCCTTGTTCTGTTTTGGATAGATGAACTGCAGTTTTTTGGGCGCGATCCGGTTGTTTCGCATCGTTTCCAGGATTTCCATCAAACGATCCGGCCGATGTACGAAATAGGCCTTGCCCTTCATCTTCAGCAGATGGCTCGTCTGTTTCATCAATTGGTCCAGCGTCAAATGAATTTCGTGCCGCGCGATCGCAAAAGCATCCAATTCATTCGTGAAACTGGATTCGGTCAACTTGAAGTAGGGCGGATTGCAGGTGATGACATCGACGGAATCCGGTTTGATGAAGCGGGTTACCTCATTCACATCCGCATGCAGGAAGGAAACCTTCTCCTCCAACTGATTCAGCTGGACTGTCCTGCGGGCCATATCCACCAAACGGTCCTGCAGTTCCACTCCGACGATCGGGTTCTTGGTTTTTCCTGTCAACAAGAACGAGACTGCCCCGTTCCCGGCACAGAGATCGACTATCTTTGCCGGCTTCACGCGCGGCAATTCCGCGAAATCCGCCAACAGGACCGCATCCAGCGAAAAAGAGAACACGGCTGAACTTTGGATGATCTGGATGTTTTCCCGTTTCAGCACATCCAACCGTTCGCCTTCCTTCAATACATTTTCCATTCCTATTCCCCTTTGTATATATATCATCAAACATACAGCAACCGAAATAAGCTTCAGCCCGCATATCCCTTACATTTATCCTCAAAACAGAGGCCAGGACTTCTGTCCCCGCCTCTGCCAGTCATGCATCCATCATTTGTCGACATGTACCCACAGCGCGGGATACTTCTCAATTTTTCCGATCTCTTTCGCCGTAGATGACATCGATACAGAAAACACAGGGTTCATCATTCAAACGGCGGGAACCATAATAAACATTGCAGACATGAAAACCGTCCTCGTACAGCTTCTGTAAGTTCAGACGGGACTTCGACATTTCTGGCTCTTGCTTCTGCGCGTCCTCTTTTTCCTTCGTAAGGAAATCGATCCGATCACGCAGATGCTGGTTCTCGATTTGAAGATTTGCGTTCTCTTCTATCAGGTCATCCATCTTCTCTTGAATCTCTTTAACATCTGCTCCCATCGATGAAATACGGCTTTCTACCCGATGGAATTGGTCATACAAGGTACGTTTATCCATTTTATCCACTCGCATTTTCCATACTTATTTTTCAATCTTATCGTGCAGATCCTTAAATCCTATAACTCTGAACTGGCAAACTCAACCGTTTTATTGTGCTCGAATAGACGCACTTTGACGACTTGACTGAGCACATTCAATTCCACAACTTTCCCCTTGCCCTCCGGCGTCATTACTTCCTGCCCATAATCAGGCATCGCCTTTCTGAGGGAAACGTACGTATCGTTCTCATAATTCAGGCAGCACATCAACCGACCGCACAAACCAGATATTTTGGTAGGATTCAAGGACAACCCTTGGTCCTTCGCCATCTTGATCGAAACCGGCACAAAGTCGCCTAAGAAGGTTGAACAGCAGAGCGTTCTGCCACAAGGTCCGATTCCTCCAAGAATCTTGGCCTCATCGCGGACGCCGATCTGATGCAGTTCGATCCTCGTGCGGAAAACAGCCGCCAACTCGCGGACCAATTCCCGGAAATCGATCCGGCCTTCCGAACTGAAATGGAAAGTCAAACGACTGCGATCGAAAGTGTATTCCGCTTTGATCAGCTTCATCTCCAATTTCAGCTGCTTCATTTTCGTCTTGCACACGGCAAAGGCTTCTTTCGCCTCCGCGCGATTCTTTTCATCCTGCTCGAGATCTTTTTCGGTCGCAACGCGGATGATGTTTTTATGCGAAAGGATGCCGCCGTCGTCATTGCTTTTTTTATCGACAATGACGATTTGGCCAATGTCGACAGCATTCCCATTATTTATGATCAATTTTTCGTCCATTCGGTACTTTGTCTGGCCTGCTTCATAATAAGAGATGGGCCCGACAGGCATAAAACGAACACCAATTACGTTTTTCATTTTCTTTCTCCTCCAGAAGCTTTATCTATAGGCTATTCCCGAGCGCGATTTCTTCCAGTACCCCTTGGAGCTGAACATTTGCTTCCAGACGTTTCTTTCCATTGAGGATATTTTCCATATGCCGGGTGATTTCCTGAGGATGCAGTTTTTCTGCAATGCGCTCGTACTCTTTTCCGTGATTTTTGTTGACGATAGCTTGCTTATTGCTGTACTTGGTATACAGTAAATCACGGTAATAGAATAATAGCAAGTCCAAAAAGAAGTGCCCATCATTTTTGTCCTTCAGACCGTCCATCAAGTCGGTCTGCACAAACACAAATGAGTGGGGATTTTTATCGGTCATCAGCTGGAACCAAGCCCATGTCCGCTTCTTGGATTCATGGAAGCTTTCCTCTTGGTTCAGCAACAAGGCTGCTTCCTGGTTATTGGTGATGGCCGCCAGCAACGCCGCATTTTCATGCTGTATCCCTTGCGCCTCCAAGGTTTCTCCCAATGCCTGCTTATTGACGACCTGGAAATGGACGATTTGGCAACGCGAGCGGATGGTCGGCAGGATATTTTCCTTGGCCGTGGTCATCAGAATCAGGTACGTATCTTTTTGCGGCTCCTCCAAGAACGTCAGCAGACTGTTCGAAGCGCTGACCGTCATTTTTTCGGCGTCATAAATCAGATAGACCTTGCGGCTGCCTTCCATCCCGCTTTTGGAAAGTTCCGCCTTCAGTTCGCGTACTTGGTTGACTTTGATGGTGTTGCCATCCGGCCTGATTTCCGTCATATCGGGAAATCCCCCCGCCGCAATCCTAAGGCAATGATTGCAGTGCCCGCAAGGCCGATCATCCTGCAACTCCTCGCAAAAGAGCATCTGAGTTATCCAACGCGCCAATTCTTCTTTGCCGGTCCCCCGCGCTCCTTCAAACAAGTAGGCGTGGACCAGTCGTTTCTCACGAATCGTACGTTGGAACCTTTCGAGCAGTTCTGGCTGCTGCCTCATCAAAAGCTGTGTCACACCATCCATCCTTTCCTTCGTCATCAGAATCTGTAAAAACTATCTACCGGTAAAACAAACACGGTCGCTCCGCCTACATGCACTTCCATCGGGTAGGCAATCGCGTTATCCAACGACACATCCATGCTTACTGGAGTCGCTATGAACTGCTCGCGCGCTTCACAATTGGTTTTGATGATACTCAATACTTCGTCGACCCGCTCGTCCTCGACACCAATCATAAAGGTGGTATTACCGGCGCGTAAAAATCCGCCTGTAGAAGGCAATTTCGTAGCGCGGACATTTGCTTCCACCAACTCATCGGACAGGATAGCACTGTCTTTATCTTGAATTATAGCCATAATTAATTTCATAACAAATCCCCACTTTCTGTATGTTGAAAAGGTTCATCAGTGATGCTTGGCAAATGATCTTGCTTTAAAAATAGCTTGGATATTTGTTTTTGATGATGTGATAGCAAGCTTCCGCCACAGCTTCACGGCTCATCGTCCCATCGACGACCACTATTCGTTCCGGATTAGCCTTCGCCAGTTGCTGATAGCCAACTCGGACTTTTTCATGGAAATCGAGCTTTTCCTGGTCCAAACGGTTATATTCCCGTTCGTCCAAATTCGCATGGATCCTTTGAATGCCCACTTCCGCCGGGACATCGATGTACAACGTCACATCCGGTTCGAGGCCTTCTGTTGCGAATTGGTTGATTTCACGGATACCCTCTTCACCGATGCCTCTTGCGTAGCCTTGATAAGCGATTGAACTATCAACAAAACGATCACAAAAAATGACGTCTCCACTTTCCAAAACGGGCAACACCTTTTCGATCAGATGCTGGCGGCGGCTTGCCGCATACAATAAAGCTTCTGTCCTAGAATCCATGTCCGTATGCGAAGGATCCAGTATCAACGAGCGGATCTTTTCCGCGATCGGGCTTCCACCCGGTTCTCTCGTCGCTACTACTTTGCGGTTCATCTCTTGTTGCAGACGCGGTACTACTTGCTGCAACGCGGTTGTCTTCCCTGAGCCATCCGGCCCTTCGATTGTGATGAAAATCCCTCTCACTTTGCACACTCCTACGATTCTAATACTTCCATTATACGCTAAATGAAAGATTTTTTATACAGATGAAACTGATATAGCTTTATCAATTTTGCAACAATTAATTGCCTTTATCGGCTTTTTCCGAAAATAGAACCAGGAAACTG
This sequence comes from Trichococcus sp., assembly GCF_049684335.1. Classification (GTDB taxonomy): domain Bacteria; phylum Bacillota; class Bacilli; order Lactobacillales; family Aerococcaceae; genus Trichococcus. The sequence goes on from NZ_JBAVFV010000020.1 coordinate 19,805, forward strand.
TTTCCTGCTCCGGGTGCACCTGGATTGCGTGTGCCGAAAAGATGAATACCCGTTGCTTATTCATGTTTTCGATCACATTCCGGACTCTAAACATGAATACTTGAGATTTATCCATGTTTTCGACCACATTTCGGCCCATAAACATGAATTATTTCGATTAATTCATATTTTCGACCAACATTTCCGCCTCCGAGCATGGATTCTTTCGATTATCCGCTTCGGTTTCCCATCCGGCGATCCCCAACAGAAAAGGACAGCTCCATTCCACATGGGCTGCCCTCCTTATCTTGCATCATACTCTCATCTGCGTTTCGTACAGCGTCGTGTAGATGCCGCCTTTTTTGACAAGTGTCTCGTGATCGCCTCTTTCAACGATTTTGCCTTTCTCCAGCACCAAAATTTCATCAGCCGACAGGATCGTAGAAAGACGGTGCGCAATGATCAGACTCGTGCTCTTGGCAAGGATCGGCTCGATCGCTTCCTGGATGGCATGCTCGGAGATGGAATCCAAGGAGGAAGTGGCTTCGTCGAAGATAATCAGGCCCGGTTTCCGGAGAATGATCCGAGCGATCGAAATCCGCTGCTTTTCGCCGCCGGAAAGCTTCATGCCGCGGTTGCCCACAATGGTGTCATAGCCTTTCGGCAAGCTGCTGATGAACGCGTGGATATTGGCCTCGCTACAAGCTTTCTCGATTTCGGCCTGCGTGGCATCAGTCTTGGCATAAAGCAGATTCTCTCTGATCGTGCCGTTGAACAAATACGTATCCTGCGTCACCACTCCGATGTGCTGGCGCAGATAGGCCAAATCAAGCTTGCGGATGTCGACACCGTCCAACAGGATCCTTCCGCCCGTCACATCATAGAGGCGCGGAATCAGGTTGATGATGGTGGACTTGCCCGCTCCCGAAGGCCCGACGATGGCGACGGAAGATCCCGGCTTCAGTTCGAAGCTGACGTTATTCAAGATCGGCTGTTCCGGATCATAGTGGAAGGAAACCTCTTCAAAAGCCAGCTCGCCTGTAAACGACTCAGGCTTAAGCGCCTCCGGATCATTGTCAATTTCCACAGGCAGATCGAAATACTCGAAGATGCGGTCGAAAAGCGCCATCGAACGGATCATATCGACCTGGATGTTCAGCAAGGAATTGACCGGCCCGTACATTCTGCCCAGGAGCGCCACCATGACGGTGATGTCCCCGATCGTCAGATCCGTGTTGCCGTATTCGATGATTAGGATCCCGCCGACCAGATAGATCAGCATCGGGCCGATGTTCGTGAAGACGTTGATCACGACCCTGAACCATTTGCCCGCCATGCTTTCCTTGATGTTCAAGCGGATCATCTGTTTGTTGGCTTCCTGATAGCGGTCGAACTCGTAGTTTTCCGTGACGAAAAGCTTCGAAAGCAATTGCCCGCTGACGCTGAGGGTTTCATTCAAAATTTGGTTGATGTCGTCATTGTGCTTCCGCGAAGCCAGGGTGATTTCCCAACGCCTTTTGCCCACGCGCTTCGTCGGCAATATGAACAAAGGCACCACCACGATGCCGATTGTCGCCAGCAAAGGGCTTTTCGTGTACATCGTGACAAGCGCAACCGTCAACGTCGCAAAATTCTGCAGGATGCTCGTCCAAGTACCCGTCAGTACACTCTGCACGCCGCCGATATCGCTGGTCATGCGGGTGATGATGTCGCCCTGCTTGCTGATCGTGAAGAACCGGTGCGACATCCGCTGCAGATGGCTATACATCTTATTGCGCATATCATAGGTGATATTTTCCGCCATCCAGACATTGACATAGCTCTCCACGACACTGATCAGATTGGCGATGATCAACACCCCGAACGAGAGGCCGATCAGACGGATCAGCACAGGAAGGTCCTGCTGCAACAGGCCTTCGTCGATGATGCGGCCCGTCAGGATCGTCGGAAATACACCGAATACCGATGAGGTGATGATCGCCAACACGGAAACGATGAGTTGCTTCCAATAAGGAACGAGATAACTGAACATCCGTTTCAATAATTGTGATGTGATTTTAGGGCTGTTCTTTTTTTCTTCGTCCGTCAGGAAACCCCCTCGGCCACCCTTGAACCCGTTGCCGCCCATCATTGCTCACCCGCTTGGTTTCTGAAGTCCTCCAAGGATTTTGTCAGTTTTTCGCAGAGCGCAACAAATTGTTCCTGCTCAGCCAGCGTCAAACTTTGATTGATGTGCTCCCTTTCCGTTTGGCGCACTGCCTTCATTTTCTTCAATAAAACAGACCCCTTTTCCTGGATAAAAATCCTGTTTCTGCGCTGATCGGCCGGGTCTGGCTGGCGCGTCAAGATCCCGTCAGCCTCGAGCCGGTTCAGCATCTCCGTCAAGGAAGCCGGCCGGATCCCCATCCGGTCAGCCAATTCCCGCGAACTCATCCCGTCGTTTTCCTGTAATATCCGCAACAGCCTTCCTGCTCCGCGCGATTCGTGCTTGGCGGGATTCTCCTTGCGCCGCAACGTGCGCATCAGCTTCATCGCGCTGCCGATGACATCTTTATTTTGTTCTTCCATAATAATTTCCTCCTCCAGATAGTTAGGTACCTATCTATGCACCTCTATTATAGTAGGTACCTAACTAATTTGCAACAAAAATGCCTGCGCTAGGTGTTCCGACAAGCGGAAAACATGGATATCTGTTGATTATCCATGTTCTCGACAACATTTCGGTCTCTAAACATGAATTCTTTCGATTTATTCATCTTTCCGACCACATTCCGACCTGTAAACATGGATTCTTTCGATTTATCCATGTTTTCTCCTGATTCAAGAATGTTCAAAGAACGCAAAAAACCAGACCGCCACCGGTCCGGTTCTTTGTCATTCCGAATGGAAAATGTCTTCCGCGCGGTTCGTGCGCTTGCGCCAACGGAACTGTTTGGCTTTTTTCGGCGCGGAAATATCCGCTTGGAGCTGTCGTTCTTTGGCTTCACGCAGCAGGAACAGATATTTCGCTTCTGCTATCTTCTCGAAGATACGCAACTCTTCCGGCAAATCATAGGCATTCTGCTGCAGTTGAGCCAAGGTAGTGTACTGTTGATGGACATCGCTGATCAAGTCGATCAACTTTTCGTCGTATTGCTGCTTTAATTGTCCCTGCTTCTTGCTTGCGCTGTTCAAATGGAATGCCATTTTGTTTTCCGTTCCCCCCGTTGTTCCTACCCTTGTTACAATTCTCGGCGTCCATCGATGGCACGGAAGAGGGTCATCTCATCCGCGTATTCGATGTCGCTGCCGACCGCCAGACCGTAAGCCAGACGCGTCACTTTAATGCCCGCAGGCTTGATCAGACGCGAAAGGTACATGGCCGTCGCTTCCCCTTCGGCTGTCGCATTCGTCGCGATGATGATTTCCTTGACTGTCTCATCCTGAAGGCGCTTGATCAGACTGGCGATGTTCAAATCTTCTGGTCCGGTCCCTTCCATCGGCGAAAGCACCCCATTCAACACATGGTACCGGCCGTGGTATTCCCGGATTTTCTCCATCGACATCACATCACGGGGATTTTCGACCACCAGGATGATGGACGCGTCCCGCGTAGTGTCCGCACAGATGTTGCACGGATCTGTCTCGGTAATATTACCGCAGATGGCGCACTGGTGTAGATCCCTTTTGGAGCGGATCAGCGCATCAGCGAATGCCAGCACAGCCTCCTCATCCATATCCAGACAGAAAAAGGCTAGTCGGGCAGCCGTCTTTTGCCCGATGCCCGGCAGTTTCATGAAACTTTCGATTAATTTTGCTATCGGTTCTGGGTATTGCATGTAAATAAATCCCCTTTTCTTCTATCAAAAGAAAGGAGGCTGGGACTAAAGTCAACACTGCACGACTTGTCTCACCCTCGCTCCCCTCATTCATTTCGGTTAGTGTCTGCAGCCTGACTTAGAATCCCGGAATCGCACTGGCAAACTTGCCCAATTTCGCTTTCGTTGCTTCATCGATCTTGCTTAGCACATCGTTTGTCGCCATCAGGATCAAATCCTGCAACATTTCCACATCTTCCGGATCGACCGCTTCAGGTGCGATGACAACATCGGTCACCTTCTTGTTGCCGGTCATCGTGATTTTGACCAAATCATTTGAAGCCGCACCAACAAACTCCGTTATGTTGAGTTCTGCTTGTGTCTGCTCCATTTCTTTCTGCATTTTTTGCATTTGTTTCATCATGCCTTGCATATTTCCCATTCCGCCTCGCATTGTATAACTCCCTCTCTGTTTGTGTACTATAGTTTATTGTATTTATTTCCCTTTACTGCTTGATTGCGTCCGTCAGTCATTGACGACGGTCACGATTCCATCCCCGAAAAGGCTTAGCGCCTGATCGATGACTTCCTGCTCCTTTTGTTCCTCGATAACGATCGGATCGGTCTCGACCGAAAAATCATCGGCGAAATTCCCGGGGTGATAATCACCGCGGTAACCGTCTTCCATTTCCGGCATCGGCGGTTCAGGCGGCAGATCCAAGTCGACCGGCTTATCCTTATCGACAGTTGCCGAAGTCTGCTGTTTAGGGGCCACCGATTGTACCACAGCCTGTTTTGGCGCGGCTTTTCTCGGTTCGCCTTCGGATTCAGCAGCTGGGCTGTCGTTCCGGTTCTGGATGTAGTTGCGTCGTACCGAAGTCCACTGCTCTTCCGTCAAGCACACCAATTCGCCGGGACGCTGCAGCATCCGCTGCGTTGCTGCATCCACAGCCGCCTGCAGCTCAGCATCTTCCGTCGCTTTCTGGCAAAGGATATCATACTGGAATGACAGGATGAAACTGGTCGGACTCGCTGCCACCGGATTAGCCTGTTTCAGCACGGCACGTTGGGTGACCGAGAGTACGTCCAGAATATCCGTCCAAAAATCACGGACCCGGGCAAGATCCTGCTTCGTAGCCTCACCCAAAATCTGGTAAGTACGCCCCATGTTGGGCTTGAAACCGGCTGACGAGTTCGACTGACGGACCGTTTCTTTTTTGGCGGGTGCCGCTTTAGTACCTTCCTGGGAAACGGTAAGATTCCCGGAAGCGATCAGTTCCTGCAGCTTCGCAAGTTCCTTTTTGACGAGCTCCAATTCGTTAGCCAGCCGCTGGATTTCTCCGTTCGGCACAGCTTGTGCGTTCGGAGTTGCCACCTGTGTGTGCGCCTTGGATTGGGATAGCTTCACCGCCAACACTTCCAGATAGATGTCCGGTTGCGTCGAAAAGCGCATCTCCCCTTGGGTCTCGTTGAAAGCCTCGATCATCTCGTAGAGGAACGTTGCCGGTGCCTCTTGCGAGAAAGTCTGGAAAGCTTCGCTGTATTGTTGCGTATTGTCCGCAAAGGCCTTGCCTTTTGTCTGCTGATAGACCAGCACATCCCGCGCAAACAGGATCATCTCCTCAAGGAAACGACCGGCTTCTTTGCCTGCACTCAGGATTTCCTGTAGCAATTGCAGCGCCGATTCCGTCTCTTCGTGCAGCAATGCGCTCGAGAAGGAAATCATCATTTCTTCCGTCAGACTGCCGGAAACTTTCACTGCATTTTCGAAAGTGACCGCATCCGAACCGTAGGAAATGATCTGGTCGAGCAGACTGAGCGCATCCCGCATCCCGCCGTTCGCGGAGCGCGCGATGACATGCAGCGCCTGATCATCATAACCGATTTTCTCCTCCTGCAGGATATAGGCCATCCGGTTGATGATGTCCTGATAGGAAATCCGCTTGAAGTCGAACCGCTGCGTCCTGGAAATGATCGTCAACGGAATCTTGTGGGGCTCCGTCGTCGCCAAAATGAAGATGACATTTTCGGGCGGCTCCTCCAGCGTCTTCAGGAGCGCGTTGAAGGCTCCGGTCGAGAGCATGTGCACCTCATCGATAATGTAGACTTTGTAATCGGCTTGGGTCGGCGCATAACGCGCTTTGTCGCGGATGTCCCGGATTTCCTCCACGCCGTTGTTGCTGGCGGCATCGATTTCGATGACGTCGTTCAAGCGTCCTTCGGTGATTGCCTTGCACGTTTCACATTCGTTGCACGGTTCCCCGTCGACGCGATGGTGACAGTTGATGGCTTTCGCAAAAATCTTGGCTGCACTCGTCTTACCCGTTCCGCGCGGTCCGGTAAAAAGGTAAGCATGGCTCGTTTTCCCCTGTATTAAGGCATTCTTCAGCGTCTGCGTGACCGCTTCCTGACCTGCGATGTCTCCGAACCGCTGCGGGCGCCAAACCCGATATAGTGCTTGATAGCTCATCCTTTTCCCTCTTTCACTTTTGCTTCGTCCATCTATTATAAGGGAAAAACAGTAAAATAGAAAGGCATCGCTCTGTGGCTTTCGTGTGTAATATAAGCTTGTATTTTGCTTATTTTGGAGGGCATTCAGCTCCGATAAAATGATGAAATAATAACAGTTGACAAAAAGTAAGCTAGGCATTATAGTAAATCTATCGAATAGTTCGAATTCGTATTAATTAAATTTGTGATACTATTCCGGCAAAACTGAACTTCAAATAAAAACGACAATAAAGGGGAAAATTAATATGACAGCATTTTGGGATTTGGGCAAGGTTGCCTTGAAAGTCAATGATCTGAAGAAAATGACGCAATTCTATCAGGAAGCGCTTGGCTTAGATTTAATGGAAGCAAAGGAAAATTCGGTTGTCTTGGGAGTCGCTGCAGATGGGACGCCATTGGTCGAATTGATTGAGCTCAAATCTCCTGCTGTCCGCAAAAGAACGACTGGACTTTTCCACTTGGCGATCCTTTTGCCGACTCGAGCAGACTTGGGATCCATCCTCTATCATTTGCTGACGAAGAAATACGGCATTGATGGCGCTAGTGATCATGGCTACAGCGAAGCCATTTACTTCAACGACCCGGAAGGCAACGGCATCGAAATCTACCACGACAAAGATATTTCGGCTTGGGATGTCCGTCCGGATGGCAAAATCGAGGGCGTTACCGAAGCGATGGATGCGGATGGCGTGATCGGCGCAATGGTCAAAATTTATGATGGCATCCCTTCCGGTTCCATAATGGGACACGTCCATTTGACAGTTCATGACTTGGTAGAAACCCAACAATTTTACGAAAATGTGCTCGGTATCTCCCTGAAGTCGGACTTCTTCGGACAAGCAAAATTCTTCGCAGCCGGAAACTACCATCACCACATCGGTTCGAATATGTGGGCTGGAAAACACCTGCCGGCGGCTGAAGAGCACCAACCAGGATTGGCGTATTTCACTTGGGTAGTTGCTGATGGTGCTGCTTATGAAGCGCTGAAAGGCAGATTGAATAATGAAGGAATTTCGTTTGAAGAAGCGAATAACACACTCATCTTCAAAGACAACAGCGGCATCGAGATTCATGCTGTCATTCATCACGGTGAGTAATCACAACATGTTAAAAACGCACCCAAGGACTATAGTGACCCCCAAAAGTTGGACTTTTTAGGAGAGAAATTTTTTCTCTCCTTTTTTGTGTTCGCAAATCATCCCCAATCAGGCTTGCCGACAAGACCTTGTGTTTGGAGTGCAGGGTCAAGAGGAAAAGCGGAGCGGCTCTTGACGCTGTAATTCAAACATAAGACAATCCTTCGGCCTGATTGTGTGGAACTAGGCAGCGTGGCTCATCATGGTTATGCGATATTCTACTGGGCTCTGCCAATCCAGTTTCTGTTTCATCCGTTCATGGTTATAGTAATGAACGTAGGCCATAATCTCTTGTTCTAATTCTTCATAACTACGGAAGATTCTTCCGTGATACATCTCTTGTTTCATGATTCCGAAAAAATTCTCCATCGGTGAATTATCAAGACAATTCCCTTTTCGAGACATGCTTTGGAATATTTTATTTTCTTTAAGCTTTGCACCATAGGCTTTCATCTGATAAGCCCACCCTTGATCAGAGTGAAACGTTCGTCTATAGAGGCAATCGTTAGTGGCTTCAATCGCTTCATTTAAAGCTTTCATGATGGTTTCCCCATTGGGTTGTTTTGAAATGTTGTAGCTAATAATCTCCCTGTTATACATGTCCAGAAACGGATCGAAATACAGTTTCTTTGTCTGGAGGTTTCCAGCCAGATCCGTTTCATAGTATTTAAATTCCGTGGTATCCGTTGTTATTTTTTGATGGGGGATAGTCGAATCGAACCTGCGGTTGATTCGGTTGGGCGCTACTATTCCTACATTCCCTTTATAAGAACTGTATTTCCGTGACTTCCGCGTAAAAGCGGTGACGCGTATATTTAATTCTCGCATAATCCGTTGGATTTTCTTTTTGTTCACAAGAAACCCATATTTTTTTAATTCTTCATACATATAGCGGTAGCCATAATTTTTATGCTTTTCCCGTATGCTCAACAGGGCCTGTTTGATTTCTGAATCAGGATCATCCCGGTCAAAGCGTTTCTGCCAATACATGTAGGTTGATTTAGGAAAACCGATTGTGCTTAGAATATCTTTTAGTTTGAATTGTTGTCGGAGTCTGTAGATGATTCGCGCTGTTTGTTCGTTTGACCTTGGTTTTCCTTGACCTGCAGACTCCGCCATTCTTTTAAAAAGGCATTTTGAATTTGTAAAGATAGGACTTGGTTTTCTAGTTCTTTGATCCGTTCTAAATCCTTGTTCTCAGAAGGCAGAGAACTCTTTTTAGAGGCTTTAATCTTCTTTATATCGTTCTTCATTTGAGGTGGACGTCCCTTCGGTTTAGAGAGACCTTCGATGCCTTCGGCTCGAAATACTTGAACCCAACTTGTGATGAGTGATGGGGTGGTCATTCCGAGCTCCAATGCAAGTTCGCGATAGGAAATCTCTGTTGTTAGGTATAACTCTATCGCACCCATCTTAAATTGAACAGAGTAATCATTAATTTTTTTGTTACGTAATAAGCCTTTTTCACCGAACGCCTTGTAATTTGCCACCCATTTCATTAATTGCGTATGGTCAGGAAGTCCATATTTTTTGGAAAGGAATGTGTAGCCGCCTTTTCCGTTCAAATATTCTTGAACGATCTTACATTTGAATTCGAAGCTATATTTAGCCATAAAAAATACCCCCAAAAATTAGATTTTTTAGGTCTAACTTTTGGGGGTCAGCTCAGGACCCGGGTGTTTTTTTGTTGTTAAGATCGAAAATCTTTTAGAGTATAATACAAAAAAATGGCGTTGATGACTGTTAGTTCATCAACGCCATATGTTATCCTGCATTCCCGAACTGTGTAACGAGAATGACTGTAACGCTTGGTAGCAATGGATTCTCACCCTGTTGTAAATAGTTGTTATGAAGAGACTATACTATTATAACCTCGTATCCCATCTTCCGCAGAACACGGTGTCGTTGCATTCCCCCATAAACGCGGATTCCCCTGTAATCTTTTTGATTACTTCTTTTATGGCTGTCCTTGTAGGAGCATAGGCATTGATGAAGGTTCTCATCATAGGAAGATCGATCAGGTGGGTTGTATAATTCAAGGATACACATACAGTGGGTACCTCTCTTACAAACCAAGGTATTTCGTTGGAATGCCCTGTAGAGTATCTCACTCTCATGACATTTTCCTGTGCATAACCCTTCATGTTAACAAATACAAAAGCGGCATCATACTTTTCTTTAAAATCTTCAGAGCTTCCGCAGGTTGTAGCAGTAATAAAATTTTCATCCTTACTTTCGATTCTATCCAAATCGTAAAACGATTCATGCACATCAACTGTAAAGCCGGCTGCTTCCAATTCCTCGGCGATGATTGCCTTGGCTGGATCCGGTCCAGCGTTCCTTGAGGTTGGCGCAGCACTAAGTACATATAGCTTTACGCGCTTATGGGTGCTTGGTTTAATCGGCAAGTTATTTTCCGTGTCTTTTACGAGTGTCATATATTTGGATGCGGCTACCTCAGCAAGCTCTTTATGCTCTTTGCAGCCAACCGTGCTTAAGCCTTCTTCAGGCGGCGTTAAAGTATTATTTGCTTTCATTTCATGAAGTCTAAGCGATGCTTTAAAACCAAGTATTCTTGTAAGCGCCTCGTGAAGACGTTCTTCAGTGATGATGTTGTTCTTATAGCCTTCCATCATATAGTTATAATCTTCTTCCGGATCATTAAAGAACAAGAACATATCACAACCTGCCGCGATGGCATACGGAAGCTGGTCTTTCCTTGGCTTGGCAGAAGTCATTCCGGCCATATGCGATGCATCCGTTAAAATCAAACCATTGAAGTCTAATTGTTCACGGAGCAAGTCCTGAAGCAGTTCTGGTGCAAGTGTGGCAGGCATGATGTCAATGTCTTTGATGCCGGGACTTAATTTTCTTGAGTATTCAGGCAGGGCAATATGCCCCACCATTATGCTTTGTAAATCATCGTCAATCAAAGACTGGTATACTTTACCGAAAGTTTCATCCCATTTTTCACAGCTTAAATCATTTATGCCTGTAACTAAGTGCTGATCTAGCTCTTCAACACCATCTCCAGGAAAATGCTTTGCGCAGGCAGCCATGTTACTATGATGCACTCCCTTGATATAAGCCTTTGAATTAGCTATGACTGTATTCACATCATCACCATAGGATCTTGTATTTATGATCGTGTTTCTCCAGTTTAATAATATATCCGCACAAGGTCCAAAGGTCCAATTGCAGCCAATCGCTGTTCCTTCTCGGCCACTCACATAGCCAACATCATAGGCTGTCTTTGTGTCAGGAGTAGCTCCACAGGCCGCTGATGAGGCGATTAACGTTCCGTCAGTACAGGCGCCATTCCCGCCAGAATCGCAATTGCATGCAACAAGCAAAGGTATTTTGCTTGTTTCCTGATACAGCTTAGCATTATCATAGACCCCTTTGGCAGTGTTAGGCTCATATCTCGCCCCTCCAATATGATATTTTTTTATTGTATCCAACATTGCATTAACATCAGGATTTTCGTCGATAGCAATAAAAAGTTGACCGATTTTTTCTTCTATCGTCATGTCTTCTAACGTACCATGTACCCATTTTATGTCCTCATCAGATAAATAAAATGGTTTTGCTTTTAAATTTACCACTGAATAAGTCTCCTTTAAGCGCTACCAAATTTCGGCATTATTTTTTTACTATTCATTTTTTCTGTGATTGAAAAATATGTAGCCACTTTACTTAATTGAGCGAGCACATATTTTCATATGTTAAACTTCCAAAACTGCTTCTAGAACTGGCTCTGCAGCGACTTCTTTTTTCTTGTTGATATCACTGATCATTTTTGCATAGAATTCCTTGTTGATTGGATAGAATTTCATTCCTAAGAGCGAAAACAAGTGTCCAATCAACGGCATCCCTAGATATAAAAATAAAATGGACCAATATAACTTTGGTGTAACTTCCATACCAGCTGTATAGCCAGCACCAGTAAGAATACCGCCCAAGAGTAATCCGGCAAAAGAACTGACTAACTTATCGATACCTGAGAAAATGGTAGAAATAATGCCAGGTGCATACCGATTATTTTTCCAAACTTCATAATCCGTTATATCTGCAATCATCGGAATAATATTTGTGTCTGTAATTCTTTCTGAAAAACGCATGAAAGACATCAATACGATTGTTAAAGGCAAAGTTGCACTACCGAAAGGTCTAAATATCAATAATATGACGATGGATAGCGCACTCAACACGGTTCCGATAACAAAAGATTTCTTTAACCCCCAACGAACTGCCATAGCGATAGCGGCAAAAGAACCGAAAATGCTGATTAAGGTTGCCGGCGCATTTATTACTGCTTGTAAGGCTGGATCGCCCATTACAATGATGAAAAAATAGGCAGTCGCTGAAGCTTGCATTACAATAGCGATCTTGTTTGTACTTGCAGCCAATATTAACATTTGTAAGGCTTTATTGCTTTTCGTTATGTCCCAGTAATCTTTAAAGGATACTTTTTCTTCCTTTTTATCCTTGACGGCATTTAAACCATAATAGTTAACATTATCTTTTTCCCAAATACCTGCGATAGAGATTGCTGCAAATAATGTAGAAAGACCCGCTACCAAAAATGCAAATTTTCTGAATGAATCGATGCTTCCAATGCCGCCAAAATACTCGAGTACAATCATTCCGAAAGAGAAGATCAAAATATCAATACCCGTCATGATAACCTGATCTATACCTCCTACAAGGGGTCTTTGTTTTGGATTATTGGTCAAAATGGTTTGTGCACCCTTAGTAGTGATTGTGACGCACGTATAACCTAATACCCATAAAGCGTACCATCCGCCAATCCAAAGATATTCAGATGTTGTGCTCTGGAAATCAGCCCCCCAGAAAAGTGCAATGATACAGATATCCATGATAAGTGTGCCCACAAAAATAAATGGTCTAAACTTACCAAACCTTGAGTTCGTCTTGTCGACTAGCAAACCTATTATAGGGTCAGTAATCGCATCAAAAATTCTGGAAAATGTCATGATTGCTCCAACTATCACTGCCGACAGCCCTAAACTGTCAGTGGCGTAGTAGATGAAAAACATTAGAAACATAAAATATTGCACGTTGGAAACAGAATTGTTAAATGCAAAGGCCACTAATTGCCAAGGCTTAGCACTGTTGTACTGAACTTCTTTTTCTTTTAGACTGGGCATAACGCATTCTCCTTATTTCGAAATTATTTTTAAAGCACTTCTTAACTTGGCTAATACTAACACGAAAACGTTTGCACGAAATCAATTATTGTGCTATTAATTATATTATTGGGGTGTGATTTCAAAAAAATTTACACTCAACCAATAACAGAGAGGTGACTTATGGATGGTTTGACGAAAGGATGCTGGTGCATCAAAAATGCATTTGATTTGGATATTACCGTTATTGATGAAAAGCTTAATATACAAACTCAGATTTCAAGCTTTAACTATCCCGCTATTATCGAAGATGAAAAAAAATCAATGTATCCTTATCTGCTTAACGAATGCCTTAGTATGGATCAGGATACCTTCAGCATTTATACAGATAAATTTAAACTCAGCTATCTTGTCACAACTCTTCATAAAAACGATGAATTCAAGGGTATTGTCGTAGTAGGCCCTTATCTGAGTGAAGATTTTTCTGGCGGTTTTCTCTCTCAGGTCATTCGCGAAAATAATCTCCCGTTGCCTACTTACAGATATCTGGAGAATTTTTATAAAAACCTATCCAAACTTAAAATTGAATATCTGTCTGTAGGTAATATAGTTGTAAATCTCTGTAGATATGACACTATCTCTTCCAGCTTTGTCGCATTAGACCTCCCGATGAAAAATGAAGTCTCCCGTCACTCCCGAAGTAACACAAAAATGTACGACGCCAACATTTTAATCAGATATGAACTGGAAAAGAAAATCATGTCCGCGGTCACAATCGGTGATACCCAGGAGGTGAAACGTCTCTATTCCGAATTCTTTGCTGACTTTTCTTACCGTACCCCTAATGACCATTTGCGTTCCTCGAAAAATGTTGCCTATGTATTCGGAACAATGTTACGGCTAGCAGCTGAGAAAGGTGGTGTGAATCCTATATACCTGCATCAAATTTCTGAAAATCTTGCGTATAAAGTGGAAGAATGTAAGGATCAAGCTTCTATCGCCACAGTTGAATATTCCATGATTGCTATTTATTGCGACGCTGTCAAAGAACTATCCACAAAAGAATTCAGCAACATTGTGAAACAAGCAGTAACGTACATTAAATTCAACTATGATGAACCATTGAATCTGCAAATTGTAGCTGATTCCATTCGCTTTGACAGAACCTATTTAGCAAAGAGCTTTAGGCGTGAAACGAACATGAGTGTAGTAGAATACATCAACAAGGTACGCATTGACAAAGCTGTATTTCTTATAGAGCAAAACCAGCTTTCTTTTATAGATATCAGCGTTTTGGTTGGATACAATAACTATAGTTATTTTTGCAAAGTATTCAAAGATACGCTTGGTTTATCTCCACGTGAATACAGGAATGCAAATCTTTAAGGACATGCCCTAACCTTGTCATGACAGCAATTACGAATAGATTTCATGGATATGATTCCCGGAATGGGGATAGTAAAAGTCGAAAAAATAAAATGATCAACCCCAGCACCCGCTACCAGCCCAACCAAATTTTGGCCAGGCCGCTATCGGGTGTTTTTTGATATGCGCTCCGACTTTGTGTGGTTGATCGCTTCGGAAATTACCTTATGGTGAAAGCGTATCTTTCAGATTCGGCCTTGTCTTCATCTCCGGGAACATAGGTTGTTTCCTGTTCCAACTCATCTTCCGCTGTCTCGGCATCGGGATGGGAATCTGTCTCTGGTACATCTTGAAGGATGTTTTTGAGGGCATCCGTATCTGTATCCACTTGTTCCAAGTTTAATGAACTTTTTTACTAAAAACTGTCACAGTTATTTTAATGCTTTACAAACTGACGTCAGTCAGATAGAATAAACTGACGCGAGTCAGATAGCGTGCTTGTTAGAGAAATTTTTCATCATTTTGAAAGTGGGGGATATGATTGACTACGATTGCGAATCGACAACCAAAACAAAAATTATGGAGCCGTTCCTTTATTTCTGCTTTGTTAGCAAATGCATTAGTATTTTTAGGATTCGAAATGATGGCGCCCACATTGCCACTCTATGTGTCCAGTATCGGAGGCGAGGCAACACAGATTGGCCTCGTGACAGGAATTTTTGTGATCTCGGCCATTTTGATCCGGCCCTTTACAGGCGTCATGGCAATGAAAATGGACAAGAAATATTTATTAGTGATAGGCGTAGCGATTGGAGCACTTGCAACAGGCAGCTACTATTTAGCGACAGAAGTCTGGGCATTAGTATTGGTTCGTATTCTCCATGGATTCGGTTTTGGCATTACGACGACCTATTTCACAACCATTGCAGCTGAAAACACTCCCGGAGAACGGCTGGGAGAAGGGATCGGATATTTTGGTGTTGGAGAAACGACCATGGTTTCCGTTGGACCGCTAATCGGTGTCATGATTCTGGAAATATGGGATTTCAAGGGACTTTTCTTGAGCGGAATGGCGTTCATGTTGTTGGCGTTGCTCGTTACCTTATTTATATCGCGTAAACCAAATAATTCAAAAGGCTCGGAGAAGAAGCCAATGCCGGCTATTCAGTTCAAATTAATTGAAAAACGGGTACTATTTCAGTCGATGCTTAGTGCCTTGACCGGAATTTCTGCAGGTGGAATCATGTCCTTTATCGCATTATTTGCTGTTGAAAAAGGTCTCGATCAAACGGCTATGTTCTTTACCGTAGTAGCATTGGCAGGACTTGTTGTCCGTTTTTTCTCTGGCAGAATCTATGACCATTTAGGACCAAGTTTCGTGTTAATTCCATTTGGTTTAGTTGCTTTGGCTGGGCTTGTTCTACTTGTGTTTGTGCAAAATAATGTGCAGTTTTTGATTGCAGCATTCCTTTATGGGCTTGGTTTTGGTGCGATTTTCCCTGCCCTTCAATCTTGGTGCATCAGCCTGGTAGAGGAACATGAACATGAGAATGCCGTTGCCTCTTTTTTTAACTTTTTCGATATCGGCATTGGTGTGGGCGCGATGGCGCTTGGTGTACTGGCGCAAGTGTTTGATACCTATGCGGCAGTCTTTTATGTTTCCATTGGTGCCTATGCCCTATTCCTGTTGCTCTGTATTTTTTACGCCAAAAAACCTCTGTCTTATGTCAAGGAAAGGAGCTCTACCTTTTGAGTAAAGAAAAAATCAAAACAATTGCTACTTCTCATTTCAATGAATTTGGTTATGAAGGCACAAAACTCTCCCAAATTGCAGAAGAAGTAGGCATCCGCAAACAATCACTTGCCTACCATTTCCCCAATAAACGCGTGTTATTTCAAGAAGTTTATAAAGAAGCGGTAGACGACGAGGTACAATTTATTCAGCAGTATTTTCAACAGCATGGAGAGAAATTGGTTGAGCAGCAGCTGTATCAGTTTTTAACGGAACATAAGGAACGATTTCAAAAAAATCCAAATACAAAACTGATGCTGACTATTTCTTTCCTTGTGCCGGATGAGATGCATGAAGACGTTATCCAAAAACCATATAGATATATAGATGTATTGACTGCTGCGTTAGAATCTTGCTTTGCAAAACAAACATTCCGCATAGGCGCCAAAGAGTGTGCGCTAGCTTTTGTCACATTGTTAGATGGTCTGGACGTTCAATTAGTCTATGAAGATAGCCAAAGGTATGAAAAATTACAAGAAATAACCTGGGATATCTTCTGGACAGGCATCTGTTTATAAACAACTGCAGCCAACTTTCTCATTTATAACAATCAAATAAGCCTCATGACTTAAAAAACGAGAGCTGTCTCAAATGAAAATTGAGACAGCTCTTTATGATTGAATTATGCAATTTCGCATTATAAGTTACTTTGATAGTTCCTGTATTTGCAAATAAATGCCTTTACGCTACTGGAGGGGTTCCTTCAGCGTTCGATACAACCGCATCAATCTGGACTAAAGCATCCATAGGCAGCGCTGCAACTGCAACAGTTGTCCTTGCAGGAATACCGTTTGGGAAAAATATTGTGTAAACTTCATCTACAGCATCCATATCGACACTGTTTTTAAGGAATACCGTTACTTTGACCACATCGTCCATAGCGTGATCGACACTTTCTACAATTGCCTTGATATTTTTCAAGCACTGATCAGCTTGCTCTTTTACGCCACCAGCTACCACTTCGCCTGTTCTTGGATCCAGTGGTAATTGAGCAGAAAGATGATTGTAATGAGAGAAAGCTACAGTTTGTGTAGATAGTGCGTTTTTTGGCGCATTTTCCGTATTTCTTGCTTCTATGATAAGTCCATGTCTGTCTTCTACTGCTTGCGGAGGTGTACCATCTCCGTGTGACACCACCGCTTCGATTTGTATCAAAGCATCCATAGGTAACCCTGAAGCCGCAACGATTGTCCGTGCTGGGACATAGGCTACGGCTCTGGCGATAGCCGAGTCTGGGAAAAATGTTGTGTAAACTTCATTTACAGCTTCCATATCCGAGAGGTCTTTAAGGAAGATGTTTATTTTGACGATATCATCAAAAGGAACATCGATACTTTCTAAAATTGCCTTTATGTTCTTTAAGCACTGTCCAGCCTGCTCTTTCACTCCACCGGCTACCACTTCGCCTGTTCCCGGATCCAGCGGTAATTGAGCGGAAAGGTGATTGTAGTGCGAAAAAGCTACCGATTGCGCAGATAGCGGACTTACTGGCGCATTAGACATGTTATTTGTAACCTTGATGAGGTCACCTGCTTGCGGTGCGTTTGGTATTGTACCTTCACCATGTGAAACAAGCGCCTCCATTTGCACCAAAGCATCCATAGGCAAAGCTGAAACTGCAACGGTTGTCCGTGCAGGAATAGTGCCTGGGAAAAATGTTGTGTAAACTTCATCTACAGCAGCCATATCGGCAGTGTTTTTAAGGAATACCGTGACTGCAACCACATCGTCCATAACATGGGCAACACTCTCTACGATTGCCTTGATATTTTTTAGGCATTGTTCAGCCTGCTCGTTCACTCCACCAGCTACCACTTCGCCTGTTCTTGGATCTAGCGGTAATTGAGCGGAAAGATGATTGTAATGAGAAAAAGCTACCGATTGTGTAGCTAGAGAACTTTTTGGTGCGTTTTCTGTGTTTCTTGCTAATACTGCGTTGTAGCCAATCATTATATTTGTATCCCCTTTTAGAAATTTTTTTATTATGGCAGCAACCATTAAAGCGGTTACCATAAAAGCAACTATAGCAAGCTAGCTTCATTTTGAGTATGTACACCTTGTGGTTTTTTCTCCCTAATCTGTACAATGGGCACAAAAACAAGTATGGATACTAATAATAACGAACTGAACACCCGGAAGAAAGTGGCGTTTTTGGCTATGCTAAGGGTGATTTCCTCCAACAACCTTAGGCATCCAATCTCTTAACTATAAAAAAAACATAATACTAGCCAACCATAAGTACGGTTGGCTAGTATTATGCGTTTTTGAATCCGTTCGGACACTACACGTTTGGTTGATGTGCAGAACAAGCTTATTTTCTCATCGATTTCATAACAATGGAAAGGATGAGGATCAGGATGATGGCTCCTATTAATGCAGGTGCAATGTAGAATCCCCCAATTGCAGGTCCCCAAGCTCCGAATAATGTTACTCCTAACCATGAACCAACGAAACCCGCAATGATATTTCCGATAATGCCACCAGGAACATCTTTACCCAAAAAAGCTCCAGCAAGTGCGCCTAAGACCCCACCGACAATTAGAGACCAAAGAAAGTCCATTTTTTACTCCTCCTTCTTAATAAAGAAGCCCGCAGTAACCATGTGTCTATACCTTGCTCGTTACACTGCAATTATATAAGGAATGACCTATATTATAAAGTATTTGCACTTGGAAGGTTACCCTACCCGGTTACTTCAAAGTACCTAATTGTTAGCTTTTGGAAATTATTGGTATACTTTGTATAGAACAAATCACTTGAGGAGGATTCAGATGGAAACTTATAAAAATGTGATTATCGGGTTTGGCAAAGGCGGCAAAACCCTGGCGAAGCTGTTAGCACAGCATAATGAAGAGGTACTGGTAATTGAAGAGTCCGACCAAATGTACGGAGGAACCTGCATCAATATCGGCTGCATTCCCTCTAAATTTTTGATTCTTCAAGGCGAAAAAGGAGAGCCTTTTGAGCAGGCTGTCCTGAAGAAAGATGCCTTGATAGGAAAACTAAGAGACAAGAACTATCATATGATTCAGGATGAAGAATCGGCTACCGTCTGGACAGGAAAAGCTTCTTTTTTAAATGACCATGAGCTGCTTGTCAAAATGATGGATGGATCAGAACGGACAATCAAAGCGGAAAGAATTTTTATCAATACCGGCGCCACATCAATTATCCCTTCGATTGGTGGGCTTACTTTAGGAAAGCGCGTTGTTACTTCTAAAGAAATCATGTCCTTGGACCGGCGCCCTGATCGGTTGGTCATCATCGGAGCAGGCTATATTGGACTGGAATACGCTTCAATGTTTGCGAATTTTGGTTCGGAAGTTACGGTGATTGATGGCCGTGCAGAATTTATTCCTCGAGAAGACGAGGATATTGCAGCTATGGTTTACAAGGACATGAGCAATCAAGGTATAAAATTTGAGTTAGGCCAAAAGTTGGTCAAAGTCGTAGAGGATCAAGAGGCTGTTGAAATCCACTACGGAAACAATGAAACCCAAGTGATCGAAGCCGATATGGTGTTAGTTGCAACGGGCCGAAAGCCAAACACAGAAGGCTTGGGTTTAGAAAATACTTCTATTGAAGTGTCGGCGAATGGAGCTGTTGTGGTTGATGAAAAATTGCAGACAACCACTGAGAATATCTGGGCCATCGGGGATGTAAAAGGCGGACTGCAGTTCACCTATATCTCGTTGGATGATTACCGTATCATTGCGGATCAATTATTCGGAGATGGCAGCCGATCGACTAATGACCGGACTGTAGTACCTTATACGGTTTTCTTAACTCCGCCGCTATCCAATGTGGGACTTACAGAGCGGCAAGTGCAGGCAGAAGGTTTTAAGTATCAGGTGTTCAAACAACCCGTTGCCGCGATTCCAAAAGCACAAGTAGCAGAAGATGCACGTGGCATGTATAAAATTATCGTGGACACAGAAACCGAGAATATTTTAGGCGCTTCTCTATATGGCATCGAGTCCCATGAAACCATTAATATCATTTCATTAGCGATGAAGGTGGGCATCTCTTATAAAGTTTTGAGAGATCAAATATTTACCCACCCTACAATGGCGGAAGCTTTGAATGATGTCTTGAAATAAATGATAAAGGAGATGCGTCTAGTTGCTCATCTCCTTTTTTCATTAAGGACAAACCAGTTCTCTTTGTCCCCACATTTTCATTTGCTCAACTATTACTGCTAATTTTTTGCCCTTGGCGGTTAAATGGTAAGTGGACTGCAGCATATTATTTTCTGTTACTTTCTCATTTCCCACTATCTTATTTTGTTCCAGAAGTATCAGTTGTTGTTTGATCATTTTAGGTGTGCTCCCATCCATCGCTTGATGCAATTGGCCAAAGCGCATATCCTGTTGGTTCAAAAGTTCGATAATTTGCGGAATCCATTTTTTACCCAATAAAAAATACATCAAACTATGCCAATATGAATATTTTGTATTATTAAAAGTATTTCCTTAACGGTATTGGGAAATAAATCCTAAACTCCGGTGCTTAAGTAATTTCTTTGCACGATGATCCGGAAAGCAAAAACAAAGCGGGAAGCTCGTCACTGATAGGATTTCCGCTTTATCGATTCTATTCTCTTTTTCCAGACCTTTACCGCAGCCAACTCAGGAATGCCGTTATACCGACATTTCTTTAAAAAAATGACCTCTCAAACGTGTTCTGATTCGCAGAATGTTCCGCCTAAGCTGACAATCCCACACGGCCAAGAACAGACCGTTTAGTGATTGTCCTCTTAGTGCTCACCTTCTGAACGCGAATCATCACACTCTTTCATTTGAGGCTGGGACATAACTAGCTGAAATGAATGAGAAAAGGTTCCAATCACCAGATTTTGGTGGTTGGAACCTTTTTTGAGGATTTTAGTGCGGTTACTCTCCCAAGGAGGGCTTCACGGGCAGTGTATTTCCTGCGGTTCAGCATCTTTCACTAGCCCAAACAGGCAATGAAGTCTTTTTTTGGCTAAAACTGAGTATACTTATTTTAAAGGACCAAAATTGTATCAAGCATCTTTTTTAATTTGGTTATGGAGAAGATTTTAATTACTCTTTTACAAGACTAACCGTAATTTGAGGCGCATTGCGACTATAATTAGGAATTTTCTTAGCGAAATTTTGTAAATGAGACATTTTATTATGCAACTCAATCGCTTGTGGGGTTTCCCATTTTTCAACCATTACAAAATTATTTTCATCTGTAACTGCTTGGTAAAGTTGATAAGATAAACAGCCTTCTTCTTTTCTAGATGATTGAATTAGTTCTGAAATTTCATTTAAAAATTGTTGTTTTTGCTCGGGTATAATATAAAATTCTGCATTGATTACTATCATTTCTCCACCTACTTAAAATTAGTTGTTTTCTCTGGCGCAAACCGTACGGATTCGTATCCTTCTTCCATCCTGCATTCCCGGAAAAGTTGTAACTAGGTCGGGTAAACCCTTGATATCACTGTGTTTTCGCCTAGTTATGTGTAAAATACATAACTAGGCGGATTAAGCCTTGAAATACTATCCAAACGTTGATTTGACGGTTTTTTCACTTGTTCCTAGTTACGTGTTGGTGGGAATACATGATAAGATTTTCTCCAAACAAATATTGAACTTCGGATATAATTGTCGATGGAAAAACCATATTTATCCGAAACTATTTGTTTAGGAGTCAGAATTATCAGTTTTCCATCTAAATCTTTAATCCACAAACTTTAAATTTTTTCCCATGACTATTTGTCGTTATCCCAATAATGAATATAGTCATAAAGCATATCTTCTATTTTATTACCAAGTTCCACAGCTTTTTCTAAAATGTAAGCAACTAGCTTTTTTTATTATGGTCGTGATTACATTTGATAGAAAGTGGGGCAGTTAGAGTTACATTCTTACTGTTCACTTTTTCTAATTTGGGATAATTCCTTGTTGAGGGTATACATCATTTTTTCACTAAATTGATCTGACGCAATTTGAGACAGGGCATCGATTGTAACACCTTGCATCATATCGAACATCGGATGTTCTTCCACGTCACCTAAGTATGTCGTTACTATTGCTTTTGTTTCTTCATTTTTAACAAGTTCTCCCACTGTGCAACGGGTAGAGTAGACATCATCCGTTATTTCAAGTTCTTCAACGTCCACATCGCCTAATTCTGGCATATCGAACCAGTTGGCGACGATTCCCCCCTCTTCTTCAGGGGCAAAATAGCTTTCGTTTGGATTAGCCACTTTATTGAACAGGGCTACATCTTGTAGGCTATTGTTACCATCATTGGCGAGTATCTTGACTTCATTTATTCCCTCTTTCAGGGAAATGTTTTCAAAGACAAAGACTTTATCCTCACTTGTAAGGGTAGTCGTTTCCCCTCCGTTTACAGACAGGTTCACTTCATTACAGTTAGAATAGACCTTGATAGTGATCGTATCATCCGTTCGATCTACAAAGCGTTTTCCTGTAATATGCACAAATTTTTCATCATTCCAATGTGCCTTATACAGATAAAAAGCATCCTTCTTAATCTTTCTATCATAGGTGGTGAGCCCTTTGTTATTTCTTCCCTTTACACCGCCCTCATTTCTGATGTTCGCACCGAAGTCAAACATGTTCCATGCATACGTTGCCCAAAGGAAGGGGCGTTTTTCAAAAATCTTCCAAACGGTTTCATGATAAAGCGCATGGTATTCTTCAGAATAGTCTTTTATTTTTGGATCACTGCTGTGGTATTGTAAAATTCCTTCTGCACCGTATTCTGAAATCGCCAGTTTTACAGTCGGATTTTTCTTATGAAAGCCATCTATCCATCCTGCAAAGTCTCCTGCTTCACCGTTATACCAGCCAAAATATTTATTGTATCCAATCGTATCCGTCACATAATTATAGTCATCTTCATCTTCAACGAACATGACGTTTGCCATTGTAGTCAATCGGGTAGGGTCTTCCTTTTTCGTTAACTCATTTAATTCATTCACGAGTTTTCTTAGCTCGGGTCTTTCCCCACTAATTTGAATTTCATTCTGGATTCCCCAGAAAATGATAGAAGGATGATTAAAGTTTTGTCTAATTAGTTCAACCATCTGTTTTTTGGCATTAATGCCTTCTAACTCTGTTTTTGACATCAAAGAGATAAAGGGTATTTCAGCCCAGACAACCATGCCTTCTTGATCACATAAATCATAGAAATATTGATTGTGTTGATAGTGAGCTAATCTGATAGAAGTTGCCCCGATTTCTTTTATCAATGCCATATCCTCATCTTGCTCTTTTTCCGTGATTGCCCAGCCCATATCCTTTCGATCCTGGTGTCTTGCCACACCATGCAAAGCAAGGTGTTCCCCATTCAAGAAGAAACCTTTTTCAGCATCTACTTCATAGTATCTGACACCGAACGGAATCGTGAGTTCATCAAGAACGTCGTTAAAACTCTCCATAGAAACCTTTGCTTCATACATGTAGGCATTTTTTCTGCCATTCCATAATATGGGATTTTCTATGACAAGCGGAATTTCTACTACTTTCAGTTCTCCCGCAACTAATGTCACTTCTTTGGCAGCATAGGCAATATTTTTCCCTTCTGCATCTAGCAAATCAACCCAAAGCCGCACTTTTTTATCTTCCTCACTATCGTTCGCAATCAGTGATTTGATCGTTAAGGCAGCATTCTCTTCGTTTACTTCCTCTTGAATAACGTAAACACCTTTTGAACCATGATCCATTAAGTCAAAATGAACAGGATTGGCAATGACTAAGTTCACATCACGATAAATACCACCGTAAAAGGTGAAGTCGGCCATTTGCGGATAGACATCATCCACAACCGTATTATCTACCTTCACAGCCAACGTGTTCTTTGCATCAAAATCAATCACTTCCGTAAGATCGAATCTAAAAGTAGAATAGCCACCTCTATGTTGACCCAAATGTTGACCATTCAGGTAGACATCAGTTATACTATTCGCTCCCTCGAACTCAACATACACTTTGTTCCCCTGTGCCGAATCATCTATCGTAAATTCTTTTCTATACCAACATGCGCCTTGATGATAAGCAAACCCGTTTGCTCCATCAATAGCGTTCCATGTATGGGGAATCTGAACAACTTTCCAGTTTCTATCATCAAAGTCGATACCCATCGCTTGATCTTCATCTTGTTTGATAAACTTCCAGTCTTGATTGAAATGAATGACTTTTCTCATTTATTTTCCTCCTAAATTAGCTAAGCAACCTGACTGCCACGCCTGCTGAATTCCTATCGTACATCCTAGCTTTACCCCTCTATATTAGCAAGGCATCACGAAATACACTCGCATTTTCTTGCCTAAATTAGCACATATCTGCTTTTTTTTATACTTTATCTGTATAATTAAAAATATAAGGAAGCATGGAGGAAAAGATATGATTGAAAATTGGGAAAATAATATAGACGACTTTAAGAAGAAATGCCGCATCTTACATGACGTGACTAAAATGGACGTTCGGTTAATGGATCAAGATGGCAATGTTCTTTTCCATCTCCTGGATTACCTTATCCCTGTCACACTTCAAAGTTTAGACAAAGAGTACCCTAGCATAATCAAGCAACTTAGAAAGGGTGAAACAAATCGTTATTACTATCATGTCAATTCTTTTAACCTTGAATACATTGCAACTGGAATTTGGATAAAAGGCGAATGTTGCGGGGCTGTTTTAATGGGTCCTTTTGTTTCGAGTATACCTGGCATTGGATTTATCAGCGATATTGTTACGAAAAACAAAGCACCCATAAGCGAACGAAAATTACTCGAAGAATTTTATCAATCTTTATCCGTCGTTAGCAGAAAAAACGCCCAAAGCATAGGTGGATTATTAGTAAATTTATTTGCGCATACTTATATTGAAGCGCAATCGCTAGCGACAGAACGGGTTGCCTCCCCTCTCAATAGAGAAGAATTAAAGCTAGCAATGTCCGAGAGTAAAGATCAGATAGAGGAGCGGTTCCGATTAGAAAAAGAGATTGTGGACGCCATCGCCAAAGGAAATACAGATGAAATTGGACGCATTTTAAACGACTACAACAAAGATATTTTATTAAGCTTTTTTAATCGAATACCTGAAAGCACCATTAGATCTGCAAAGAATATCGCATTGGTTATGAACACGATTTCCAGAACCGCAGCTGAAAGAGGCGGTGTTCATCCCCTTTACATTCATAATATTTCCGAAAAATTTGCTATTTTGATTGAAAGAGCCTCCAGTATTTCCGTCTTAAAACAGTTGGGGGAAACGATGGTTTATGAATACTGTACAGCTGTAAGAGACTTTTCTACCCGTCATTATAGTCTTCTTGTTAAAAAGGCCGTGTATTACATCCATATGCATCTAGAAGAGGATTTATCATTATCTATAATTGCTGATGAGATTTACGTGAATGCCTCACATCTTTCACGTAAATTCAAAGCAGAAACTAACATGAGCATCATTGATTATATTAATAAAAAGAGAGTAGAAGAGGCGAAACTCTACTTACAAAGGGGGAATGTATCGATTACAGAGGTTTCTCTTATGGTAGGATTCAATGATTTAAATTATTTTAGTAGGGTATTTAAAAAAACTACTTCCATTTCTCCTTCGCAATATAGTAAGCACTATAACACTAATCGATAGATAAATTTCTGTTGTCTACGTGGTAGGAGAGCTGCTAAGCCATGTATTTTTTCCTGTTCAAAATATGCACTGGCATTTTTGACGGTCAGCCTGTAGACTTTATTTTACATTTGAGTTAATATTTTAACATTTACTGTCGTGTGGGCTATAATTGAATTATCTGGACAACAAGGAGGAATTCGTTTGAAAAAGTTAATCTTATGCTTTATCACTACGGCTCTGCTGAGTGGCTGCAGTGCCACCAGTTCACAGGCGAGTATAAATAGTGAGGTTGTGGAAAATGAAGAAGCAACTATATTATATACGGGAACGGTTATCGACAGTGGCGAAACGCATGAAAATGGTTTGTTCGTGGCTGACTTAGTTCCAGTAGAGTCTTCGGAAGCTGCTTCTTTCGATGAAGTCATCCTGTTAATGGAAGGTGTTCCCTTGATCGACTTATCCTCCGGTGAAAATGTGCCTCTGTCAGCATTAGAAAAAGGAGATAGCGTAACAGTCACCTTAGTCGAACATGCACCCACCACGATGTCCATACCTCCGCAGATTCCCGGCATGGGGATCGTAAAAGTCGAAAAATAAAATGATCAACCCAAACACCCAATACGAGCCCAACCAAATTTTGGTTAGACTCGTATCGGGTGTTTTTTCAAGAAGTTTATACTACATCGATCTGGACTAAAGCATCCATAGGCAGTGCTGCAACCGCAAGCGTTGTACGCGCAGGAATCCCGTCTGGGAAAAACCAGGAATGGGATTTATTCATTCATCGCAATACGCTCTTGTACCGATTAGACAGGATCAAAGATATTCTCGATTATAACTTCAGCGATACTAATCATACCCTGTCGTTACAATTAGCTTTGAAGCTATATGCAAAGTACACATAGCACGGTGCACCAACTATTCAATATATTTATATATAATATGCTATAATCAAATAGAAACCGTTGACAAAACAAACCCAAAGGAGACTATCATCATGAAAAGACAAGCTTATACCGCAAAAGACGTCATGAGTTCCGGGCCTTATTCCCATGCGATAGACGCTGGAGAATACATATACATATCCGGACAGACTGCCAAGAATTCTTTGACGTTGGAAAAACAGGATTTGAACATTCAGGAGCAAACGGAAGAATGTTTCAAGAATATCAACAGAATTTTAAAAGAAGTGGAACTTACAGAAGCAAACGTCGTAAAGGTCAATGTCTACCTTACGAGCATGAAGCATTTCGAGGCGATGAATGAAGTTTATAAAACAAAATTTACCGAGCCTTATCCTGCACGGACTTGCGTCGCAGTTCTTGAACTGCCGCTTAAGGCAGATATCGAAATAGAAGTTGTAGCAAAAAGATAACGTTCATTATTACTCTTTAGGAGGTGGCAGAATGGTACCTGACCCCATTAGGTGGATGAGACGATTCAAATTAACAAACCGGGAAGACACTCTGTCTTCTCAAGAGGAGGATTATAATGAAAAAAAGTGTATTCAAACATGAGTCCTATTACAATGAAATTTCCGCTGTTCTAAAAGAGAATGACCGCGAGCAATTCCGCATCCTTTTGATGAAGCTTCACGAGAGAGACCAAGCGGAGGTGCTGCGCCGCTTATATCCTGAGAATAAGAAGAAAATCGAAATTTTTTTAACAGCGAAAGAATTCGCTGATGTACTGAGCTGGATGGATGTGGATGAGCAAGCAAACTTGCTGAAAGATTTTAATCCAGAATATGTACGGGAAATTCTCCAAAAGATGTCACGCGACGATGCAGTGAGTATGTTGGCTGAGACGGGATCTGAAGGCAAAGCAATTCTGAATCAATTAAGCGACCGTGACCGAGCCGACTTAGAAGAGTTGCTGGCTTACACGTCACAAAGCGCTGGCTCGATTATGACAAAAGAATTTGTGAGCGTGTCTCCAAATTCCACAGTACATCAAGCCTTTAATCAAGTACGCGCACAAGCCCCAACCGCAGAAATCATCCAATATCTGTATGTATTGGATGAGCTAGGTGTCTTACTCGGGATTCTGTCCATACGAGATTTATTTCTCCTGCCTGCAGAAGTGACGATCGGAAATAGGATGTCCTCACAATTCATCTACGCGCGACTCGGTGATGATCAAGAAAAAGTAGCCCGACTGATTCAAGATTATGACTTAGTAGCGCTACCTATCCTGGACGAAAAAAACATCCTCAGAGGGATTGTAACGGTGGATGATATCATGGACATCATGGAAGACGAAGTAACAGAAGATTTTAACGAATTCTCAGCCATTAAGACCACTTCTGACCGGCCAGAAACCGTGTGGGAAATCGCTCGTGCACGATCACCATGGATCATCATCTTACTCTTTATGGGAATGCTTAGTGCAAGCCTAATCAGCGCATTTGAGGAAACCCTTAATCAAGTAGTCGTTTTAGCAGCCTTTATTCCTATCATTATGGACTCAGCGGGGAACGTAGGAACCCAATCGCTCGCGGTCGCCGTTCGGAGCCTGATTTTGAAAGAACACGATGAGCGCATCGGGCGTACCATTTGGAAAGAATTTATGGTGGGGATGTGTATCGGTCTTTTGGCAGGAATTATTTTATCGCTTGTCATTCTCATCTTTTACAGAAATGTTGTCCTCGCTCTCATACTGGGGGTAACCATTTTCATCACCCTGAGCCTTTCTACTATCAGCGGGACGGTTGTTCCTATCATTATCAATACGTTAAAATTCGATCCCGCCATTGCATCCGGACCATTCATTACCACTATTAATGATATTTTAGGGCTCTATATTTACTTTTCTATCGCTTCATTCCTGCTCCATCTTATTTAACGTTAGAAATAGTATTGTTATTCATGGAGTAATTGATAAAAACAAAGCAAAAAACACCTCGAATATAATGAACAAGCCCGCTCGTGTGCTTATTCATTATATTCGAGTTATTGTTGATTTAATCGTCTATTTTGCCGAGTGGTGACTTCTATGTCACTAGTGGAAATTTTGGCCGGTATATCAAAATGTCGGTAGCTTACTCCCACATATTCCGCTGTCTCCGTAAGTTTTTCTTGAAAATAGCCATTATTTTTAATTTGAAGAATGTATTTTGCTAATCTATTTTTGAGTTCATAATCTTGCATAGCTGTGTAATGATCTGTTCTTTCAAGCAATTTATCACCTGAATATTTTGATAAATGATGAAGAAAAAGCCTCCCGATACGCTTAGCGTGCTGAGAGGCATTCTTCATTTAATTGTTCATTTTGAATCTAAACTTAGCATCTGCTGAAATCCCATAAAAAAGAATGATAGTGCTTGAAGCTACTTGCTTATTCCGCCTTTAAAGCTTTTTCTTTCGCTAAATAGAATGGTCGCAAATACGCAACTGTGTTGGATAAAGGCAGCACATCTACACTTAGGTTAATGTTCAATACATTTTTTAAATAGTTCCGTCTGACAGAAACACGTTCCCATAATTCCGGATAGGATTTTTGTATTTCATGCTGGAGGTTTTCGTCGGCTATAGCTACGCACTCTTCGGCACTCACCCCTGCATATCCAGGCACCGACGGAATGATATCAATTTGCAGAATCATACCACTTTTCAGTTTTTCAGAAGAATCTGCATAGATTGGGGATGCCATCCATTCTTCATCAGATGTCAGGTGCCCTGGATTCAGGTGCCAGTGATATTTATTTTTTGGAAAAACAGCTTCGATAATCTGGTACAATTCATTTCCGGCCATTCCAACTTTTATGTTTTCCAGCCAACTTACTACAGCTGCGAAATAAGGTTTTGCTACGGCTTCCAAATAATCTTTTTGATTTTCCGGAAGTTGCTCTGCTTGCTCAACCACAAACCCGGTTCGACTGGATAAACCACCTTTGAATCCAGTGGTCAAGGACATAGGATCGCCCAATTGAACTTCTTTGTGAGTGGGATATATATTGGCAAATTCAAAACGCTGTCCTGCCGCTGCAATCGTCACAACTGAATTATACTGTCCATCGGCGTTCAATAGATTTCCGATTTCTGTTTCTTTGCAGCCCGGTTCAATAGCATTCATGGCACGTAACATACAGCGCGATGATAGGTTAGCGCCATATTCATAATGCGCGATTTCGTTAGCGTTATTTGTGGTCCGGGCACCATTATCCCCAATCATCAAATACGCACCATTAACTAAATCGCATCCTGTTGGGATTGTATTTTTGAGGGCATCTACGATAAAGTACGGCACATCAAACAGTGTGGATGGATTGCTTTGTTTAGTCGTAAACATTTTCCAACCAATAACGCCGATCCGTTTCTTTTTTCCGATATCCAAACCAAGGAATATGGATTCGAGTGTTTTTTCATTCTCCATGGGCTGGTTAGGTAATGAGAATTGTGGGTAATGAATCAAATTTGCCGAAACACGTGAATGCGCACATAGCTTTAAATTCTCGTTGCCAAGAATCAAGGTAAACTTCTCTGGATTTTCGACAACTAACAGGCCCTCTTCAAAACGGGGAATAAAGCCGGTTAAATACTCAAAATTGCCGGCATGCTCTTTATCCGCGTAAATAACCAAAGCTTCAACGTTTTCTTCACTCATTCTCTGCAACAGTTTTTGTTTTCGTTCAGTAATCGTTTCAGCATTTAAAAAGGTTGGAGCGACACGCTCGAACACTTGCGGCTCGGGTATACATTCTAATGTAATTTTTCTGTTCAGCATACTATTCTCCTTTTTCATCTTTGATAATAGCTTCTATGCTACTTTTGATTCAACTTCCGCATTCCTGATGTTTTGATTGCCTTACAGGGCTGTAGGACCAAATTTTAATCGTTGATGGATATCCTTCTGTCTCTTCTGATGATCGCTACTTTTAGATTATGACTATTACTGCCTAACCTATGCACTAAGAAAAAGGGTTCTATAATCAATGGCACTACTCTGTAAGCCCGTCGGAAATTGTTTTGCTCTTTCAAATAATAGGATCTTTTTTCCTTATTTATTATTTTCATTCGATGCTTTTACAGTCGCCTCAACCATATCCCTTAGCATTTTTTTGGGGTCTTTTGCCTTCACTATACCACTGGTACATCCAACTCCATCTGCTTGCAGCAAAATTGTTCTATAGACATCATCTGCCGTGCTGATTCCAGCTGCTTGCATAACTAATACATTCGGATTAAGACTCTTAACAGCTTCGATTGTTTCTTTAACATAGCTCTCATCGCTTGTTTTACCGGTACCAATTAAATCTGAAGGTTCGCACAGAATAATATCGGGACTTAGCATCGTTATTGCCTTTGCCTCTGCAATGGAATCTGCGCATACTATTGTTATTATTTCAAGTTCAGCTGCGCGCTTAATTGCTTTAGCTAACTCATTCAGCGTCAAGGGTTTTTCAGCGTGATTTAGAAATACAGCACGTGCACCTGCTTCATAAAGTGATTCGGGTAACACATGACCCATTCCTTTATCCGGATAAATGCCATCTAAATGCTGAGCTGTCACAATAATATTTTTGGAATTTGATGAAACAGCTGCAATATCGGCGAAGGGCGCGGTTACAAAAATTGAAATAGGAAATTCTTCTGCTAATGTATCTGCTTCTCTGACTAGTTCCAATAAGTTTTCTCCAAACAAATAGGATTTGGGGTTAAAAACAAAGAATGGTGTGCGGATATTAGTTTTTGCCATGATTTTCTCCTTTCATTTAACAAATGCTTGGGTGTGAAATACGCTTGGGTTTAAGGGGCCATGAACTACGCCCTTACGTTTCTAATTATAGTACCCTGGATTATTAAACACCAATTCTAACTTCTATATAGTATATGTACTTGCTATTCTTCACTTGAGAACTTTGCTCTTCCAAATGGATATAGTCGATCTCCATCAAGGCCTGCAACAAAAAAAGGCCAAGACTGAAATCATTGTGTGATTTCGTCCTGGCCTATTTTAATTGGCTACTTATCTGTATAGGTTGCCATCGGATTTATGCTATTGCGCGAGCGAATTTAATTTACTCGCTTCTTTTTTTATTTCCCTGTACCAAATGTAGAAAACCGAACCCGTGTAGAGGTATTGCATAATAAATTGAAGTATTTCCGGTTTGGAGTACCATCCGAACAGGACGTACAAAGGCAAGCCAAGCAGTCCTTCTTTATGGTAGAAAATAGTCTCAGATAGATCAAAAGCCTTTATGAACAGCGGATTTTCACTGGATAACAGGTTCATTGAGCCAAGCGCAGATAGGCCTTCATGAATACCGTAACCAAGCAAAAAGCCGGCTTGCAGGATAAGATAGGCCAAGGTGATATTGAACAGAATCCTTAAGTTGACTCTCACCAGCGAATGATTGATCAGGACTGCCAAAACCAACGCCGCTGCGATACCTGTAAACAGCGCTGCGATGCCGTACTGTCCAGCAAAAGTGAAGATCGCAACCTCTACGCCCTCACGCGCCACCATTATGAAAGCAACGCTGGCAATTCCGAAGGCAGACAGATTTTGGCTGACACTGCTTTCCACAGTCGAGACCATGTTTCGGCCGTGCTTGATCATCCAGTAAATGAACGTAGTCACCAATGCCAATGCAACGAAACTTGCTCCACTTTCCCATAGTTTTGCCACTTGATCCATTTTGTCGATCGCTTTGGACAGGATGTAAAGAATGCCTCCAATGCCAAGAGAAGCAACAATGCCACCAATTGTCCCGTAGTAAACATATTTCCGTAAAGATTCATTTTTGCTTTTCCTCAGGTATTGAAGAATGATGCTGACGATTAGGAATGCTTCCAGGCCTTCCCTAAAACCCATGATAAACGCGGGTAGAAATGTATCCATATTAATTCTCCTTTAAATGTATTAGTCCAGACCGTATTATTTCTCGGCGTAATTGAGAACGATTCTCACTTACATCATTATGGATGCATCTGTTTAACTTGTCAATGAGAAAATTCTAATTTTCAAAGATAGCGTCATATCTGAGGCGTTGTCAGAAAAAATCAAAGAAGATGGGGCTGTATGGGAACTGAATTTATGCTGAAATAACCCGTCAAAACCACTTTGACGGGGAAAATAACTTCAAATCACAGTCAAAAAACCCGCCAAAACCACCTAGGCGGGGAAAAACGCCCGCGGACAGCACGAGTTTCCCCGCGAAAACCATTTTGACGGGGAATCTCACTATGAGCTCGACCCCCAGACAACCAGACAACGAAACAACAGAGAATGGGCGGTCTCATTCGTAGACAGCCCATTCTCTATTGCGTAACTTGCTAAGGCACTGATGAATCAAGGTAAACTCTGGATTCATCTGAAACAACCTCCGGCAAGTGTTGGCTTTTGTTTTCCTGATCAAAGTCTGTCGATTTGAAAAACATTGACTTTTCATATAATTAAATTATCCTATAAATATACCAAAAAAGTTTATAGAGATGGATGTGTTTTCACCAGGAGTGAATTGTATATTCAGGATGGCGAGGGAAAAATGCAAAATACAAAGAATCAGGCTCAACTATATGCTTTTGTTACAGTGCTACTGTGGGCATCGGCATTTGTTTTTACAAAAATCGCTCTGACTTACTACACATCAGAAGCGATAGGTGTTCTTCGTTATGTGATTGCTTCGCTATTGTTTATTGTGATCGGACTGTTTACAAAGATTGGACTTCCGGAAAAAAAGGACATCCCTAAATTCCTGCTGGCTGGCGTTTTAGGCTTTTCGCTATATATGATCACCTTCAACCAAGCATCCAAATCGCTGACAGCAGCAACGGGAAGTGTTGTCATCGCATCAGCACCTATCCTGACTGCTCTGTTCGCCCGGATCATTTTCAAAGAAAAAATCAGGTCCTTAGGCTGGATTGCGATTGCAGTGGAATTCAGCGGCATTCTGGTTTTGACATTATGGAACGGAATTATTTCTGTGAATGCAGGTATGTTATGGATGTTTGGCGCGGCTGTCTGCATCAGCGGCTATAATCTGCTGCAACGTTCTTTACTGAAAAAATATTCTCCTTTGCAATCAACAGCTTACAGTGTTTTTGCTGGAACGATATTTCTGCTGTGGTATTTACCGGATGCGGCAGTACAGTTCGGCAATGCCCCTCTTCAGCAATTATTGGTGATGGGTTTTATGGGTGTATTCCCAAGTGCGCTTGCATACATGTTGTGGGCAAAAGCACTGACGATTGCGCAAAAAACAAGCGATGTAACGAATTACATGTTTGTTACCCCCTTGTTGGCCGCTTTGATGGGTTTTCTCATAATGGGAGAAATCCCTACATTGGCGACATGTGTAGGCGGGTTTATGATATTTGCAGGCTTGTTGTTGTTCAAAAAATCAAATGCATGATTACTTGATAGCCGCGAAATTATTGAGAGCAGAAATGTTATGCAAAAAAGCACAGAAATTAATCTGTGCTTTTTTGCATAACATAACAAGTGGTTTTCATCATGCCACACTCGCGCCCTTACAAAGTGGTAACGATCGGTCCTTCTTTTGTGACAATAATCGTATGTTCGTATTGGGCAACCATGCTTTCTTCCGTA
Organism: Trichococcus sp.; assembly: GCF_049684335.1. Taxonomy (GTDB): domain Bacteria; phylum Bacillota; class Bacilli; order Lactobacillales; family Aerococcaceae; genus Trichococcus. The sequence goes on from NZ_JBAVFV010000020.1 coordinate 53,720, forward strand.
AAGAAGGTCCAGTCATCATCTTCAACTTGGAAAACTTCCTCTTCGAATGTTGAGATAAAAGGCTCAAAAGCAATGACCATGCCCTCTTTCAAAATTTCGTCATCCCAGCGCGAGTAATAATTGAAGATATGGTCTGGCGCTTCGTGGATTGCGCGTCCGACGCCGTGTCCGGTCAGGTTTTTGATGACCGTCAAGCCATGGCGTTTCGCCACGTTGTGCACCGCTTTTCCGAGGTTGCTTGTTTTCGCGCCCGGTTTAACCTTCGCAAGTCCCGCGTCGAATGCTTCTTTCGCAACATCACATAATTTCTGCAGAACGATATCGCCCTTCCCAACAACAAAGGAAATGCCAGTATCCGCAAAATAGCCGTTTTTGGAACCTGAAACATCGATATTCACAAGATCCCCTTCCTCAATGATCCGATCGCTCGGAATCCCGTGCGCCACTTCTTCGTTTACGCTGATGCACGTATACCCTGGGAAATTGTATTCGCCTTTTGGTGCAGATTGCGCTCCGGCTTCTTCGAAAAGCTCCTTCGCAATGTCATCAAGCTCTTTTGTGGTGATTCCAGGTTTCGTTGATTTCACCATTTCATCTCGGATCGCTCCGCAAATGCCGCCAATTTCTTTTAACCCGTTAAAATCTTCTTCTGTCTTTGCAATCATTTTGTATCCTCACTTCTTAAAGCTTTTTTAATTTCATTCCAGTTAGATTTTATCACAAATGGAATGGATTTTTCTGCAGCGACATAGCTTATTTATGGAATGTTATTTATTTCCCCGCATTCCCTTACTCTGCAACCTGAGGCAGTAGGCCCCCTGTATCACTCAGATTATATTCCGTCAGAGAGAAACTGGAAACCAAGGTGTAGACCTCCCCAGTCGGAGGCACCACAGTAGATTCGGAGTGGACAGCCGTCAGGAAACCTTCCTCGTTGATTTTATAGGTGATGGTGACACCTTGATAGTTGGTCTCCTCAATTTCCTGGAGAAGCGTTTCTATTCCCTCGATGACCTGCGCTTCTTCGTTGTCCTGTTTCAATTCGTCGATGTTCTGCTGGAGCTCTTCCACATTTTTCGCTTTTATCCTCTCGGCATAAGCGTCGTTCATGGTGAGTGTGTATTCCTTGCCGCCTTCTTTATCCTCAACCTTGCTATCCGCAATATCCGCTTCCACTATCTCATTCTCAAAGAGCGATCTCAAGAGGTCTTGCAAAGCAAAACCAGTTGATGAAACCTCCACCCATTGCGTTTCCGCTTGCCCGGGTACACTGATTTTCTGATACTGCTTTCCGCTGATTTGAGCCGTTTCCGTGGTATTCGTTTCATCGAAGGAAGTCTTCTGATACCAATCATAATCAGACTCCGTTTTTTTCACGAAGGCCCCTTCCGAGCTTTGGTCGAATGGCTCAGCTTCACTATCCATGGAGTAGAGCGTCTCAAAACGGGCATTGTCGAGTTCCGCATTCTTCTGAGCCGCATTCCCGATTGACTCCACGACACTCGTGGTGGAAGTGGAACCGCCACACCCACTCAATAGCAGCATACTTGAAAGGAAAAACATTGTTGTTACGATTGTCTTTTTCATCATTTCCCAACACCATCCTATCCGTTTGGAATATCTATTGTTGATAAAAATTAGATTCTTAGTTGGTTATTTTTTTTTGATTGGCCCAAATTTTTTCATAATCAGTTTTGAGCAGATGAATCCTATCGCCAAAGATCCGAGTAATAAGAGCAGAGAAGGAATCACCTTGTTGAGAGCCTCGCCATAGAAGTAATCGTGAAAGATTTGCATCCCTGCAAATACTATCAAGGCTGAAATGATACTGCCGACCACGTAATAGATAATCGTAGTCAAGGAGCTGTTCCTATGGTGTACTTGCTCATCGGGATTGTTCATGCTCCCTCCCAAATGCGTGAGGTTCGGGCTATCGAACTTGTTGCTTGCACCCTGGCCGATATTGACTCTGGAATAAATGGAACTGTCCACATTACTTTTGTCATCGTACTTTTTCTGATTGTCTCGCGTACTCATCCATCCACCTGCTTTCTTTCAAATACAAAAGTTCAGTTTTAGAGATCCGTTTGCTTCAAATTCATAAGACTATTGCGCACTTTGGAAATAAGGGCAGTCGTTACAAAGAGAATAACACCAACCTTGTTGAACAGCAGAAACACATGGAAAAACCGTAACCAGCATCGCCTACTCTCCCCTGAGAATCATTCCATGTATACATTGACAACATAAAAGCAACTGGAAGAGTTCCTCTAATCAATCCTTTTAAGAAAAGTTTCGTTTTGACATCCTTTCCCAAGTACCGCTTGATTCAATTTACTACTATAAAAAATATTGGAATCCAAAATAGTGTAGTTATGATAATGGCACCAATTAACGCTACCAAAACTAGACGTGTTTGTTGCACATTTTGTGTTGCTTTGACTTTTTTATAAAGGAAAAAGACTCCTGGTTGGTTAGTGACTGACATAATGGTTCATCCCCTGTTTTATAATTTTAGACCCCGAATACTCCGTGCCTCTATTTCATCGTTAGGTATCCCTACGCTATCTATTATCTCATTGATAATTAATTTTTCAAATTAACCAACTTTATCCATCCGATTCCTTTATGATTGCGGAATATTATTGATTCTTCTTAATTTCCCATACTTGGTGCAATAGCTTTCATTGTTCCAGTAGTGTTGATGCTCAACCTCAAGCAGCATCAACCACGAAATAGAATTATAAAAGGAATCGATATCTCATTCCAACCTTACCAATACCCCTCATTTTTTCCTCGACCATTCTTCCAATTTCCGCGAACTATTAATCACCTATAATTATATATCAAAAAATTGTAATTTATGCCAATAAAAATATACAAGTTTGCTTTTCAGCCTGTATTTTATCATTTTTCCCAAATATCTTTCCTTGTTCGCTTTACAAACGCAAACATACGTTCGTATAATAAGGACATAGAGATTGGAGACGGTTTTTATGTATGAAACGGAATTGGTTTTTGATTATGCGAAGGAGCCCAGTCGTGACATCCTCTGCATCGACTGCAAATCCTTCTATGCGAGCGTGGAATGCGTGCGGCGCGGGCTGCATCCGCTCGAAACAAAATTGGTGGTCATGAGCTATCCCTCAGCCGATCCGAAAGAACGCGGCAGCGGCCTGATTCTGGCCTCCTCTCCCGCTGCCAAAAAGGCTTACGGGATATCGAACATCAGTCGGGCCAGAGACTTGCCCTTCCCCTATCCGCCGGGGTTGGTGATTGCGGCGCCGCAAATGCGGCTGTACATGCAGAAAAATACTGAAATCAACAACATCTACAAGAAGTATGCGGATGAAGATAATCACCACGTCTATTCAGTTGACGAAAGTTTTGTCGATATCACCGGTGCCCAGAAACTTTTCGGGAAAAACTCGGCTTACGAAATGGCCAAACTCATCCAGGCGGACGTATTGCAGACGACCGGCATCTACACGACGATCGGCATCGGCGATAACCCGCTGTTGGCTAAGTTGGCACTCGATAACGCGGCCAAGCACCAACCGGACATGATCGCGGAATGGCGTTATCCGGATATCCCCGAAACCGTTTGGAAAATCCCCGACATGACCGATTTTTGGGGCATCGGCAAACGGACCCAACTGCGGCTCAACCAGTTGGGCATCTCCTCGATCTATGACTTGGCGCACACCAATTACTATTACTTGAAGAGCCAGCTAGGCGTCATGGGCGCGCAACTTTACGCCCACAGTTGGGGCATCGACCGCAGCTTTCTGGGGGAAAAAGTCAAAGTCAGCTCCAAATCCATCGGCAATTCACAGGTGCTCAACAAGGATTATGTGGTGCGCTCGGAAATAGAAATCGTCCTGATCGAAATGGCCGACCAAGTGGCGACGCGCTTGCGTAAATCCGGAGCCAAGACCCAGCTTGTGAGTCTGAGCATCGGCTACAGTATCAACTACATCGATCAGCTGGGCAGGACCGGCTTCCATCAGCAAATGAAAATCCCGCCCACCAATGCCTCGAGTGAGTTCGTGGCCCATATCCTGATGATTTTTGACCAACACTACAAAGACCAATCAGTCCGGAATGTCGGCGTTGGCGCCGGAAATCTGATCTACACGGATTTTCTGCAGCTGGACCTGTTTCAGAAGCCTGACGAACAAGTAAACGAGCAAAAAAAGGATCTGATTGTCGATTCGATCCGTAAAAAATACGGATTCCGCTCACTGGTGCGTGCCGTCAGCCTGTTGGAAGGTGGCCGCGCAATCGCACGCAGCTCGTTGGTGGGTGGACACGCGGGCGGTATGGCCGGATTGGAGGAAGGGGAAGAGCATGCTGAGAGAACCAAGAAAACGGACGGATAAAGTATTTGAGGACTACAACGACTACCATGACCGCGGCATGATCAAATGGGTAACGGCCTACGCGATGGATGAACTGGTGAAGTCCATCTCTGCAGGAAAAGAGGAAGCCATGAAGAACATCCCGATCCTCACTCAGCTGAGCCCTGCCGAAATCGATGAAACCTTGGCGGTAGCCTTGAAAAAAAATCGCCGCGTATCGGTCCAACTGAACCAAAAGGACCGCTTCGGACGCCAAACAGAGTCCATTGAAGGCTTTTTCAAGGGTCTTTGCGGAGACGATGAAATCCTGATCGGCGAAGCATGGGTTCCGCTCGACCGCATCCGGAATGTGCATATTCTTTACCAGGATAAATGGTCCAGCGTAAAGGTGTTCAAGCAGTAGCCATACTGAGCCAAAAGGAAAGCGGCACGCGACCGGCATTGACAGTGCGATTGTTGTTTTTTTTGATGCAAAGGCTTATACTCAAATAAAAAGAGAACGCTTTCTTTTCTCTTGCTAAGGGGGACATCATCATGACTTATATTATCCAAGCCCATGTCGGATCCATTGAGGAATGCAAGCGGGCGGTTGAGGAACTGCATAAAAAAGGCTATACGAAGGAACGAATCACCTTGGTGACGAATAATGCCAGCCAAGAAGCCATATTGGAGAATTGGGACCTTCGCGGTGCGGACGGTGCGATTATCTCGAGCCATTCATTGCTGGAAAAGGTCAATGACCTGTTCAACCTGAAACAATACGAAGCTTTCCAGAAAAAGACCGGGACTTTCCCCGACGGCATGGACTTTCTTGCAGACCGCATCGCTGCCATCGAAAACGGCAGCATCGCCATCATCACAAAGGAAGCGGACGAATAACAATTTCCGATCCATCAAGCAGTTCTATAAAACCATGAAATAAGAAAGGATTGAGACTGTATGTCAAAATTTGTGGCAGGTTCGTACGCAACCGTTGAAGCTGTGGAAACAGCCGTCAAAGGCTTGCTCGAGAAAGGACACAAGGAAACGGATCTCCTGTTGGTGACCAACTCACCGGATAAAAAAGAGCGGTTGGCTAAAGAGACCGGTATTGAAGTCATTACCGAAACAGGGCACGATGAGAATGCCGGCTGGAAGGAACTCGCCCCGATCTACCCATCCTTCGATGAGGAAGCTCTCTACGAACCCTCCCCTCAGCATCCTTATCCGCAGTTGTCACCGGAACAGGAAGAAGAGCAGGAACGCAAGATGCAAGGATACTTCTCCGAATTGGAGGAAGGGAATATTTTGATCATCGTTGACGGTGCGGAACAGCAGCATCCAGTTTAGCGAGAGAAAATAAAGTCGAAGCAAAAAAGAAGCAGGCAAACCGTCAAAACGGTTTTTCCTGCTTCTTTATTTAAGTTATATTAACTTATAGCACATGGCGATACCTACTTATAGCTGCTTCCTTCCGGATCTGACTCAATTCATAAGATCGCCATTGCGATAAGGCCTTTCGGCATTTCTTATCATACCATAGCCAAAAAGAAAAAGCTAGCCTTTGTTTTCTTCCTGCATATGTTCGCGGAGATGCTTCCGGCTGTTTTCCTTCCGTTCTTTGCGCAGCGCCCGGAAAAAATCCTGCAGCAGCGCCCGGCATTCTTCCTCCAGAACACCCTTCTCGACCTCGCTCTGATGGTTAAAGCGTTCATCCTGGAGCAGATTCATCAAGGTGCCCGCCGTCCCGCCTTTCAGGTCGGATGCGCCATAATAGACTTTTTTGATCCGTGACAACAGGATGGCCCCGCAGCACATCGGACACGGCTCCAATGTCACATAGATCTCCGCTTCCTCTAGCCGCCAATTCTTCTTGAACGCATTGGCTTGCTTGATCGCCGTCATTTCCGCATGCGTCGTCGCATCATTCGTCGCTTCGCGCTCATTATGCCCACGCCCGATGATTTCGCCCTTCCAGACGACCACCGCCCCGATCGGCACTTCCCCTATGGCTGCAGCCTTTTCCGCCTCCTTGATGGCTTCCCGCATATACTGTTCCTTCAAATCATCCATCTTCCAATACCTCGTCCCTTTTGATTCACTAATCATAGCATATTTCATATTTTTTTAGCAAATTAATGATAATAATGCTAAAATGAATGAAAAGAGAGTGCGACGAAAAGCGTTTAGACTCGAATCACTGGAGCGAATAAGCGGAGGATGGTCACAGACCATCTGAGCATTATTCGTGAAGTAACGTCGAGTCTGCTTTTTAGAACACGTTTACATTCCAAATCCAACAGCCTATAAATGAGGTGAAAATTTGAATCAAAACGACCTTCAACAACTATTTCCTGAAGCCAAGATAACGACCGCGGCCAATCTCGGGCCAGCTTACTTCACGCTGCCTTTCCAGAACAAATGGCTGCATATCCCTGAACACACGCTGAGCGGACGTGAAAAGGCACTTTTGAAGCAGTTGCTGCTCAACGAGGCCAAGACGACGTCCGAAATCCCGAAGAATCCTTGGGCCCAGTTTCTGTTGGGTCAGACGACCGAAATTCCGACCGGACTAGCGCAGACCCAACTGCTCCAATTCAGCCTCTCCTATCGGGAAGAGGACGCCGGGTCTTTCGATCAGACCCTGTGGCTTGATTCTTTCAGCCAAACGCTGCCGCTTGTCCGCGAATGCTTCTTTTTGAATGGCAAAAGCGGTGTCTTCATTCTCGACAGCCCGGAACCCTACTGTATCGATGAAGAATTGGCGGCAGTGCTGGATATTCTGGATGACGACTTCAGCCTACGAACCGACTTGTATCTGGGACAGCGCTGGCCTGTCGATTCCCGCTTACCGCTCCTTTTCGAGGAAGAAAGGAAAATATTTTCGGCCAGTCGTACAATTTCCAAAGGCAACAAGATCATAACGCTTGCCGCAATCGCACTTCCTTATTTCATCTCGGAATCAGGAACCCAAAATCCGGTACTGCAAGCCTTGCAGGCCACGATCAGCTCCATCGACGGCACACATGAACTGATCACGGCCATGTGGCAGAATCAAGGAAACCTGTCGAAAGCGGCAGCCGATCTTTATCTGCACCGCAACACGCTCCAGTACCGAATCGATCGCTTTTTTGATGCGACCGGCTTGGCATTGAAGAGCATGGACGACCTGGCCTTGGCTTATCTCGCCATCACGGTGCTGCCGGCGCCCCACAACAACTAAAATGCGGCTGTCCCAAATTGGGATGGCCGTTTTCTCTTTTTAAAGCGCGTTACTTATAGAAAAAAGTGTCGACTGGCCTACCATGGGGAACAGAATAGGATACTGGTGTTCCGGTTGTCCGATTCTTCCTGTTTATCGGCCAAACAGCAGCTTACACGCCAAAAAAAACAAGGATTATCTGCAAATGAGACAATCCTTGTTTCAACATTATTATTTATGCAATCTGTCGCCTACGTTGTCTTTTACATCGCCGGCTTTTTCCTTTAAATCAGAGAACAGGTCCATTGCTGATTCTTTCCAATCGCCTGCTCTGTCCACCACACGCAAGAATGCATCGATTTCATCATCAGTCAAATCCTCGATTGCCTTTAAAAATTTTTGGCTGCCTTTCAGATGGTCCTTCACGAAGCTCTTCATACGTTGACGGTTCAAATAGGAGCCAATTTTGTCCACTGCTTCTTCCTCATATGCCAAGGCTGCCGCAATTGCCGCAATCGCTGCTGTAGCACCCAAACCGATCAACAATGCCTTTTTAGAATTCTTCATTTTATTTGTTCCCTCCTCTAACTTCCGTAACTATATTTTAACATAAACGGAAGCGATAACCGAACAATAACCCTGTCTGCCAAATGAGGACCTGCTGCTCTTAAGAATTTACCGGCACTTTTTTGTCTTTGTTTTCTTGCTTAGCGGGCTTCACAGCGATCCGGATGCTGCCTTTTTGGGCGCCGATCGTAACGGTATCTCCGAATTTGATCAAGCCGCTCAGCATTTCTTCACTCAATTTGTCTTCGATCTCTTTTTGGATCGCGCGTCTGATCGGGCGTGCGCCGTACTCCGGATCGAAACCGGCTTTAGCGATGACATCAATGGCTGCAGGCGTGATGCGCACATGGATATCGAGATCTTTCAAACGTTTCACGATGCCGTTTGCCATCAATTTGACGATTTCATGCAACTCGTCTTTCTCCAATGAATGGAAGACGATTGTTTCATCGATACGGTTCAGGAACTCCGGACGGAAACTGTTCTTCAGCTCTTCGCGGATGCGTTTCTCCATCGCTTTATAATCATGCTTGAGATCCTTCGCCGCGAATCCGACAGATTTTTCATCACGCAAAGCCGTTGCACCCAAGTTGGAAGTCATGATTAAGATCGTGTTGCGGAAATCAACCTTACGCCCTTTGGAATCGGTCAGATGACCGTCATCCAGTACTTGCAGGAGAATATTGAAGACATCCGGATGAGCTTTTTCAATCTCATCAAAAAGAATGACCGAATAAGGCTTTTGTCTGATTTTCTCCGTCAACTGACCGCCTTCATCATAGCCGACATAGCCGGGAGGAGAGCCGATCAGACGACTCGTACTGTATTTTTCCATGTACTCGGACATATCCAAGCGAACCAAGGCATCCTCTGTCCCAAACATTGCTTCAGCCAGTGTTTTCACCAATTCTGTTTTCCCGACACCGGTAGGCCCTAGGAAAAGGAACGAACCAATCGGACGGTTCGGGTCCTTCAACCCGGAACGTGCACGTCTGATTGCACGGGACACCGCGCTTACCGCCTCGGATTGGCCGATGACACGTTCGTGCAGCACTTTTTCCAGCCTCATCAAACGATCGCTTTCCTTCTGCTCCATCTGGTTGACAGGGATTCCGGTCCACAAAGCCACCACTTCGGCTACGTCGTTTTCAGTCACCTTCAGATCGTAGTGAGTTATTGTTTGGGCTTGTTGTTCCACCATTTTTTGGAATTTCTGCTTCTTCGCCATTTCGCGTTTGCGGATGCGGGCAGCTTTATCAAAGTCCTGATTCAGGATAGCTTCTTCTTTATCTTTCGACAACTTCGCGATTTCCAATTCGATTTTCCCGATTGGCGTATCCCCGTGTGTGACATCCAAACGGACTTTTGCCGCGGATTCATCAATCAGATCGATCGCCTTGTCGGGCAATCTTCTGGAAGTGATATAGCGCACGGATAACTGGACAGCTGCTTTCAAAGCCTCATCAGTGATTTCTACGCCATGGTGCTCCTCATAACGGGAACGCAAGCCACGCATGATCTCAACCGATTCCTCCGGTGTGGGCTCATCGATATGGATTGGTGCGAAACGTCTTTCCAACGCTGCATCTTTTTCGATATATTTTTGGTATTCATCAAGCGTGGTGGCACCGATTGTCTGTAGTTCGCCCCTTGCCAATGCCGGTTTCAGGATATTGGAGGCATCGATTGCCCCTTCCGCCCCGCCTGCACCAATCAAGGTGTGCAACTCATCGATAAAGAGAATGACATTGCCGTCATTGTAGATTTCATCGATGATTTTTTTCATTCTTTCCTCGAATTCACCGCGGTATTTCGTACCTGCCACCAATGAACCCATATCCAACATCATGATGCGCTTGTTCGCCAACGTATCCGGAACATCCCCGGCCACAATTTTCTGTGCCAAACCTTCTACGATGGCGGTCTTGCCTACTCCTGGTTCCCCTACCAAAACAGGATTATTCTTCGTTCTGCGGGAAACGATCTGCATGATGCGGCGGACTTCCTTGTCGCGTCCTACAATCGGATCCATCCGGTTTTCCCGTGCCAATTCCGTCAGATTGCGGGCCAAGGAATCCAAAGTCGGTGTTCCCTCTTCCACTTTCTCCGTCTTTTTGGCTGAACGCATATCCGGCTTAGTCGGCTGTTTGATGCCCAGTTTCTCATAGAGAGACTTGCGCAGCAGATTCGGATCGATCTGCAGATTTTTGATGATTTTGACTGCCAAAATTTCTTCTTTCAATAAACCCAACAAAAGGTGCTCGGTTCCTACCAATGGAACCCCCAATTTGTGCGCTTCATTTGTCGCATACATAATGACTTTTTTAGCCCGAGGAGAAAATGGCAACGGCGCATTGAAGTCGTCCGTGTTCATTTGGCCGAAACCGGTCAGATGGACAATCTCTTCGCGGACTCCTTCCTCATCAATATCATATCCGCGTAACACTTTTCCGGCAATGCCTTCTTGTTCTCGTACTAGTCCGAGAAGCATATGCTCCGTTCCGATGGATTGATGCTTAAATTTGTGCGCTTCTTCTGTTGCCAACATCAATACTTGGCTGGCTTTTTCTGTAAATAATTCATCCATTTTTAACGCCTCCTCTACGGGCTCATCTATTCAAAGCGCAAGCTGTTCAAGAAATTACGCAACAGCAGGGCTCGTATTCTTTCTTCGTGTTCGCCTGTGTATGGGGCAAGTGACTTATCCAATACCGACAACATCAGGTTTCCTTCGCGTTTCGTGATGATACCGCGACTGTATAGATTTTGGGTTACCGCAAACGCATCTTTCTGGGTGATGCTTTCGCCTACTATCGCGATCAGCTTATCCAACAATTCCGCTTGATCCAGGATTTTCACCTTCATGATGCGTATATAGCCACCCCCGCCGCGTTTGCTTTCGACTGAGTAGCCTTGCTGTTCCGTAAAACGGGTATTGATGACATAGTTGATTTGTGAGGGTACACAATGAAAACGATCTGCCATTTCATTCCTTCTGATTTCAATCTGCTCTTCTGCATTCAGAATCTTTTTGATATACGCTTCGATGATATCCGACATGTTCTGACTCTGCATGGAATGGACGCCTCCCTTCCCCTGACTAATTTTGACTATTATATATTTATATTATGCTATTCCTACATAACTGTCAAATAGAAAGGGCTATCCGAGGGCGTTTGCAGCAAACTAGTCAAGAAAGTTGATAACCCATCCACACTACTGCCTACTGCCTCTACAACAGCGTATTCCCTCAACATTTCCAACAGAATTATCGAGAATGTTCCTCATTATATACTGAAAGAGAAAAAACGGCAATATATCCCGATAAACAAAATAGACACAGAAACCATCGGAATGATTTCTGCGTCTATCTTTATTTATCGGGAAGACAGGATTCGAACCTGCGACCCCTTGGTCCCAAACCAAGTGCTCTACCAAGCTGAGCTACTTCCCGGTAATAATTATGTGAAAATGCACCCAACAGGAGTCGAACCTGTAACCGCTTGATTCGTAGTCAAGTACTCTATCCAATTGAGCTATGGGTGCGTAAGTGCCGAGAATCGGAATCGAACCGATACGGTGATCACTCACCGCAGGATTTTAAGTCCTGTGCGTCTGCCAGTTCCGCCACCCCGGCTAAACAATAGCCATTAAAATAAAAAAAAAGCGGAAGACGGGGTTCGAACCCGCGACCCCCACCTTGGCAAGGTGATGTTCTACCACTGAACTACTTCCGCATTTTTGGATGCCGGCTAAAGGATTCGAACCCTCGACCCTCTGATTACAAATCAGATGCTCTACCAACTGAGCTAAGCCGGCTTGATAAAAAGTGCGGGTGAAGGGACTTGAACCCCCACGCCTTGCGGCGCTAGATCCTAAATCTAGTGCGTCTGCCAATTCCGCCACACCCGCAAATGAGTTATGCAGGGCTCGAACCTGCGACCCTCTGATTAAAAGTCAGATGCT
>NZ_JBAVFV010000021.1:0-7263 GCF_049684335.1 Trichococcus sp.
GAAAAAAGGATTCGTGATCAAAGATGTGAACGCGAACGACTCCCAGCCAATCGATAAACCAAAAACGACAACAACCAGATCTGCTAAGGGCGAGAAGAAAAGTTTCCAAATCAAAAAGATTGAGCAGTGATCAGGAGGAGAACATCATCAAAAAATATAAAGGTTATTTAATCGATCTGGACGGAACCGTGTACAAAGGTGCTGAACGCATCCCGACAGCGGAAGTCTTCGTAAAAGAACTTCAGGATAAAAACATTCCGTTCCTGTTCGTCACGAATAATGCAACCAAGACCGCTACAGAAGTCAAAGAGAATCTGCTGCATAACTTCCAGATTGATGTGACGGAAGATCATATCTACACCAGCGCCATGGCGGCATTGGATCACCTGAATGAATTGAACATCGGCAAAAAGGTTCTGGTCGTCGGTGAACCCTCCTTGAAACAGGAAGTGCAAGCTGCCGGGTTCGAAATGGTCGATGAGAATCCTGATTTTGTCCTGCAGGCGTTGGACCGCGGGGTTACGTATCAGCAATTGGAGGCCGCTTGTTTGGCCATCCAAAAGGGGGCCAAATTTGTTGCCACCAATCCTGACACAAATCTGCCGACCGAAAGGGGATTTATTCCGGGAGCCGGTGCTTTGACTGCCTTTCTGAAGGCTTGCACCCAGAAAGAACCGTTGATCATCGGCAAACCGTATCCGACCATCATGGCAGGTGCCATCAAAAGGATGCAACTGAAGAAGGCAGATGTCGTCATGGTCGGGGACAACTACAATACGGATATCCTGGCGGGCGTCCGTTATGGGGTGGACACGTTGATGGTCCTGACAGGATTCTCCCAACTGGTGGACATTGAAGGCAAAGATGAGCAACCTACCTATATCGTCAATGATCTGTCCGAGTGGGAAGTGTAGCGATGGCACAGAAATTGAAATATTTCTTCGGATACACAGCAATCTTTTTGCTGGTGTTGAGTGCAAGCATCGCCTTCACGATCAACTTCACACCGCTCTACAGCTTTGATATCGATTACCTGAACATTGAACAGATGACTGGGTTTTCGAAAGACGTCATTCTGGATAACTACCGAGTCCTGATGCAGTATCTGAATTTGCCGTGGATCGCGGAATTGAAGATGCCTGATTTTCCGGCTTCCGAGAGCGGACTTTTCCATTTTCATGAGGTGAAAAGACTGTTCCTGCTGGATTACGCCATATTGGGAGTGTCAGCCGTTGCAAGCATATTATTTTTTCGGATGGTGAAAAAAGAGCAAGGATATTGGCGCATGCTGAATCCGTTGCGTTTGATGATCGCTGCTCCATTAGTAGCTTTGACAGTGATATTCATGAACTTCGACCGTTTGTTTGTCGCGTTCCACGGTGTCTTCTTCAATAACGATGCCTGGATCTTTGATGCCCGGACAGATCCGATCATCCTGGCGCTGCCACAGGACTTTTTCATGCATTGTTTTGTGCTGGTTTTTGTGATAATCGAACTGTTGCTTGTGATGCTGTATTTCTGGGTTCGCAGGAAAGTCAAAATAATATAACACAACATAAAAGGGATGCCTCAATCAGAAGAGGCATCCCTTTTGGTGTAGTTAGATTCCCGAATGTGTAGCTTGCATTCGAGAATTTTTCTTTGTCCAGGATTAAAATTCGCGGATAGCCTACTTAGTGCTCGATTTCTCCCCAGGATTCATCACACTCTACTTCATTATTTCGCTCTTGTTTGGATTGTCGTGGGCGATGCGGCTGGCGGCTGCGGCGGCGATTGCTCCTACGATGTCATCGAGGAAGGTGTGGCATTCTGAATCGGTTTTGTCGTTCAGTTTCTGCAAAATACCGGGTTTAACTTTATCGATGTATCCGTAGTTCGTAAAACCGATGGACCCGTATACGTTGACGATCGAAAGGGCAAGAATCTCATCGATGCCGTAGAGCCCTTCGTCGTTCAGGATGATATCTGCCAACGGCTGGGAGAGCTGCCCCGATTCGGCGAGCTTATCTATTTCAATGCCAGTAATGATTGCGTTCTGAACTTCCCGTTTCAGGAACACGGCCTTAACGTTCTCGATGCATTCCTCCATAGTCAGATTATCTACGTATGATTTTTGGAGATGCAAAACGAGGTCGGCGATATCCTCGACGCTCACACCGCGTTCCTCTATTAAAGCCACTGCCCTTGCATGCAACTCGCTGTCTGATTTGACCATATTAATTCCTCCTGAATTCGTATTTGATACTTTTATTATAGAGGAAGGGCAATTGAAAACAAAAGAAGAGGTATTCTTGATTCGTTATTTGCTGGGAATTCCGCCACGAACCAGCACCCCAGTTCAGACAACTGTATAACCAAATCAAAAAAGGGCCATCTCTGAATGAGACGACCCTCCATAAAATTTAAAATAAGCTGGTACTGTGCATCGGTTGTACACGTGTGTTGGGATTGATGTACACCATCGCGTTGTTGACGGCTACAGGAGCTTCACCGAATCCCGTGGCAATCAGTTTTACTTTTCCGGAATACGTCCCGATATCTCCTATGGCATAGACTCCTGGGATGGTGGTCTCCATTTTTGAGTTTACGACGATGGCATTTCCTTGGACTTCGAATCCCCATTTTTTCATGCCGCCGATGGAGGATGAAAAGCCGTAATTGATCAAAAAGTCATCTATTTCCAATTCCGTCGTATTGTCTTTACGGGCTTCCTGAAGCGTGACGCTTGTTAAGAACTCATCGTTTCCGTTGACGCTGACCGGAACGAAAGGCGTCATGATTTCAATGGACGACTCTTGCAACAAGTGGACGCTGTGCTCTTGGGCGCGGAATTGCGGGCGACGATGAATCAGATAGACCTTTTTGGCGATTGGTTCCAGAGTTAGTGCCCAATCAACTGCTGAATCGCCACCACCACAGATGGCTACTGTTTTATCGCGGAAACTCTCGATGTTGTTCACGAAATAGTGTAGATTGGTGTTCTCGTACTTATCTGCGTGTTCTATTTCCAGTTTTCTCGGCCGGAATGCTCCATTTCCCGCAGAAATGATCACTGCTTTCGAATAGTGGCGGTTTTTGGTCGTTTGGATTTCAAAGATGCCATCAGCATTTTTTTCGAGTTCAAACGCTTCTTCGCCGAATACCAACTTTGTGTCGAAGCGTTCCATCTGCTCTTTCAGGTTACTGACGAGGTCGCCGCCGGAAATGGCGGGGTAGCCTGCGATGTCATATATATTTTTTTCAGCATAAAGCATTCCAGGTTGGCCGCCGAGCTGGGGTAGGGCTTCTATAATTTTGACTTTGGCTTGCCGCAGGCCGGCGTAGAACGCCGTGAACATGCCGATAGGGCCGCCGCCGATGATAGTGATGTCGTATATTTCTATATCTTTCAATTGTATTCCTCCGTTGTTTCTGTTCCGGGTGAATGACTCGCCCGGAGAGGTATCAGATTTGCTCATAGAACATTCTGACGATGAATGTTACAAAGATGCCTGTCAACAGTCCGACAAAAACTTCCGAAGGTTTGTGCCCAAGGTATTTTTTGACTGCCATTTCTTCAGGGTAAATCTTCTCATCTTTTTCTTCTGCAACCAGTTCCTGTTCGTTCTTGGGGAACTTTAGGGATAAACGGGTCAGCTCTTTGATGGCGTCGATGAGAACGATGCCTTGCTCACCGCTCTGACGACGTACGCCCATCGAGTCAAACATAACGATGACGCCAAAAGTTGTAGCGATAGCTACATAACCAGAACCGATTCCGTATTGCAGAATGAGTGCCGTTATAAGCGAACTGACGGCAGCCGAGTGGGAACTGGGCATCCCGCCCGTAGTCGTAACAATGGACAAGGAAGTTTTCTTGTCTTTTGAAAAAATTGCAATCGGATATTTTAAAGCTTGGGTGAACATGATAGCTGCCAGGGAACAAATTAAAGGGAAATTCTCGAAAATCATCATTATTTTTCATCCTTCACTTAAATAGCTAATTTTCATTTATGATAACATGAATCGATACTTACATCCTAATGAAAAAGAAAAAATGGGCTGAATTTTCATTTTTGGATAATCGGGGGATTAATCTTTTGCATATTGTGGTAAAATGTAAAAAAAAGGAGGATGAATAATGAGTTTATTTCCACAATTACAAGCAACAGATAACGATAAGAAAGTCATTATGAAAACAAATAAAGGGGATATCACTATCCGTTTGTTCCCTGATTTGGCGCCAAAAACAGTTGAAAACTTTTTAGGTTTGGCTGAGAGCGGCTATTATGACGGAATCATTTTCCACCGTGTCATAAATGACTTCATGATCCAAGGCGGCGACCCTACAGGAACTGGTATGGGCGGCTCAAGTGTTTGGGGCGATTCTTTTGAAGATGAATTCTCGACGAGTCTTTTCAACCTGAATGGTGCGTTGTCGATGGCGAATGCTGGCCCGAACACTAACGGAAGCCAATTTTTCATCGTTACCGCTAAAGAAGTGCCTATGACAATGTTGGCTCAATTGGAAGCTGGTGGATGGCCTAAAGAAATCATAGATGCTTATGCTGCAAACGGCGGAACACCTTGGTTGGATAAAAAACATACTGTATTCGGGCAAGTGGACGCTGGCATGGACACAGTCTACGCTATCGAAGGCGTGAAAAAAGGCGCTCAAGACAAACCTGTCGAAGACGTTGTCATCGAAAGCATCACGATTTTATAATAGTATAGAAGGGGGCACAAAAAATGCCCCTTTTCATCATGGATAAGATTATCTTGTTTCTGCCACTCCTAACACTACTGGAGTGTTTTCAAGGTAGTAATCGCTATGACGCCGCCTAAGAGTTGCTTCTGATCAAAGTTGCATCAGAAATTCTATCCTTTCATCTAGGCACGTGGTATAATTATATGGTACTGTGAGGGGAATTATGAATGAAAATGGAATATAAAATCGGAGACATAATTGAAGGAAATGTAACAGGTATCCAATCATATGGCGTGTTCATTTCATTAGACAAGAATACGCAAGGCCTGATCCATATATCCGAATGCAGGCATGGGTATGTGACTAATCTTGACGAATTCATTCAAATTGACGATGGAGTGGAAGCTAAAATCATAGATATCGATGAGTACACAGGGAAAATAAGTCTGTCTCTCAGAGCTATGGAAAAGTTGGCGACACCTTGTTACCCGGCGAAAAGAAAGAAAAGAAAAAGAAGATACTTGCCACAGATTGGTTTTGAGACCTTGAAAGAAATGATGCCTACCTGGATCGAAGAGGCCAAAGAGGACGAGAAAGTCAGAAAATCGACAGGGAATAATCCTGTTTTTACGACTTCCGGTGAGAGGGGACATTCATTATGATAAAAGAAAACATAGTGGCAGGGACTATTATGGTCACTAATGAGGCGGAGGATACTTACTTTCTGGTCAATACAGAAAACGAATCCTACAGCCTACCTAGTGTAAATTTATCCGAGGGCGGAAAATCCCCTTTAGGATCTATAATGGAAGTCTTGCTGGCGCATGTTGGCATTGAATCTGAGTCCTTGCGATTGCTTGACTTGACGAACATGAGAGTAAATGGCAAAAATATGCCTTTATTTGTTTTCGATTCATTAGAAAAACCTTCCGATTTGGACAGCTTATTGAATGAACCAGGCAAGTTCGCATGGAAAAAATATTCGGAAATCTCGGAAATACTTACTGACTTGGAATTGGACAGCGTACCTATTTACCATTAAAGGTGCCTTATTTCGATCAGTAATCATTTTATAAAAACAAATTAGGAGGATATTAAATGTCACATATTCAATTTGATTACTCTAAAGCTTTGGAATTTTTTGCACAACACGAGTTGGATTACATCCAGTACCAAGTAACGGCAGCTGACAAAGCGCTTCGTGAAGGTACAGGCCCAGGGAGCGACTTCACAGGCTGGATCGATCTTCCTAAAGATTATGACAAAGACGAATTTGCACGCATCAAAGCGGCAGCAAAAAAAATCCAATCTGATTCAGAAGTTTTGGTTGTTATCGGTATCGGAGGTTCTTATTTAGGAGCCCGTGCTGCAATCGACTTCCTTAACAACACTTTTTACAACGTTCAGACAACTGCGGATCGCAAAACACCTCAAATTTTCTTTGCAGGAAACAGTATCAGCTCAACTTATTTAGCTGACTTGATTGAAGTGATCGGGGATCGTGATTTCTCAGTAAACATGATTTCAAAATCAGGTACAACAACTGAACCAGCGATTGCTTTCCGTGTCTTCAAAGAATTATTGATCAAAAAATATGGTAAAGAAGAAGCAGTAAAACGCATTTACTCTACCACCGATAAAGCAAGAGGCGCAGCGAAGCATGAAGCGGACATGGAAGGGTACGAAACTTTCGTAATTCCTGATGATGTCGGCGGACGTTTCACTGTATTGACACCAGTTGGTCTTCTTCCAATCGCAGTCAGTGGTGCTGATATCGATGCGTTGATGCAAGGTGCTGCCGATGCCCGTGAAGTATACTCGAATCCTGATTTATCAACTAACGTAGCATACCAATACGCAGCTATCCGCAACATCCTTTACCGCAAAGGCAAAGTGACTGAAATCTTAGCTAACTATGAACCAGGCATGCAATATCTTTCGGAATGGTGGAAACAACTGTTCGGCGAATCTGAAGGTAAAGACCAAAAAGGTATTTATCCAACAAGCGCGAATTTCTCGACAGATTTGCATTCAATCGGCCAATCCATCCAAGATGGACAAAGAAATATCTTTGAAACAGTCGTAAAAGTTGCAAATCCACGCAAAACAATCAAAATTCCTTTAAGCGCAGAAGATCTGGACGGCTTAGGCTATCTTGAAGGTAAAGATGTTGATTTCGTAAATACAAAAGCTTACCAAGGCACATTATTGGCTCATACAGACGGCGGCGTGCCAAACCTGTTAGTTACTATGCCTGCAATGGATGCTTACTCTTTAGGCTATCTAGTATACTTCTTCGAAATCGCAGTAGGTATCTCTGGTTACTTGAACGGTGTTAATCCATTCGACCAACCAGGTGTAGAAGCCTATAAGAAAAACATGTTTGCGCTTCTTGGCAAACCTGGATTCGAAGAATTAGCTAAAGAATTAAACGATAGACTATAAGCTACAAATTGATTGGGGCGGACAATTCATTGTCCGCTTTTTTTGTGCCAAAGTTTGGTTCGCACTAGCTTGGCCAGCTTTCTGGAGGAGGAAGAGTGGATTGGCATCCCCGATGAGGATGGCTTTAACTG
>NZ_JBAVFV010000022.1:0-6538 GCF_049684335.1 Trichococcus sp.
CCCCTGACTCCTTTCCAACGGATGAAATTTTAAACGTCCAAAATTTCTTTTTCTTTGTCCGCTGTTATTTTGTCGATTTCTTTGGAAGATTTGTCGGTCAACTCTTGCACTTTCTTTTCATATGTGCGTAACTCATCTTCTGTGATTTCTTTGTTTTTTTCTGCTTTTTTCAATGCCTCGATGGCATCGCGGCGAATATTTCGGATAGAGACCTTAGCCGCTTCGTTTTCTTTGCCCACGGTTTTTGCCAACTCTTTGCGGCGCTCTGAAGTCAGTGCCGGGATCACCAAACGGATGACATTCCCGTCATTGGCTGGGTTGATGCCCAGGTCGCTTTGGTAAATCGCGCGTTCGATATCACCGATACTGGATTTATCGTAAGGTGTCACCAGCAACATGCGTCCTTCAGGAATCGTGATGGAAGCCAATTGATTCACCGGCGTGTTCGTTCCGTAGTATTCCACTTCGATGCGATCCAATAAACTCGCATTCGCGCGGCCTGCCCGAATCGAGCCAAGTTCGCGGATCAATGCAGCTTCTGTCTTTTTCATTCTGTCGGTCGCATTATCCAGGATTTCTTTTACCATGATTATTTCCCCCTAACAGTCGTTCCGATATCTTCTCCAAGTATAACACGGCGAATATTCCCTTGTCTGTTTAAGTTAAACACAACCAGTGGGATGTCGTTATCCATGCTTAGTGAGCTTGCTGTAGTATCCATTACTTGCAGTCCTTTGGAAATAACATCCAAATGAGTCAATTCAGAGAATTTTGTTGCGTTCAAGTCCTTCATCGGATCGGATGAATAGACCCCATCAACATTGTTCTTAGCCATCAAAATAACGTCAGCATTGATTTCAGCGGCACGAAGGGCTGCAGTTGTGTCAGTAGAGAAGTAAGGATTGCCGGTACCGGCAGCAAAGATCACAACGCGTCCTTTTTCAAGATGACGGACAGCACGTCTGCGGATGTAAGGTTCGGCAATTTGTCGCATTTCGATGGAAGTCTGAACACGAGTCGGAACGCCAGCATTCTCCAGTGCATCCTGCAAAGCCAAAGAATTCATGACAGTCGCAAGCATACCCATATAGTCTGCTTGCGCTCTCTCCATGCCCATTTCAGCGCCTGTCGTGCCGCGCCAAATATTGCCGCCGCCCACAACGATAGCCATTTCTACGCCCAAATCATGTACTTCTTTGATTTCTTTAACGATTTCTTCGATCGTCGGCGGATTGATTCCGAAACCAGTGTTGCCAGCTAAAGCTTCACCGCTTAGTTTTAAAACAACGCGTTTGTATTTTGGTTCACTCATTCTATATTTCCCTCCGTAATTGGCTGACCCCTGATCAATCAGGCTTATGACTATGATAAAAAAGCCCCAATTAAGGGGCAATTTTCATTATTTTTTAACTTGGCTCATTACTTCTTCTGCAAAGTCCACAGAGCGTTTTTCGATACCTTCGCCTACAGCGTAGCGAACGAATGATTTAACAGTCCCGCCTTTAGAAGCAGCAAATTGTCCAACTGTTTGATCTGGATCTTTAACGAAAGGTTGATCGTTCAATGAAATTTCGCTCAAGAACTTGTTCAAACGGCCTACGATCATTTTTTCAACGATATTGGCTGGTTTGCCTTCGTTCAATGCTTGTTCAGTAAGAACTTTCTTTTCATGTTCAAGTTCTTCTGGAGAAACTTCGTCGCGCGAAACATATTTAGGATTGATGGCAGCGATGTGCATAGAGATGTCTTTAGCAGCATCCGCATCAGCAGATCCTTCCAATAATGTCAATACAGCAATACGTCCGCCTTGGTGTAAGTATGCACCGAAAGCATCAGCATCCGTTTTTTCAACGATAGTAAAGCGACGCAAAGTAATTTTTTCGCCGATTATTGTAGTAGCGCTCAAGATAACATCGTTTAATGTACCTTCAGCAGTTTCGATTGCTAAAGCAGCTTCCACAGTTTCTGGTTTGTTTTTAGCGATGATTGCTGTGATATCAGCTACTAAGTTTTGGAATTTGTCGTTTTTCGCAACAAAATCCGTTTCTGCATTGATTTCAGCGATTACGGCTGTATTTCCATCAACATATACGTTTGCAAGTCCTTCAGCAGCGATACGGTCAGCTTTTTTAGCTGCTTTAGCCATACCGTTTTCTCTTAAGTAGTCAACCGCTTTGTCCATGTCGCCATCGACTTCTACTAGAGCTCTTTTAGCATCCATCATGCCTACGCCTGTCATGTCGCGTAATTCTTTAACCATTTTTGCTGTTACTTGTGCCATTCTATGATTCCTCCTGAATATTCTTTTTCATAAAAAAAGCTGTCCCAAAGAGAATAGAAAAGATGTCGGCTGCCAAATTGGCTATATCTTTCTTCTTTTCTGAGACAGCTCGTTACTTCAAACTAAATAGGAAATATTATTCGTTGTTGCCTTCTACAACTTCAACGATTTCTTCTAATGAAGTTGCTTCGTCAGCTTCAGCTGCAAAAGTTTCTTCAACAGAAATTTCAACTTGATCTTTTCCTTGGTTGCCTTCGATGAAAGCATCAGCCATTTTAGCAGTGATCAATTTAACTGCGCGGATAGCATCATCATTTGAAGGGATTACTACGTCGATTTCATCTGGATCACAGTTTGTGTCAACCATAGCGACGATAGGAATGTTCAATTTGTGAGCTTCTTGAACAGCGATTCTTTCTTTTCTTGGGTCAACGATGAACATTACATCCGGAATTCTAGGCATATCTTTGATACCGCCCAAGAATTTTTCCAAACGTTCTTGTTCTTTTTTCAAGATAGAAACTTCTTTTTTAGGAAGTAGTTCGAAAGTGCCGTCTTCAGACATAGCTTCGATTGATTTCAAACGTTTGATACGTTTTTGGATAGTATCCCAGTTAGTCAAAGTACCACCTAACCAACGGTGATTTACGAAGAACTGACCTGAACGGATTGCTTCGTCTTTGATTGAATCTTGCGCTTGTTTTTTAGTTCCTACGAATAAAGCTACGCCGCCTTCTTCAGCAACGTTAAGCATATATTTGTATGCTTCGTCGACTAATTTTACAGTTTTTTGCAAGTCGATGATGTAGATACCGTTTCTTTCTGTAAAGATGTATCTTTTCATTTTTGGGTTCCAACGACGAGTCTGATGACCGAAGTGTACGCCTGCTTCCAATAATTGTTTCATTGAAATTACTGCCATGTTTGTTTCCTCCAAGTTTGTTTTTATTTTCCTCCCCCGATTTCTTCTACAGCAGAAACTCATCTTACGACAAGCAACGTCCACCGTATCGATCAAGGTGTGAAATGTGGTTTTGCACCGTTTATAATTATATCGAATTATACCGAAAGAAGCAAGTGTTTTTCTGAAAATGGATATCAAACAGCCTCATTAGTGGTTATTTCAGGATTGAATCCCCAAAATCTGCTTGATGTCATCGTTCGTCAACCGTTGGCGGCTGAGCGCCTCTTCCCCTTCGGATACGATCAACTGATCAAAGAGCATCTTTTTGTCCTGCTGCAGCTGATTGATTTTCTCTTCGATCGTTCCCTCCGCGATGAAACGGTACACCTGCACATTTTTCTTTTGGCCGATGCGGTGTGCTCGCCCGGCGGCTTGCTCTTCGACTGCCGGGTTCCACCATAAATCGAAGAGGATGACGGTGTCTGCACCGGTCAGGTTCAACCCGGTGCCGCCCGCTTTCAGTGAAATCAAAAAGACATCCGTGTTTCCTTCATTGAACTGATTGACCAACGTAATCCTTTCGGCGGGAGGGGTTTTTCCGCTGAGATAGAGATGGCTTAAATTTTCCTTGACCAACTCTGCTTCAATCAACTTCAACATGGATGTGAATTGTGAAAACACCAAAACATGCTGGTTGTTCTCTTGAGCATTTTTCAATATTTCGACCAGTTGCTCCAATTTCCCTGAGCCGCCTTCGTAGGCTGCATCCACCAAACGGGGATCGCAACAGATTTGACGCAGACGTGTCAGCCCGGCCAAAATTTCCATTCGGTTCCGTTGGAAATCTTCACTGTCATAATCAGATACCTTTTCCTGCAACTGCTGGAGATAAGCCAAATACATGATTTTCTGTTCGCGATTGAGACTGCTGTACAGATCGGCTTCGGATTTTTCCGGAAGATCACCCAGAACATCCGCCTTCAGCCTACGCAACATGAAGGGTTTGGCTGTTTTCGAAATGTCTTCGAGCGACATTTTTTTGAATTCTTGTAGTTTCGGGAACAATCCCGGCAAAATCAATTGGAAAATTGCCCAGAATTCCGTCACGCTGTTCTCGATTGGCGTGCCGCTCAACGCAATATTGACCCGGGCATTCATCTTCGCTATTGCACGGAACGTCTTTGTATTGTAGTTATTGACATACTGGGATTCGTCCAGGATCATCGCATAGAAATCACACTTTTGATAAGATTCGATATCCTGCCGGAAACTTTGATAAGAGGTTATCGCAATGCCGTTCTCGGGCAATTGAGACAACTGCTCTTCCCGTTCCTTCTTCACGCCGCTGATGACACTTATCTGAAGCAAGGGCGCAAATTTTTGGAATTCGTACTTCCAGTTGTAGATCAGTGAAGCCGGCGCAATCACCAAAGCGGGTTTGGCATCATTTTTACCTTCCTCTACTTCGCTCAGCAAGAAGATGATCAACTGGAGTGTTTTGCCGAGTCCCATTTCATCAGCCAAAATACCGCCTAAACCGTAATTGGCGAGAAATTTCAGCCATTTGAAGCCGGTCACTTGATACGGACGCAAATCCGCTTGCAACGTTTTTGGCAATTCAGCCGGAAACTCATTCGGGTGCTTGATGAAATGATACAGTTCGTTAAGGAAATCTTGGCTGCCGACTTCAGGGTTCAGATCATTGATTTCTTTTTCGAGTGTCATGCTCTTGATCATCGGCATCGAAAGTGTGCCATCATGGAGCTGGGACTCATCTTTGATCAATGAGAGGAAACGATTCATCTCTTTCATTGTTTCCGTCTCCAAAGATAAGATGCGACCGTCTTCTGTCTTGTAATAAGCATCATTTTTTTTGAGGCTATTCAACAATCTGTCGATTTCGTTTTCCGAAATGCCACCGACATCAAACCGGATATCCAAAAAAGAATCCCTTGTCCTGCGTTGAACCGACGTTGAAACTTCCGTATTTTCCACTATCAGATTCTGCAGATCCGGACTTAATTCGACCTCGGCATAACGGCGCAAAACAGGTATTTTCCTGTAAAGAAAGCTGAATAGATCAACATCTTTCGAAGCCAGGAAGGCTATTTGGTTTTCGATTATGTTGAAATCCAGATTTTCCAATACCTGCAGGATCCGCTCTTCACCTATCGTATCCCTGATCAGGAATTGGGACTCTGTTTTCGAAGCACGGTTCTGACGGAAAACCGTTTCCCCGTATTTGAAGAAAATTTCACCTTTTATGCGCTTGGCCGGACCTCGGAAATGGATGGAGACGGTCAGCGGCTCATCAACGATGTTGCGCTCCAATTCTTCACTGAAGTGCACCGTTCCGATCTGTTTCAGCAATGGAATAACATAGGTCAGCAAATCCGATACATCTGGTTCTTCGATTCCGATCACATTTGAGTCTTCAAAACGTTTTTCAAAGAACGAGAGGTACCCCAACAGTTTATGTTGCTGCACACTTAGCGGATGAACTTTGTTGCCCTCGATCAGCCAGTCATAATCCAATAGATGGGTGATATTGTCACACTTGATGCGAAGCTCTATTCCCTTGCCTTTCTTTCCCAAAAGGAATTGATAGCCCGGTTTTTCCGGACTGATCTGCACATCCGGATACGTTTGCTCGCCGGCAATCCATTCCACCCGTCCTGTTTGGATCAAATCCTCCAAAATGGAGTGCGCTGAACTCGGCGGAAGAATCAGATAGGAATCTAATTTTCGAGCCGTAACATTCAGCAATTGCTTGTTCAACGCTGCGGGTTGCTCTTCCAGCAGCTTATGCAACCGGTAGATGATCGGATGGTCCATTTCTTGGATCTTCACTGTCCGGAAATCGATCCCATCGCCGAGGCGGTATTCCCATTTTTCTTGTTTGATGAATTGTTCCGTAAATTGTTCGATATTGGTGACCATGTAAGGTTTATCGACCCCTGCACGCAAGGATAAAGCCAATACATGCTCACCAGTGTTTTGCATCAGACTATTTGGCTTCATGCGCAGAACTTGCAGCGTATACTGCACTAAAAAATCTGCTTGGGTGTTCAGGCTCTGGGCGCCTTTGTTTTCTTGGAAGAAAATCTGCGTCAAATCGTTCACAAATTCTTGACCGGCAGTTTCCGCATCGACCTGAAACTGTTCTGCGCTGCTTTCCGTCAGAATACGGGTACCGCATTTCTCCTTCAGATACAATTCAACAGCGATCGTATGCTTGCAATACTGATGATTTTTCCAGTACTTGCACTGACATACATCCTGTTCCCTGGCTGTCCCATCTAAGGTGACATGATACATTTTACTGCCGAGCACCTCACAATGCCAAACCTGGC
>NZ_JBAVFV010000023.1:0-3245 GCF_049684335.1 Trichococcus sp.
GCTATAGTATGTTATTTTTTCGTTTTTAACGACTTAGTTTGAACCAATTTTATTATGCATCGATTCGATGGCTGCATACAAGATTTCTTCAGCAATCAAATCTTTTGATCTTACCGAAATCTGGATCGGTTCTTTATCCGCTTGGTAAATGATCACTTCGTTTGTATCTTTATTGAATCCTGCATATTCTTTTGAAACGTCATTTGCTACAATCATATCAGCGTTTTTGCGTTTCAGCTTATCTAGCGCATAAAGTTCGACTTCATGCGTTTCAGCCGCAAAACCGATCAAAAATTGATCTATTTTTCTTTTTCCCAGTTCAGCCAAGATATCCGTGGTTTTCTCCAAAACCAGAGTCAAATCCTCGTTCGTTTTCTTGATTTTGACTGTCGCTTGCGTTTTCGGTCTATAATCAGATACAGCCGCTGCCATGATAACCATATCAACATTGTGAAATTTATCTAAAACTGCTGTTTCCATCTCTTTGGACGATTGTACGGATATTGGTTCGACCCCAAAAGGAATCGGCAACAGATTTGTTGCGGTGACCAATGTCACTTCAGCACCTAAGTCACGGGCAGCTTTCGCCAAACTGAAACCCATTTTGCCTGAAGAATCATTGGTGATGAATCTGACCGGGTCTATGCGCTCCTTTGTTCCTCCTGCTGTGATAAGCACCTTTTTGCCTCTCAAAGGCAGTTCTTTGGCATTATTCAGAACGACTAGCTGCGCTGCCTCAACAATATTATCCGGTTCCGGCATGCGCCCTTTGCCTTCGTATCCTTCAGCCAAAAAGCCTGTGTCGGGCTCCATGATTTCATAGCCGTAACTTTTCAGAGCTTCCATATTCCGGACTGTAGCCGGATTTTCCAGCATGTGCTGGTTCATGGCAGGCACAATCAGCCGTGGAGCTGTAGTCGCCAATAGCGCGGTCGACACAAAATCATCGGCAATGCCGTTCGCCATCTTGGCGAGGATATTTGCTGTTGCCGGTGCTACGACGGCAAGCTCGGTCCAGTCAGCCAAATGGATATGGCTGACGAATTGCGCATCTTTTTCATCGAAGGTGTTTGTGTAGACGTAGTGCTTGCTCAATACCTGGAATGTCAACGGCGTGACGAATTCCTGTGCGGAAGCAGTCATCGCGACTTTGACTTCCGCGCCCGCCTTGATGAATTTTCTGACGAGATCAGCTGCTTTATAGACTGCAATGCCGCCCGTTACATAGATGGTTACTCTCTTATTTGTTAACAAATTATACGCCCCGCTTACATTCGACTATTTTCCTTGCTTTTTGCCCTCGTGGCTATCAATGAAGGCTCTTGCCCGGCTGATGAATTCTTTCAATACTTTGATCCGGGCATATTCTTTTTGGGTTCCTTCGACAATGATCCACGGAGCATCTTTCGTATCCGTCCGAGCGACCATTTCGTTCATCGCTTCTTCATATTTCTCAAATTTTTCATGGTTCCGCCAATCTTCAACGGTCAGTTTGTAATTCTTCTCCGGATCATTTTCACGGTCTTTAAAGCGTTGTTTTTGCTCTTCTTTATCTATCACGATCAGGAATTTAATGATCAATAAACCATCGTGGACTAAGTTGTGTTCCATTTCATTGATTTCATCGTAGGCTGCGGCCCACCGGTGCTCTGGCGTGAAGCCTTCCACACGTTCCACCAGCACGCGACCGTACCAGCTTCTGTCATAGATGGTCATCTTTCCTTTCACCGGGAAAGTCTGATAGAAGCGCCATAGATAATTAAAGCGGCTCTCGTTTTCTGTGGGTGCTGCTGTCGTAGCTACATCATAACTTCGGGGATCAATCAACCTTGTCAAGCGGCTGATGGCGCCACCCTTGCCTGCTGCATCCGTCCCTTCGAACACAAGGACACACGGGATCTTTTTCAGCCACATTTCGTAGACCAATTCACCTGCTTCTTCCTGCAGTTTCGCCAGCTGTGCCTCGTACTCTTCTTCCGTTATAGTAGCTTTCAAATCGATTTTAGTCAATGGCTTTTCCTTAAGGCCGGAACGGATTGGCGCCGGTGGTTTCTTTTCAGTTTGTTCAAGGTGGCTCTTCAAAGTGCTGCTAGCGATGCTAATCGCTTCTCGGGAAGCATCCTTTAGGTCCTCTGATGAGATCACGTGCCACGGAGAAGACTCAAAATTTGTCATTCCCAATATTTTGTCAAAGTGTTTCAAATATTTATTGTATTTTTTGAGTTGTTTTTCATCGTCTTTCGTGATGAGGAACTCTCTGTACGGATCGTCTTTAAGCTTCTCAATCCGTTTTTCCATCGTATTTTCCGAGTGGTGCAAAAACAGTTTCAGGACGATTGTGTTATCGGCAACCAGCATCCGCTCCAGAAAACTGATATAGCCGAGGTGATGTTCCAAGCGTTCATCTTTCACCTTCAGATCATTCATTAGTTCCGAATAAAAACTGCGGTCAAAAAAGGCGATTCGGCCTCTTCCGGGTAAATCCCTTGCGAAGCGCCACAAAAACGGACGTTCTGCATAATCATCCAACGCATCATCGAAGACACTTACTTCGAAATAACGCGGGTCCAATTCCCTTGTCAGATCCTTCAATATATGCCCTTTGCCCGAAGATTCCCAACCATCGACGATGATAAGCATGGATGAATCGCTGTTGACCAGCTTTCTTTGCAAAGCGGCTAATTCACTGCCGAGTTCGGACCTTTTTGTGCCGGATAATGTCGTGTCTTTTTTGTCAAAATCGAAATCTTTTAACATACGCTACGCCACCTTTTCTGCTTTTCACTATTTTATCACAAAACAGAGTGAAGCAAACTGATACGCTTTAGCTGTCAAATGAAGCAACGAACTCAAAGGTCGTTATTCCGCGTACGGGACAACTTCCAACGTGACGTGATTGTAGTCACCAATGATTTTTGAAACAGGACAGCGTTTGTGGGCTGATTGCGCAAGTTTCTCAACATCTGCCAACTCCATGCCTTCGACCGAAATAAAAGCCTTGAGATCGAAATAAAACCCTTTTCCGTCCTCTTCCCTGCAGAAATCGACATGGACTTCCGCTTTGCTCCGCGCCTTGGCTCCCCTCGCTTTAAGCAAAGCTTCTATTGTGGCGTTCAAGCAAGTCGACCATGATAAGCCGAATAGTTGTTCCGGATTGAAACCGGCTAAATCCTTCAATGGATCTGATGTTTGCAGGGATTCCCCATCCGAAACGGAGGCAGTCCCGTTCAATCCTTGATCATTGA
>NZ_JBAVFV010000024.1:0-26512 GCF_049684335.1 Trichococcus sp.
TAAATTCATCATTTTCTGTAATTCTTTCAACCAGTTGATTCTTTTGCTCTGTAAAATAGCTCACTATATCAGAATTATCTTTTGTATAACTTTTGTCTAACCAATAAGTAATATCAGAAATTACAGAAACGTATTTGGGATTATGCAAGTAAGTATTGGTAATATCTTTTACTGTATCGAGATCTAGCCGCTCTATTAGCTCAGCAATCATTACCGCAACTCTATCCTTCGTTCCTAATACTAAAAAACCTTTAGAATTTCCAAATTTGAAATAACTAGATAATACTTCTGTAATAAAATCACTAAGTCTTTTTATGTTTAAATCCTCAATGAAATAAGCAAAGTTAACAAAAAAATCAGTCTGAGTCTCTGATGGTAAGTCCGTTATAGAATTTACTAGTTCTGACATCGAAACTTCCGCTTTGTCAAATTCACTAACAAATATTTTCGTGTAGTCAATCACATTGGATTCATAGTTTGTATTTAAAGTAAAATACAAATCAAAAAACTTACTACTAGATATTCTTTTGCTTTTTTGTATTTCGATGTATTTAGAATCTTGTCTTCCGCCACGGATTAAAGTTTTATAATTTCTTTTAGTTCCATCAACAAAATTCTTTATTGTTGGAAATATTAAAGCTAGTAGGTCCCATTCATACGGTTTTTGAACTTGAAAATCATCAAAAAATTTATTGAATTCTAAATCATATTTTGAATCATCATACCATGAAAACTTTGCTCCAAATCCTCTATCTGTCGATATAAAATAATCAGAATTCATATATACTTTATTATATAGATTAAAATTGGAAAATCTAATAAATTCAATCACAAGAGTATCTAATAGGGAATTACATATATCGCGATTAAACACAGGAATGATTACAGAATTTAGAAACCTTTTAAATTCTCTTAACCCAATACCATTATTTGCTAGTATTCTAAGAAATGTGTCTAATTCTGATCTATTATACTTAATTTCTTTTCTACTAGCTATGGCATGGATAGTATCGCTATAAATCTGAAACAATGAATTTTCGTCAATCAGTGGAATTACTACTTTCTTTTGAACTAGCTTATCTAGATATCCGCTACTAATATTTATATAGTTAAGACCTTTTTCTAATTCTTCTTTGTCGTATGAAAGAATTACTACCAAGTTGCTTAAATTAAGAACATTTTGAATTATGTTTAATATCAACAAAACGTTCTCCGCCATCAGCCTATCTAAATTATCAATAATGAAAACTATTTTCGTATTATTTTTTTTCAGTAAGTTATTAATTTCATTAATGGTTTGCTCAGCATTCTCTTCGCTCTCTTTTTTGCCGAGTAATTGGATTGTTGAAAAATAGCTCTTTCCTAATACAAGTTTGGTAATAGAACGAATTACATTGTCAATCTCTTTATCAGGGATATCTAAACGGGAATTTTTAAGAATTTTTTTCAAAAGATTATTGAGTAATGCAAGCTTGTTCTCAGAAATCCACGGTTCAAAATCATCAATAATTATATAGTCATTTTCCTTATCTATTCGTTTAATAACATTTTTTATTAAAGTTGATTTTCCTGATCCCCATTTACCTTCGATACCAATAACAAACCGTTCTTCTGATTGATAGTTATTTATCCAATTGACTAAATCATCAACAATTAATCCTCTAGATAATAAATCATAATCAACATCTGCCTCTCTGATAAGAAACGGCTTATAAAAGTCTACTTTTCCTTCAATTACATCTTTCAAATCCACTACAACCGAATCAGTATGTTTGATTTTCCCACCAACTATTAAAATCCTACAAAAAATAGTGAATATCACTATCCCGACTATGTACATCACTAAATAGTTTTGAAGAGTCATATTTTCGTATCCCAGAAAAAATAATACTTGCACTATTAATAAAGCTGCAAATAGTATAACTAAAGCTTGGTCTAGTTTATTTATCAAAGGATGATTCAACATATTAAAAATTTTAAACTTTGCTATCAAAAATATACTTAATAATATAATAAAAAAAGTTGTTATATTTATGAAAGACACATCATAGTTACTCGTTATTTTTGATGGAATATTGCCATTATCTGTAATAAAAAAAAGAAATGCAATTACAATACTAAAGAAAAAGGAGTTAACAAAACCGTACTTCAAATTAAAAGAATTACTGTAGGTATTAAATTTACTGTAGAATTTTTTTTGATTACTCATTTCTTTAACCAACCACCTTTTTGCGTAATATAATTGCCTAGCATTATGTTATTATAACCCAATTTATGTTGCAATATCGATATTTCTGAAGAAATTCTTCCCAACACAAAAAAGCCAAGCTACATAACTTGGCTTTTTTTGCTACTTAACCCACTGATCCTTCCATCTCATACGCAATCAGTCTGTTCAACTCGACCGCATATTCCATCGGAAGTTCTTTGGTGAATGGCTCGACGAAGCCCATGACGATCATTTCGGTCGCTTGGGACTCGCTGAGGCCACGGCTCATCAGGTAGTAAAGTTGCTCTTCGGAGATTTTGGAAACTTTGGCTTCGTGCTCCAGGGAGACTCTGCCGTTGTGGATTTCGTTGAACGGAATCGTGTCGGAAGTGGAAATGTCATCCATGATGATCGTGTCGCATTCGATATGCGAGATTGATCCTTCCGATTTCTTGCCGAACTTCACTTGTCCGCGGTAGTTCACTGCCCCGCCATCTTTAGCGATCGACTTGGAGACGATCGAGCTGGATGTGTACGGTGCGTTGTGGATCATTTTTGCGCCGGTATCCTGCAGTTGGCCTTTGCCGGCGAAAGCTACGGAAAGCATCGTTCCTTTTGCGCCGCGGCCATTCAGGAATACGCTAGGGTATTTCATGGTCACTTTGGCACCTAGGTTGCCGTCGATCCATTCCATTGTCGCATTTTCCAGAGCTACTGCGCGTTTCGTCACCAAGTTGTAGACATTGGCTGACCAGTTTTGGATGGTCGTGTAGCGGCAGTAAGCATCCTTCTTCACGATGATCTCAACGACTGCGCAATGCAGGCTATCGGCCGAATAAGTCGGTGCGGTACAACCTTCAACATAGTGGACGCTGGCGCCTTCGTCGACGACGATCAGCGTGCGTTCGAATTGGCCGGAGCCTTCGTTGTTGATACGGAAGTACGTCTGCAACGGCACATCGCATTGGACGCCTTTGGGCACATAGATGAACGTGCCGCCGGACCAAGCGGCCGAATTCAAGGCCGCTTCGAAGTTATCCGTTGGCGGTACAACAGTGGCGAAGTATTCCTTGAAGATTTCTGGATATTCCTTCAGGGCAGTATCCGTATCGGTGAAGATGATGCCCAATTTCTCGAACTCATCCTTCATATTGTGGTAGACTGCTTCCGACTCATACTGGACCGTTACGCCGGCCAGATATGCGCGTTCGGCTTCAGGAATCCCGATCTTTTCGAAGGTTTCCTTGATTTCGTCAGGCACATCCTCCCAGGTTCTGGCAACTTTATCGGTGGCCTTCTGGAAGTAGGTGATTTCGTCGAATTTGAGTGTGGATAGATCCGGTCCCCATTTCGGCAACCCTGCTTTTCTGTATGCTTCCAATGACTTCAGACGGAAATCCAACATCCATTGCGGTTCATCCTTAGACTCGGATATTTCTCTGACGATTTCTTCAGTCATCCCTTTTCCGGTGGAATAGATGATTTTTGCGTCGTCATGAAAGCCAAATTTATAATCGTCAACTACTGGTACTTCGCTCATAAGATCTCTCCTTCATGCGGGGATTCCGCTTGTTCTTCCCCTTTTTCTTTTTTGTCTTGGAGAATCGCTCTTTCCAGAGCCTTCCAAGCCAAAGTGGCGCATTTGATGCGGGCCGGGAATTTCGCGACGCCGTTCAGGACGATTGCTTCGCCGAGGTGTTGCTCATTCGGCTCGATTTTGTCCTGGACCAGCAGGAAAAATTCTTCCGCTAAGGCCAACGCTTCTGCCTTCGTTTTGCCGATGACAACATCCGTCATCATGCTGGCGCTGGCTGTGCTGATGCTGCAGCCGTGGCCGGAGAATTTGGCCTGCTTGATGATGTCGCCATCCATCGCCAATTGCAACGTGATGACGTCGCCGCAGGTCGGGTTGTTCAGTTCGATCTGTTCGTCGGCGTTTTCCAAGGTGCCGTAATTGTGCGGATGACTGGAGTGGTCAAGAATGACATGGCGGTATAGGTTTTCTAATTTAGATAAAGCCATCTTTGAAAAACTCCTTTATTTTATGCAAGGACGCGATGAATTGATCGGCCTCTTCGAATGTGTTGTAGAAATAGAAACTCGCTCTGGCTGTCGAGGATACGTCCAAATACCGCATCAATGGCTGCGCGCAGTGGTGGCCGGCGCGGACAGCGATGCCTTCCATGTCGAAAGCCGTAGCCAAGTCATGCGGATGGACCCCATCAAGGTTGAAAGTGATGACGCCTGTGTGCTTTTCCGGATCGGCAGGACCGTAGACAGTGATGCCTTCGACTGCCTGCAGTTTCGGCAGCACGTAGCGCACCATTTCCTTCTCGTAGGCTTCGATGGCATCCATACCGATCGCTTCCAGATAGTCAACGGCAGCACCAAGGCCGATTCCACCGGCGATGTTCGGTGTGCCCGCTTCGAATTTCCAAGGCAGAACACTCCAAGTGCTCTCCTGATCGTAGACGAAATCAATCATTTCGCCGCCGAATTCGACAGGCTCCATCTTTTCAAGCAACGCTTCCTTGCCGTAAAGCACGCCGGACCCGGTAGGCCCCAGCATCTTATGGCCACTGAAAGCGTAGAAATCGGCATCCAATGCCTGAACATCGACTTTCATGTGCGGCGTCGATTGCGCGCCGTCCACGACGATGTAGCCGTTGTGCTGGTGGATCAATGCGGCCAGTTCCTTGATCGGGTTGGTGATTCCCAACACGTTCGAGGAGTGGCAGACCGCCAGGATTTTGCCTTTTGCAGTGATGACTTCGGCCGATTTTTCGACATCGACGAAGCCGTCTGCAGTCAACGGCAGGTAAACCAATTTGGCCTTCTTGCGTTTCGCCAACTGTTGCCAAGGAACCACGTTGGAGTGGTGCTCCATCGGCGTGATGTAGATTTCGTCGCCCTCTTCAACGATCAGATCGCCGAAGCCGACAGCAACCCAGTTCAGGCCGGTCGTCGTGCCGCGGGTAAAAAGAACTTCCTTCGTCGAAGCGGCATTGATGAAGCGGCGCAATTTTTCGCGGGCGGCTTCATAAGCTGAAGTCGCGCGTTCCGCCAACGTATGGACGCCGCGGTGGATATTGGCGTTGTCGAACTCATAATAGTGTTGGATAGCTTCCAGCACCTGTTTCGGTTTTTGTGAAGTGGCCGCGTTGTCCAGATAGATCAGCGGCTCGTCGTTCACGGTCTGGAAAAGGATCGGGAAGTCTCGTTTGATTTTTTTAGCATCGATCAAAGCTTCATCAACTTCCTTTCGATCATCTCCACCAAGCCGTCACGGATTTCTTTGACCGGGATGGCCGCGATGACCGTACCCAGGAATCCGCGGATGACCAGACGTTCGGCTTCTGCCTTAGGGATACCACGGGAAAGGAGATAGAACATTTCTTCCGGATCAACGCGTCCGACGCTGGCGGCATGGCCGGCTGTGACGTCGTTCTCGTCGATCAACAGGATCGGGTTCGCATCCCCTCTGGCGTTATCGGACAGCATCAGGACGCGGCTTTCTTGTTGCGCGTCAGCGCCCTTCGCACCTTTGATGATGTGTCCGATGCCGTTGAAGGTCAAAGTCGAACGGTCCATGATGACCCCGTGCTGCAGGATGTGGCCGATCGAATGCTTGCCGTAGTTCGTGACGCGGGTATCGATGCCCTGCACTTGTCTGCCTGTGGAAACAGCCACGACTTTGATTTCACTGTGGGAGCCGTCGCCGATCAGATCGGAATCGAAATCGGAGATGACATTGCCGTCGTTCATGACGCCGATTGCCCACTCGATGGAAGAATCCTTCAACAGGTGACCGCGGCGGTTGATGTAAACGGATGTGTTTTCGCCCATCGTGTCGACTGCCGAGAATTTGACTTGCGCGCCCGTTTTCGTGATGACCTCAACGATGATGTTGGCGCTGTTCTTTTCGTTGCCTTCGGTTTCGTAGCGCTCCACGTATTTGACTGAGCTGTTCACGTCAGCGACTAAAAGCACGTGTTTGACGAAGCTTTCCTTCACGTGGGAATTCTGGATGAACAGAGCTTCCAACGGCTCTTCGATGACGACGTTCTTCGGTACGTAAAGGAAGACGCCGCTGTTCATGAAGGCTGTGTGGAAAGCGGTGAAACGGTCTTCTTCCGGCTTCACGGCTGTCGTCATGTAGTATTCTTGGACCAGTTCAGGATAATCCTGAGCGGCTGTATATAAGTCGGTGAAAATGACGCCTTGATCGATCAAATGCTGTGGCAATTGCTCCATCAGCGTCACATTTCCGTATTGTACGATTTTCGGTGTGTCGCCCAAGTCGTATTGGAGTCCTTGACTGTTCACTAATTCTTCGCCATATGCACCGGCAGAGATGGTTGTGTCAAGGAGCGGCCAACGGTGGTAGCTGATGCGTTCCATCAATGGGAAAGCCTGCTCTTCGTATTTTTCTAGCCATTCCAAACGTTTCGTGCGCATCCATTCCGGTTCTTCCTTTTCAATGGAAAACAGGCGAACCGCATCCAACAAGGACGTTTTTTCTTCGTTCAGCATGTGACGTCCTCCTATTCTTCATCCAAATGGATATCTAGACCTAATTCGTCGCGGATGCCGCGGTAGCCTTCCGCTTCCAGACGTTTCGCCAAGCTGGCGTCGCCGGATTTCACGATGCGGCCGTCCATCATGACATGGACGAATGTAGGATGTACATAATTCAAGAGACGTTGGTAGTGGGTGATGATCAGGACGCCGAAGTCAGGACCGGCCATCAGGTTCACGCCTTTGGAAACGACTTTCAAAGCGTCGATATCCAAACCGGAGTCGATTTCGTCAAGGATCGCGAATTTCGGTTCGATCATCATCAATTGCAGGATTTCGTTGCGTTTCTTTTCTCCGCCTGAGAAGCCTTCGTTCAAATAACGTTCAGCCATTTCTTCCGGCATGTTCAGGATTTCCATTTTTTCGTCCAATTTCTTGATGAAGTTCATGACCGAAATTTTGTCGTCTTCCGGGCGGCGGGCATTGATGGCCGCGCGCATGAATTCAGCGTTTGTGATGCCGGCGATTTCGCTTGGATATTGCATCGCCAGGAACAGGCCTGCGCGTGCGCGTTCGTCGACTTCCATTTCCGTCACATCTTGGCCGTCCAAGAGAACTTGGCCTTGTGTGATTGTATAGCTCGGATGACCCATGATTGCTTGTGACAAAGTCGATTTACCTGTACCGTTCGGCCCCATGATGGCATGGATTTCACCGGTGTTCATCACCAGGTTGACACCCTTCAAAATTTGTTTATCCTCAATGGAGACATGCAGATCTATTATTTCTAAAGTAGACATAAATTAACTCCTCACAATCTATATATTTTAATCGAACCTTCATTATTGACACTACGACTATTTTAACCCAATTGAAAACGTTTCGCAATGGAATCATTATGAAAACCCCATTAATCAACGATACTTTTTTTCAATTTATAATCATTATAAACTATCGACCGATTTTGTCCACCAATAAGAACGATTCTTTCCCATATTCTCAATTATGATGTAAAATGGTAAAAATCAGTCAATAACGAAAGGAAGACAACATATATGAGACCATTGATCGGCATAACCGGCAACCAATTACTGGAAGCTGTCCCGGCTTTCTCAGGAATATCCGTCGCCTACACCCCCATCGGATTCGTGAAAGGGGTCCAAGCCGCGGGAGGCAATCCGCTGATCATTCCGATCGGCGCGCCCGAAACGGCAGCGGACTATATCGCCAAAATCGACGGGCTATTATTGACGGGCGGACAGGATGTTTCCCCGAATTTTTACGGCGAAGAACCGAGCCTGCACATCGGCGCGACCTTCCCTTTGCGCGATGACTTTGAAATGGCGCTTGTGGAGGAAGCCTTGAAACAGAAGAAACCGATTTTGGCGGTGTGCCGCGGCCTGCAGATTTTGAACGTCCAGATGGGCGGCAGCCTGTATCAAGACCTTGCGCATGAATATCCAGAAATGCGCATCCAGCATCAGCAGAAGACCGACTTCAAATATGCGACCCACTCCGTCATCGTGATGGAAGGCAGCCACCTCCACGGACTCGTCGGTGAAAAACTGTCGGTGAATTCCTTCCACCACCAAGCCTTGAAAGTCGTCGCCAAGGGCTTGCAGCCTGTCGGATACAGCCCAGACGGTCTTGTTGAAGCCGTCGAAGCGACGGATCCGGAACAAAGCATCCTTGCCATCCAGTGGCACCCGGAGACAATGATACCGGAAGCCAAAAATATGCGCCTGTTCTTTGAGGATCTGGTGGCGCGGTCTGCGCGCTAGGAGGATGTCAGCTAGCTAGTCGGGTTTCGGGCCTCAGCTCCGGCGAGGATTCCTTCGCCGGAGCTGGGGGCAGAAAGGTTTCGCGTCCTCTGGTAAGACAAACCTCGCCGGAGGACGAACGGTATAATCAATCTGTCCTCCTGCCAAGATTCTCTCGCAGGAGGACAGATCAATCTGGGGCCGGCTCCTCCGGCCAAACCGGCCTTCGCCGGAGCAAAATCAAAACAACAATAAAAGGCAAGCATTCGGACTCGATGTCCGGCTGCTTGCCTTTTTATCTTTTTACATTCGTTTACAGTCCGGATTCATTCTGCAGAGCTTGGAAAGCTTCCTCGGAAACATCCGTCAGTTCGACGATCCAGTTCACTGCTGCATCGTTGCTGTTCAGGTTCTCGGGATTGTTTTCCAGCGCTTCGTTGACGGCAGTGATTGTGCCGGCCAATGGAGAACCCAGGTCAGTCATTGCTTTAGCGGCTTCGACGCCGATAAGTGTGTCGGTCGTTTTGATTGCTCCTGTTTCCGGCAAGTCGATGAAGCTGACTTCGCCCAGGTCATCCTGGCCTTTTTCGGATAGGCCGATGATGTACTTGTCCGCTTCCTTCTTGATCCAGAAGCCGTTTTCGCTGTATTTCACTGTG
Source organism: Trichococcus sp. (assembly GCF_049684335.1). Taxonomy (GTDB): domain Bacteria; phylum Bacillota; class Bacilli; order Lactobacillales; family Aerococcaceae; genus Trichococcus. The sequence goes on from NZ_JBAVFV010000024.1 coordinate 9,147, forward strand.
TTTTCAGACATCTTATTTTCCTCCTTCGCTTATTTCCAGGTAGTAGTTAATTTTTCTTCGTCGTGGCCGACCGCAATTTGCGTGCCGTCCGTTACGAAAGGCCGACGGATCAGCATACCGTCCGATTCGAGCAGGTCCAACGCTTCTTCAATATCCATGCTGTCGAGTTTATCCTTCAGTTGCATTTCCTTGTAGAGGTTGCCGCTCGTGTTGAAGATGCGGCGAAGCGTCAAATTGCCGGATGCGATCGCTTGGCGGATGCTTTCCCGATCCGGGCGCTCTTCGCGGATGTCCTTCAATTCGTAGGCGATGCCCTCTTCGTCGAACCAAGCGCGGGTCTTTTTGCAGGTCGAGCATTGGGGATGTTGGTAAATTGTGATCATGCAATTGCCTCCTTGAGTTGGGTTTAGGGTCAGTTTCCGAAATGTTCGTCCTCGTCCGAGAACATGTAGCTGCGGTAATGGTAACGCATCGACATGACCAGTCCGATCCCGAGCATATTGCCGAGGAGAGCCGAGCCCCCTTGCGAGATGAACGGCAATGGGATACCGGTGATCGGCAACAGCCCGATCGTCATGCCAATATTTTCCAATACGTGGAACAGGATCATCATGATGACGCCCGTCGCCATGTAGGCATAAAATTCATTTTTCGTATCGAAACAGATGCGGATCATCTGATAGATCAGCAGGAAATAGATGAAAATGAGAAAACACCCGCCGATGAAGCCAAAATTCTCGCCGATCGTGGAGAAGATCATATCGGACACGCGCACCGGCACGTAGACTTCGGAAACACCGAGGCCTTTTCCGAACAGTTTGCCTGATCCGATCGCTTTCATGCTTTGCGCCAATTGATAGGCATCCCCAGTACTGTCCCCGAATGGGTCGAGCCAGGAATCGATCCGGGCAAATTGGTAATTCTGGAAACCGAAATTCAGGAGCGCATCGCGGTTGTAGACAACCAGGTAGATGAGCAACGATCCGAGGGCCCCAATCGTCCCGAATACCGGAAGCAGGATTTTCCAGGATACGCCGGAAAGGAACGTCATGCCGATGATGATTGCCAGGAACACGAGTGTCGTCCCGAGGTCATTCTGCAGGATAACCAACAGAAGCGGCGGTGCCGACCACATGGCGATTTTCAGCAGCAAGTTCATGTCAGTCTTTTCAGTCCGGTCATCGATATGCATATTGTGCTCAGTGATGACGCGTGACAGCATGATGATGAGAGCGACCTTCACGACCTCCGAAGGCTGGAAAGTGACGGAACCGAATCGGAACCAACTTTTCGCCCCTTGCAGTGCATATGTGTTGCGGTCATAGAAGATCAGGACTAGGAACAGCAGCAAGACGCCCGCTCCATATGCAATCGGCGCGACTTTCCATAATTGTTCGGAATCGAAATGCATCACGATGGCCGCGGCGATGATGCCGATGCCGTACCAAACGAGCTGCATGATGGTCGTACCGATTCCACCGTCCGTCTGCAGGACAGTAGTTGAATAAATCGTCAGGACGCTGATGATGGCCAGAAGGAACACGGACAGGATAATGCCGTAATCGATCTTCGAAACATCCGCATTCTGCGTAGTTTGTTGATTTCGCATGATTAAATCCTTTCTTTCAAAAACAATGGGCGTACTATCTATTCATTATATAGAAACTTCGCCAAAAAAAAAAAGGCGAGGAGGTTTAAAAAAACCTAAACCTCTCTGCCTCGTCATTCCGGATTCAATCATATGTCTGCTTGTTTATTCCCTTGGATGCGCAGTTTTTTTCGGATCAGGCGCCGTTTCAAAGATTGTTCGTTGACGGTCAACGCCAATGCGTTCTTCGAATAACGGATCGCATAGCGGCTCTCTTCCTTCAAAACAATCGGCAACGGTCGGAAATAATGGTACAGCATCACATTGAGGAATCCGCCGAGGATCAGCACCGTCCCCATCAGATACAGCCACAACAACAGCGTGATCACGACCCCGATCGCACTGTTTCCGATGGCTTGGCTTCCCGCGACTCCGACATAGAAGGAGAACAGTTGCGAAATCAACAGCAAGCCGATTGTTGCGAACGCTGCACCCGGCACCGAAAATTTGATGGACCAACGCACATTCGGCACCACATAATAAATGACCGTCATGATGATGCCGATAATCAGGAAGGCTCCGATCCAGCGGACATTTTCGAAGGCGGTGATGAAGTCCAACTGGATAGAAAAGAACTCCTCGAAGAAATCCCGGATGTATCTCCCGAACATGAACAGGAAGGCGACAAACGCAATCATAGCGACCAACAGAAAGGCGATCACGAACGAAAAGATTCTATGGACGATGAAATTCTTCCGCATCTTCGTATTGTAAACTTGATTCAAAACGTTTTGAAAGACATTGAACGCCTTGGAGGCTGTCCAAATCGACAGCACCAGCCCGAATGAAACCACTTCGCCGCTTCCACTAGATAAATATTGTTCCAGTATCGGTGTGATCGTGTTGCTGACTTCCAGCGGGAAGGCCATCCCCACGTAGAGCAGCACCTGCTCACGCGGCACCGGCAACAACGGAATGATGTTCCCCAACAATAACAGTGTAGGAAGCAGTGCCAACAGCATATAGTAGGCCATCTCAGCCGACTGCCGCCCGATTTCCATCCGGCCCCAATGTTGTTGGAACAAGAAGATGATTTGGCGAATCTTAGGATTTTTGATGTATTTCCTTAGTACATTCATTACTTTTTCCTCCCGCCAAGTTCTATAGGTTAATCATAGACAAAAGTGGCTGTGATTGCCACAGATAAGCATCGATTGTGATTGTGCTCGTGATCCGCCCTGCTCCGGGGAAGGCCGTTCTCGCCGGAGATGGAGACTACAGAAAAATGTCACCTCCGAGCGCGGCGGCTTCGCCGGAGTTCGCCTGCCGGATTATGCCTCACCTCCTGCCAGCATTCGCTCGCCGAAGCTGGTCGCTGGCGAGCAACCTGTCCTCCGGGTAGCACACTTCTCACCGGAGCTACCGCTCACCCCCAGCAGTCACCAACTCAAAAAAAGCAGCCCTCCGTCAGCACTTAAGCGTAGGGAGAGCTGCTTTCCTGTCAAATGAATTAGTCTACTTTCACGATCCAACCTTCCGGCGCTTCTAAATCGCCGAATTGAATGCCAGTCAGTTCTTCATACAATTTGCGCGTCACAGGTCCGACTTCTGTTTCGGAATTGAAGACATGGAAATTGTCACCGTACTGGATGCCGCCGATTGGAGAGATGACTGCGGCTGTACCACAGGCGCCGGCTTCGCTGAAGCCATCCAGCTTATCGATGAAGACATCGCCTTCCTCGACTTCCATGCCCAAGTGGTGCTCAGCCAAATACAACAAGGAATATTTGGTGATGCTCGGCAAGATCGATGGTGATTTTGGAGTCACGAAACGGTTGTCCTTCGTGATCCCGAAGAAGTTCGCGGAGCCCACTTCTTCGATCTTCGTGTGCGTAGCTGGATCCAAGTAGATGCAGTCGCTGAAGTTGCGATCATGTGCTTCTTTACCAGGCAGCAAGCTGCTAGCGTAGTTTCCGCCGACCTTGGCTGCACCCGTACCGTGCGGAGCAGCACGGTCGTAGTCGGACACGATGAAGTTCGTCGGTGTCAAGCCGCCTTTGAAGTAAGGGCCTACCGGCATCGCGAAGATGGAGAAGATGTATTCGGTCGCTGGGCTGACGCCGATATTGTCGCCGACACCCATCAAGTAAGGGCGCAGATAAAGCGTGCTGCCGGTGTTGTATGGCGGCACCCATTTTTCATTGGCTTTGACGACCGCTTTAGCCGCTTCGACAAATTTTTCCACCGGAAATTCAGGCATCAACAAGCGTTGGCAGCTGTTGATCATTCGCTTGGCATTTTCGTCCGGACGGAACAGGTTGATGCTGCCGTCTTTTGTGCGATACGCCTTCATCCCCTCGAAGCAGGATTGGCCGTAGTGCAGTACCGGTGAGCCTTCGCTGATGTGGACTTTGTTGTCAGTCGTCATTTCGCCATCGTCCCATTTTCCGTCTTTCCAATAAGAAATGAAGCGGTAATCCGTCTTGATATAAGTGAATCCTAGATTTTCCCAATCGATGTTCAACGCTTTTTGTTCTTCTGTCTGTGTCATTTCTGTCATCCAAACCACTCCATATCTATATTATTTATCAGAATTAACGATGAAAAAAAAGAATGAGCCTATGTGATTAGGCTCATTCTTTAATGAGAGCCCAATGAAACGGAAAGAGGACTCTACTTGTAGTAAGTAAGAATCCTGGGCTAAATCACTTTTAGAATGACTAGGGCATCGAATGAGAACGACGCTTTCTTTTTGTTTTGTAACGTACACATTCCGAAAGTCGCATCCATTCTCATTCTCCCCTTCTGTTTGTTAGATTATGATGTAATTCTATGCTTGTATCTAATAAATGTCAAATGCTTTTTTCATCATTTTGTAATGTAACGTTTTATGTCAATCAGAAAATCATTTCGGCAAGCGGTACGACGCCGGGAAAGCTTGCTGGATCAAAGCGATATCCTCCGCATCCAAACGGACTTCTGCAGCCTCGAGGTTCTCGAGCACTTGCTGTCGGTTACGTGCGCCCGGAATAACGGCGTCGACGACATCCTTGGACAAGTAGTAGGCCAAAACGATATTCTGCAACCCGGTCCGGTGCTTCTTAGCGAGCGGTCGGATCTGATCCACGCGTTTCAGAATATCCTGATAGGTATCACCTTGGAACTGCGGACGCTGCTGTTGTTTCTCCGACAGGGCCGAAGCTTCTGTGTACTTGCCGGCCAACAGCCCCGACGCGAACGGGAAGTACGGGATGAAGGAGATGCCCTGTTCGCGACAATAAGGGAATAGCTTCTCTTCGGCCGACTGATTCAGTAGGTTGTATTCATCCTGGACAACGTCGATGTAGCCGTTGGCGTTGCCTTCTTTCAGCTGCTCCAGGTTGAAATTGGAGACGCCGATAGCACGGATCTTCCCTTGTTCCTTCAGTCGATGCAGCGCGCCGACAGCTTCGGCTTTGGGTGTCTTTTCATCGGGAAAATGGATGTAGTAAAGGTCGATATGATCGGTCTGCAGACGTCTCAGGCTGTTCTCGACCTGCTCCGTCAGGAAAGCTGGATTGTTGTTCAGGACGATGCCGGATTCGGTCACCTCGTGCGCGCCTTTTGTGGCGATGACCACGTTATTGCGCAGGTTGTGTTCCTTCAGCGTTTTGCCGATGATGGTTTCGGAAGTGCCCATTCCATACATGAACGCCGTGTCGATGAAGTTAAGTCCTTTGTTGATCGCGCTCAGCAGCACGTCGCCGCCGTATTCGGTGTTCGTTTCCGGATCGGCTGCGGCAATCTTGTTCGCCCCCAGCCCAATCGGATGGATCAGTAGGTCGGTTCTTCCCAATTTCACAAGTTCTGTCATCTCGTTTCCCCTTTCCTTACCTGTTTTCATTCATTTATTTTTTGTCAAGATGGACCCGTTTGGACCAGAAGCCGCCGTGGATAAATTTCGGATCGTATGAAACCATGAAAGCTTTCGGATCGATTTCCAATACTTTGTTCTGAAGATGGCGTTCGGCTTTGCGTGTCAGCAGAATTTCGAGCACAAGGCGCTCACCGTCCCTCCCGTGGGCTCTGTAGCTGGAGACTCCGTAGCCAAAATCGCGCAGTTGGTTCGGCATCGGGCTGTCCACGTCTTGCGTCATGACGGTGATCATTGTGTACCCAAGCGCGAGCAAATCCTCAATTTTGATGCCGATAGCGATGCCGGCGCCGTATCCGAGCGCATAGGCAGCCAGATTGAGTGGATTGTCCAGACTGTTCATGACCATCGACAGACCCAAAACGTAGATGACGATTTCCACCATACTCAATAGTGGCGCCAAAACGCGGTAGCCTTTTATCGTCAACATGAAGCGGATCGTGTTCATCGTCACATAGCTAAGACTGATCGCGAATATTTTCGCCAATAATCCCAAATCGAAAATGATCATCACCCTCTTCCTTTTGATTCAAACCTACCCTTTTAGTACTGGGCAGGATGGCGGGTGTATTCCCCTGTTACGATATCCATTTCCAACAATTCCCCGGTCGTTCCGTTGTAACGGTAAAACCCAACAGAGCTGGCTACATCTGCGCCGTTTTCGCGGACGTTGATGGTTACTTCATTGCCCTCGACCGATTCCACGATGAACAAGTACACATCGCTTTCGACATATCCTGTCAATTGCGTGATTGTTTGTTTCGCTTCAGTGATCAGAGTTGCCTCAGCGGTCGTTGGGGCAGTATCGGTTGTTGTTGCCGAATCCGGCGTGGTACTGCTCGCGGAAGGCGTTTGTACCTGTACGCTCTCAGCCGCTTCCTGACTGCTAGCTCTTGAAACCGCTTGATTACTCGCTTCAGTCGTGGTTTGTGAATCTGAGACCTGCGACGTGCTTGTCGCCGCCTCTGTAGCTGTCGTGTCTGTTGCCGGGTTTTGGCACGCGACAAGCAGCCATGCTGTTGACCCTAAAAGAAATGCGGATAATCTTTTCTTTTGCATAATTTCCCCTCTTTCATCCAGTATGTGATTCTATTGTACCTTTTTTGCGGAGAAAATGCTTTTCCCACCCATCAACTTAATCGAACCTTTACAATTTTATTGGATGCGGGGCAATATTGCAGCAGTTCATCTGGGTTGCCCGCTTCAATCAAATTTGGCAAAAAGCGGCTGTCGGAGAAGCGCAGTGCAAACTCGCCCTCAGCTCCGGCGATGCTTTGTTCGCCGGAGGAGACCGGTAATAAAAGGCCCCTCCTCCGAGAAGGCTTCTGCTGGTCGGAGGAGAGCCTTTGGATGCGGTCCTGTCCTGCGGCGGAACCCCCATCACCGGAGGACGACAATTGTTATGTGCCCCAAACCAAAAAGGCACCCGGTTAAGAGCGCCTTTCCGTATATTCATTCTGAATGCTCGTCGACCAGCAAAAGTTGTCTAGCCCTTCAGCCCTTCCTTTTCGAGGATCAGGTCGTAGCAGGCGATTCCCTGCAGCAGCACCTTCTCGTCGAAGTTGAAGCGACTGCTGTGGAGCGGGTGCGTCCAGCCCATGTCGGGACGTCCGGTACCGAGCAGGATGAAGGCGCCGCGGATGCTTTCTTGGTAGAAAGCGAAGTCCTCGGCCAGCATCAGTGGTCTGACGACTTCGTAGGCATCGGCCGGCAACGCGTCCATCAACGTGCCGATCATTTCAGCATCGTTTGTGACTTCCGGATAGAAATCGCGGATATCCAATGTGCAGATGACACCGCTCATGCGCTCGATGCCTGCACAGATGTCGGCAAGGCGATCCTTGATGGAAGCATAGACCGCCTTATCGTAGCTCCGGATCGTCCCGGTCATCTCGGCTTTTCCGGCCACGATATTGCGGGCTTCCCCGGCATGCAGCGTGCCGATGTTCACGACAGCCGGCTGCAAGGGATCAAGGTCGCGGGCCAGAATGTTCTGGACCGAGAGAAGGATCTGCGCGGCGGCGATCAAGGCATCCTTGCCGAAGTGCGGCTGCCCGGCATGCGAGCTGACGCCCTCAAGCGTGATGTCAAATTCGCCGTTGCGCGCCATCAAAGGTCCCTTTGCCAAGCCCAGGATGCCTTCTGGCAGACTCGGATACAGATGGTAGCCATAGATTTTTTTGACCTGCAGCTCCTGCAGGATGCCGGAATCCATGATCCACTTCGCGCCGCCCGGACCTTCTTCAGCCGGCTGGAAGACCAAAACGACGGACTTTTCCAAAATCGGCAGGGACTTCAGGTATTTCGCGAAACCCAACAACAAGGCCATGTGCCCATCGTGGCCGCACGCATGCATTTTGCCCGGATGAAGGGAAGCGAAATCCGCTCCTGTTTCCTCGGTTACCTCAAGGGCGTCCATGTCCGCACGGAAAGCGACTGCTTCCGGGGATTTGCCCTTCAGGACGGCTACCCATCCCGTTTCGGCGGTGCTGATCGGTTCATAACCGAACGACACCAGCTTTTGGCGGACGTATTCCGAAGTCAACGGCAGATCGAAACCGATTTCCGGAATCTGGTGGAGCTCCCTTCGGATCGTCTTCACCGTATCATATAATTCTGCAATCTGCATGCTGTTCACCTGGTCCCTCCGCGTGTATTTATTAGTCTCTTAAGTCAGCCAATAATTGGGTTTTTTCGCTTGTCTGAGCGTCCTTCATCTTCACGATTTTAGCAGGGGATCCCGCAACAACCGCGTTAGCCGGTACGTCTTCCAATACGATTGCGCCAGCTGCGACAACAGCGCCTTCGCCGATGTGCACGCCTTCGATGATGACTGCGTTCGCGCCGACCAAAACACCGTCTTCGATGATGACTGGTGATTTCGAAGGTGGTTCTAGAACACCTGCAACCACTGCGCCTGCTCCGATGTGGCAGTTTTTGCCGATTGTGCCACGTGCGCCGACAACCGCGCCCATGTCGATCATTGTGCCTTCGCCGATGATTGCGCCGATGTTGATGACCGCACCCATCATGATGACGGCACTCTTGCCGATCGTAACGTGATCACGGATGAATGAACCAGGTTCGATGCGCGCTTCGATTTTGGTGGTATCCAACAATGGAATCGCGGAATTGCGTCTGTCGTATTCCATGACATGATCTTTGATCTTATCTTTGTTTTCTTCCAAGAAAGGATAAATCGCTGCAGCGTCACCGAAGACTGTATAGCTGTCTCCGCTTCCGAAGAATTTCAAGCCTTCGTAGACAGGGTTTTCGAAATCCCCTTTGATGTATAGTTTTATAGGTGTTTGCTTTTCGGCAGCCTTGATGTAAGCCGCGATTTCGTAAGCATCTGTCAATAATAGTTCGCTCATTTTGATGTTTCCTCCCAATCATTTTTTCTGTTCCAACATGCCCATTATAGCATGCCAGCCTGTGTTTGCCCTATGCGGCGGACGGCCGTTTGTTCCTGAAATGCAAAAAAAAATAGCGGTAAGCGAGTGCTTACGGCTACGGAGACCTGCATTCGCCCAACCAAGCTAAAGCGCAATCCATTGTCATCGGGCAACGACAATGGAACAGCCCCACATTTGTTCAACCTGGGTCCAGCATCTGCATGCTTCGGCGACCGTCCCTTTCCCTTGCGGTACTCTTGACCAGCCGCGACCTCTTTTTGCTTGGCGATTTATTTATTTTTCTAATCGTACACTTATCCGGCAAACCTGTCAACAGCTCCGAGGCAGAAGTGTACTTACGCTTGGTTTTTAAGTGTTTAGGGGACGCCCAACTTGGCACAGGCGGGGCTCCGGATCGGAAATTTCCGGGAAGGATCGGCCAACCCTATGTGAAAACGCTCATTAAACTCGTAGATTTCTAATTTTCACCCTAGAGTAATCAACTTTGCATAGAAATACGACTGCAATCGTGTTATGTTATTTTCATGCTATTGGACGTCAGCAATCGGTTGACGCATGTTCGACTATACATTGATTAAGGATATTTCATCCGGAGGAGATAAACTATGAGCAGAGAAACGAACCGTTTTGTAAAGCAACTGAAAGGATCGCCCATCCGCAACTTCGACGCCGCCATCAGCGATGTGAAGGATCTGATCCGTTTCACGATGGGGGAGCCTGATTTCGATACGCCGGATTTCATCAAGGCAGCAGCCGCAGAGGCGCTGAACCAGAATCAAACCCACTACGCCCCTTCCGCCGGCGTTCTTGAGACCCGCAGAGAAATCGCAAAATTCATGGAGCGGAAATACGATTTGCATTACAATGCGGATACCGACATCATCCTGACTGTTGGTGCTACGGAAGCGATCACTTCGTCGATGTTCGCGCTGATGAATCCGGGCGACAAGGTGATCATCCAATCGCCGGCTTTCCCCCAGTATGAATACGTTACGCATCTGGCAGGCGGGCACAGCGTCAAGATCGACACATCCGAGACCGGTTTCCTGATTACGCCGGAGGACCTGACAGCGGCGTTGGATGCGAATCCGGAAACGAAGATGATTGTGCTGACCTACCCGAACAACCCAACCGGCGCCACTTATACGAAAGAAGAAGTCGAAGCTTTGGCAGAGGTCATCAAGAAATATGATGTTTTTGTACTCAGCGATGAGATCTATAGCGAACTGACCTACGACGGCAGTCATACCTCAATCGCCAAGTACATCCCTGAGCAGTCCATCGTCATCAACGGCACTTCGAAAAGCTATGCGATGACCGGTTGGCGCGTTGGCTTTGTCGCTGCCCAAGCGGACCTGATCCGCGAAATTTTGAAATATCACCAAAGTCTTGTCACTTGCGGCTCCACACCTTCGCAAATAGCGGCTGGCGTTGCTTTCCGCGATGGTGATGAAGCGACTGCCACGATGAAAGCTGCCTACCTCAAACGCAGGGACATCTTGTTGAAAGGTCTGACGGCGGCCGGTATGAAGATGAACAATCCGGACGGCGCCTTCTACCTGTTCCCGCGCATTCCGGAGCAGTACGGCAATGACGATTGGAATTTCTGCATCGATCTGGCCCGCAAAGCAGGCGTCGGCGTCATCCCTGGATCGGCTTTCGGCGAATCCGGAGCCGGTTATTTCCGCATGAGCTATGCCGCCAGCGACGAAAACGTCATCGAAGGCTGCCGACGGATCGTTGCATTTCTGGATGAATTGAATGCGAAATAAGTGAATGAATGTTTGACCGCACAATCGGGTGATTGTGCGGTTTTTTTGTTGGGTCTAGATTCTTGATCGTTCCTCCGGCCAACATCTCCTTCCCCGGAGGAAAAGCCGCCCGCCCATCTCCACAGCAAAAAGAAGCACGAACCGGCAACAAGCCGGCGCGCACTTCTTTCATTTAATCACGTTAATAGCTTACTCAGCAACCATTGCTTCGGCTTCCATTTCGCGGATCGATTCCGCGACTTTCACCATCATCGAGCATTCCACGCGTTTGCGGAACAGGTCGCAACTGAATTCATAATTGCCTTTCAAAGAACCTGTCGCATGCAGCGAATTCGCAGGGCAGCCGCCGCTACAGTACAATTTAGCCCAGCAATCCTGGCATTCCGGTTTGGAATAGCAGTTGACTTCCTTGAATTGGCCTTGCAGTTCCGGTTTGGTTACGCCATCCCAGATGTTGCCCAGGCTGAACTCTTCATCACCCACGAACTGGTGGCAAGGGAATATTTCGCCCCAAGGAGTGACAGCCATGTATTCCGTTCCTGATCCGCAGCCGGAGATGCGTTTCTGGATGCACGGGCCTTCGGAAAGGTCCAGCATGTAGTGGTAGAAAGTGAAGTCGTTGCCCTCTTCGCCGCGCTTCAGCATTTCTTCAGCCAAGATTTCATACTGTCTGTACAGTGCCGGAAGATGTTCCTCCGTCAAAGCGTAAGGTTCGGAAGGATCGCAGATGACCGGTTCCATCGACAGTTTGTCGAATCCGAGATTTGCAACGTGGAAAATATCGTTTGTGAAATCGACGTTATTGCCTGTGTAAGTGCCGCGGACGTAGTATTCCTTGTCGCCGCGCCCTTCCACGAATTTCTGGAATTTCGGCAAAATGTAGTCATAGCTGCCTTTTCCGTTAACAGTACGGCGCAGACGGTCATGGATTTCCTTGCGTCCGTCCAAGCTCAAAACGACATTGTACATTTCTTTGTTCAGGAACTCATTGATTTCGTCGTTCAAAAGCATCCCGTTCGTTGTGAAAGTGAAACGGAAAGTCTTGTTGGACTCCTCTTCCTTGCTGCGCGCGTACTCGACGATCTGCTTTACCACGCGCCAAGCCATCAACGGCTCGCCGCCGAAGAAGTCGACGTCCAGGTTGCGATGGAAACCGGAATTTTCAAGCAGGAAATCGATTGCTTGCTTTCCGACTTCGAATTTCATGATCGCTCTGTCGCCATTGTACTTGCCTTGGCTGGCGAAACAGTAATCGCAAGTCAAATTACAAGTATGCGCCACGTTCAGGCAAAGAGCCTTCACGAATGTTTGGCGGTTCTTCAAATCGATGGAAAGGTCTTGGTACAAGTCTTCCGTGAACAATTCCCCGTTGGCCTTCAATTCTTCGACATCCGACAGCGTATCGCGGATTTCCGTTTCGTTGATTTCAGGGTCGTTCGCGTATTGTTCCAGCATCATCGTAACGATTTCTTCGACCGGCGTTGCTTCGTACAGCGCGATGATGTCGAAGGCAAGGTCGTCCACGACATGCACGGCACCGCTGTAAGTATCCATTACGATATTGTATCCGTTCAGTTTATATTGATGAATCATTTCGGTTTCAAACTCCTTTTTTGTCCATAAAATTGCCGCCCAACTGGAATCAGTTGGACGGACTCTTTTTTTACTTAGCTGCTTGTCTAGGGTTCACACAGCTTTGGTTAGCGATTCCGCAAGAAGTTTTGCATGCGGATTGGCAAGATGTTTGGCATGCTCCGCAGCCGCCGTGTTTGGCAGTATCCTTCAGGTTGCGGGTGCTTAATGTTACGATTCTTTTCATAACGACATCTCCTCTGAAATAGGTTAAGGAAGCATATTGCTTGACAGAAAAATGCTTCCTTTGTGAATTATTTTACCAACAAATTGTTAGTCCGTCAATCTACCGACCTATCAGCATAGTGACCGTTTTTATAAAAATCGTGATTCATCCAATAACTATCAAAATGTAAGTTAGTGAGCAAGTCTTTCGTGATGCATAATTCGGATATTTTTCGGAAGCCCATCGGCATCGCTGTAGACCTTTGTCCCCTTTTCCAATAGCGTGTGGATTTGGCGAATAAACCCGTCATTGATCCGTTCCCCAGGCACAAGCAACGGGATTCCGGGCGGATAGGCCCAGACGTATTCGGCTGCTGTTTGCCCTATCGCGTTTTCAATCGGGCAATCTATTTTTTCTGATTCCAAGGCCTGCCAGATTTCGCATTGCTTTTCGGGTAATGCGAAAAATAATATCCCGTCGTTCTGCGAGTGCTCCCCATTCAACGAGTCGAGCGTGCGGTCGATGGCCAACAACGCATCAGCCAACGCATCCATAGCGGCATCGGTATCGCAGACGCTGGTCATCGCCAACGCATGATCACCGTATGCCATCTCCATTTCGATATGATGATAGCTCCGCAACGTTTCAGAAAGTTCCTGTCCGGTCAAGCCGGTTCCTTGCGCAGAAATCAGGATTTTGCCTTGGTCGAAGGCGAAAAAGGTTGGATGCGTCGACGGATTATCGTTCCCGTGGCACAGCACCATGAGATGCTTCAGTTGCTCCATTTTTTTCGAAAAGTCGGTTAACCTTTGATTGTAACTTTCGAATAAGTGCTCCCCTTCGTCCTTCAGCAAGCGGAAACAGCGGTCGATCGAAGCCATCAGCACATAGGACGGCGAACTGCTTTCGAAGATGGCGAGTTGCCGGGACATTTCTTCCGGCCTCACCAGACTGCCGTTTAGATGAGCCAACGACGTCATCGTCAACGAAGGCAAAGTCTTGTGCAAACTCTGGATCACGATATCGGCACCGAGTGCAGTCGCGCTGGTTGGGAAATGTTCCGAGTAATTGAAATGCGAGCCATGCGCCTCGTCGACCATCAACGGAATCCCTTGCGCATGACAGATATCGGCAATCGCCGATATGTCACTGACTACCCCTTCGTACGTCGGCGAAGTCAAAACGACCAACTGCGTATCCGGATGCTTGGTCAGCGTATCGGCGATGTTTGCCGTTGAAATGCCTCCATGGATTCCGAATGTTTCATCCAATTCCGGCATCAGATAGACAGCCTCCAATCCGAAAAGTTCGATCGCATGATAGACAGATTTGTGGCAATTCCGTGCGACCGCAATTTTGCCCCCACGTCTCGTCGCAGCGCGGATCCCAGCCAGGATGCCGCAGGTGCTCCCGTTCACTAGATAATAAGAACGTTTGGTGCCATAGAAGACTGCTATTTCTTCCATATATTCATTGAGGATGCCGCTCGCGCCGTGCAGATTGTCGAAGCCTTCTATTTCTGTAATGTCGATGTTGTAAGGCAGATCTGTTCCGAGCAGCGCAATGTTCCGCTTATGCCCTGGCATGTGCATGGGGATGCTGTCGGACGCCGCATGTGCTTTCAGTCTGTCCAGCAAATAAGGTTGCGTTGTATGTTTGTCCATTAGTTTGTCCTTTTCCTGGTGATATAGTTCTGCCTCCATTATAGCAGAGGGAAAAAGCATCCAAACGTAAAAAATGCCCGTTCTCACTCTTTATCGTGAGAACGGGCATTTTTCAGCATTTATTCATTTAACTGAGCTTGACGCGGAACAACCCGCCAGCCAGTTCCTCTTCCGTCTCGCCGTCCTTCGCGGTCGTGATGTAGAGATACTCCAGATTCTTGCCGCCCAGACAGCAAGACGTCGCATTCTTCACAGGCATCCGGATTTCCTCAAGTTTTTTGCCGGTCTCAGGGTCCCATTTGCAGACTTTGCCGCCGCCGTATTGCGCCACCCAGATCATCCCGTCCTGGCCCACGCACATGCCATCCGGATTGCTGCCGTCGGTGATTTCGACTACATATGCCTCAAAGGTCGCTTCGCCTGTTTTTGTATCATAAGCATACCTGCCCACTTTTTTAGTCGGCGTGTCTATGAAATAGAGTGTCTTCCCATCCAGTGACCATCCCATACCGTTGGCCAACGTGAGGCCATCCAAAACCGTGCGGACAGTTCCGTCCTTTTCGATGGCGTACAAAGCAGCTTCCCCTTCATAGGTATCGTCATAGCCCATCGTCCCGACAAGCAGGCGCCCTTTCGGATCCAACTTTCCATCGTTGTAGCGCATCCGTTCGTCTTTGTGAGCCTTTGCCACCAGTTGCTTCTCCTTCGTCCGAGGATTGATGCGGAAAATACCGGACTTTTCGGCTTCCAGAATCATCCCCTCCTGATCGAGCACGGCGCATCCGACCGGCCCATCGGTCAAGTAGGTCCGCACCTCAACTGTTTCCGGGTTGATGGCATAAATCATGTTGTTTTCGATTGAAACGCAATAAAGCAAGCTGTTCTCCGAATCCCAGTGCGGCCCTTCCAACAATGTCGACCCCGCATAGAAAACCAGTTCCGGTTTCCTCACCTTAGCCTGTTCTGATTTCTTTTCCATGTTTCTCCACCTCATATTCCTGTGTCATTTATGGTTTCAGTATATAACAACAAAAAATACATTCCAATTGGTAGGATTACACGGACAGCTCAGCTCATTTGGATGCGCCCGATTTTTTGTTATGCTCTGAAAAATGCTATACTTTATATGACTGTTCGAGGGTAGCAATTCTTCTGAACACATCTCGTCTAAAGGAGAATGGCCATGGAAGAACGCAATACGCTTCTGATCAATCAGAGCACCATCAAGGAATTATTGGATATTGCAGATTTCAACAATCTCGTGCATCAGACATTTCAGGGACTCGGTGACGGCACGGTCATCAACCCGACAAAATTGACGCTTGATCTGGGTGAAACTGGCGGTTACCCGCCGTACGAAGGATTCATGAACGCAATGCCGGCCTACATCGGCTCGCAGGATATCGCCGGCTTGAAATGGGTCGGAGGTTTTTTGGGCGAGCGCAAAGCTGCCGGACTGCCCTATATCACCGGGATGATTTTGCTGATCAATCCGCATTTGGGAACTTTCACTGCCGCACTCGAAGGCGCTTATATCACCAACATGCGCACCGGGGCTCAGACCGCAAACGCATTGCGGTATTTGCTCAAGAAGCCGACCGTAACAATCGGCCTCTATGGGGCCGGGATGCAAGCCAGCACCAATATCCGGGCAATCGCGGATCTGTTCGACATCACTGAATTGATTGTCTGGAACCACAGACGCAGCACAGCGGAAGCATTTGCCGAAAAAATGCAGCACTACGTCAAAGGCTACATCCGCATCGTCGATGATCCCCAGGAAGCCAGTCAGACCGAGGTCCTCATCACCGTCACGCCAGCGCAGACTCCCCTCATCAAAGCGGAATGGATTAAAAAAGGCACCATCATTTTTCCGATGGGATCTTTCCAGGAAATCGAAGATGCACTCATCCTGAAGGCGGACAAAATCATCGTTGACCATGTAGAGCAAGCTCTTCATCGCGGAGCTTTGAAAAAACTGACGGGTGAAGGAAAACTGTCTGAAAAAAATATTTTTGCGACTCTGGGTGAATTGGCAATCGGAAAGAAAGATGCAGGCGACCTTTCGCAGGACATCACCATCTGCATCCCGATCGGCACCGGAGCGATGGATGTCGCGATCGCCGGTGAAGTTTACCGAAGAGCACTCGAAAAAGGAATGGGCTACGCCTTTAATTTTGAAGCATAAAAACAAAGAACGAACAGGAGGTTTTTTTATGAATACCAACAACATCGAAAAACAAAACAGCCATTTGGACCTGCAGGATCAAGCGGTGCAGGATATTTTCGCGCTTTATCAGGATTATCCGGAAGTGCCTTTCATTTCCGAAAAACGCGACAAGGAAGGTTGGCTTAATGCTGTCCGGATCGGTTCGGAACAGCTGGTACCCAAACGCAACGTTGTCCGTTTTGAGGAAGATATCCTGCCGGGTCATCTGATCCTGTTGTGGCGCATCCAATTCGGTACATTCACGAACGAGAGCGTTTATCCGAAATATTTCGAATACAATTACGGCATCAATGGCCCTCAAGCGTTGGAAGAAGTAATAGAAAAAGGCTATGCGGTGGAACTATCGGCGATCGATTCGCTGGATCACCTGAACGCAGCCAGCCTGAAAGCCATCCTGAAACATTATGAAGTCGCAGGCTATTCCAAAATGAAGAAACCAGAATTGATGGAGCTAGCGAAACAGAAATTGAGCGAAGAACAACTGGCATCACAGTTCGTGCTGAGGGGATACCGCATTACTCCCGAAGGTGAAGCGATCCTGGCAAAATATCCCGAGGTTGTCGACCGCCATCCGAAGAAAAAGTACTGATGAAACACAAACAAGCATCCAGAATTAAAATTCTGGATGCTTGTTTGTGTGCATTCCTCCGACGAGGAGTTGCTTCATCGGAAGATCGCTGATTTAATGGGTTCGGATCTCCGGTCAACGCAGCTAGACCGGAAATTCGATATCTGATTATAGTTGTTGCTCCGATGAAAGCTGCCCAACCGAAGCTAGGATGACAAAAAAGAACGAAAAAAAGAACCTGATCCTAAGACCAGGTTCCTATAAGTTTAATTTTGAATTAAGCTTTGTTTACGTTTGTTGCTTGAGGTCCACGGTTACCTTCTTCGACGCTGAAAGTTACTGCTTGTCCTTCTTCTAAAGATTTGAAACCTTCAGATTGGATAGCTGAGAAATGTACGAATACATCGTCTCCGTTTT
>NZ_JBAVFV010000025.1:0-3587 GCF_049684335.1 Trichococcus sp.
GTACTATGTAACGTGAAGTGTTTTGTAGTTTGCTAGCCCAATCATTTCAATATAAAAACCAGCAAAAGGAGGAATGCATGCATGATCACTATGGATAACATCATCCGTGAAGGTCATCCTACATTGCGGAGGTCGGCTGACTTGGTCACTTTCCCTTTATCTGCGGAGGATCGAAAAATCGCCACAGAAATGATGGAGTTCCTTTCGAACAGTCAGGATGAAAAAATCGCCGAACAACTCAACTTGCGCGCAGGTGTTGGTTTGGCAGCTCCGCAAATCGACGTTTCCAAGCGCATCGTTGCACTATTGATACCGGGGGAGTATGAAGATGATCCTCCAGAATTGGCCAAAGTGATGTTCAACCCTAAAATCGTCAGCCATTCCATCGAAAGTGCCTGCCTTAAAGGTGGCGAAGGTTGTCTTTCAGTGGATCGCGAAGTACCAGGGTTCGTCGTCAGACATAGCCGTATTACGGTATCTTACCAGGATGCCGAAGGAGTGACACACAAGGCTCGCTACAAAGGCTACATAGCCATCGTGGTCCAGCACGAAATCGACCATCTCAACGGGGTCATGTTCTACGACCACATCAACGAACAAGCGCCTTTTGCCGTTGAAGACGACGTCATCATAATTGAATAGAAAATGAAAAAGAAGAACGTTTCTGCAGCTACTGCCGAAACGTTCTTCTTTGTTTTTATTTTGTTAGATATCTTTCCAGGAATTGCTTCGTGCGAGCCTCGTTTGGATGATTGAAGATATGATCAGGGGCTCCCTGCTCCAGGATGACACCTTGATCCATGAAGATGACGCGATCGGAAACTTCCTTCGCGAACTCCATTTCATGCGTCACAACAATCATCGTCAAGCCGCTATGAGCAAGATCCTTCATGACCTTCAATACTTCTCCCACCATCTCCGGGTCCAAAGCCGATGTCGGCTCATCAAACAATAGCGCATCTGGTTCCATCGTCAACGCACGGGCGATAGCGACGCGTTGTTTTTGGCCGCCTGACAATTGATCCGGTTTGGCGTTTATGAAGTTCCCCATGCCAACCTGTTCCAGATAACCCATGGCGATCTTTTCGGCTTCCTGCTGGGACTTTTTAAGGATTTTAACAGGTCCTACCGTGCAATTATGCAACACGTCCAAGTTATTGAACAGATTGAACTGCTGGAACACCATACCCAATTTGCTGCGGTACTTGAAGATATCGTGCTTCGAGTCCAATACGTTCTCGCCGTTGTAGATGATTTCCCCTGCTGTAGGTTTTTCCAGCAAATTGATGCAGCGCAACAGAGTCGATTTACCGGAGCCCGATGAACCGATGATGCACACAACTTCTCCTTTATTCACGCTGAAATCGATGTCCTTCAGCACTTCGTGTTGGCCGAAGTTCTTCTTCAGATGCTGTACGTCAATTACTTTTTCCATCAAATGATTCCTCCTGTGGCAATTAATTTGCTCTGTCTCTTCCTGCTTGTTTTTTGCGAGCCATTAATTCTGGTGTAGTCAATTGGTCTTGTCCTGCACCCATCATCTGATAATTATCAGGGCCTTGCATTTTTCTTTCGATGGCACGCAGGACGCGCGTCACCGTGAAGGTCATGACGAAGTAAATGATTGAAGCCACGAAGAATGATTCGAAATAACGGAAGTTATTCCCGGAAATCGATTTGGTCGTAAAGAACAATTCCGAAACGGAAATGACGTTCAATACGGATGTATCTTTTATGTTGATGACGAATTCGTTCCCTGTAGCCGGCAGAATATTCCGGATCACTTGCGGCATGACGACATTCCGCATTGTTTGCAGATGATTCATCCCGATGGCTTGAGCAGCTTCGAATTGCCCTTTGTCGATGGATATGATCCCACCGCGGACAATCTCCGACATATAAGCGCCCGTATTGACCGATACAATCAGCAACGCTGCGAAAATACGGTTCATGTCTATATCAAATGCCAAAGCAGCTCCATAATAGATGACCATCGCTTGCACGATCATCGGCGTTCCTCGGAAAATTTCGATGTAGCATGACAGTAAAAAATTCACCACGTTGTACGCGTGTTTTTTCCATCCAGATTCCGCAACCGGGATCGTACGAATGACGCCGATCATAAGACCGATACCCAGTCCGATTACAGTTCCGATTAAAGCTATATATAATGTTGTCCATGCACCTGATAAAAACTGTCTCCAGTTTTCTTCGATGATTCGGATAACCCAACTAAACTCCATTTAATGTATGCCCCTTTTTGATGTTCCGTCCACCAGAATTATTCAGCTGATGGCTGGTTTTGGATTGCTTCATCCATCATTTGGATGCGTTCTTCTTCGGTGATGCCGCTCAAGATCTCATTGATCTGATCTTTCAATTCGCTTTCTTTGATCAAACCGATTGCGATTTCTGAATCAGCTGCGGACAATTTAAACGTATCCGCTTCATCCAATTCGATCATTTTGAATGCAGAATTGGCTGCTGAAGCGCTGATGGCTTCTGGACGTTCCGATACGTAAGCATCAATTGTGCCCGATTCCAAAGCTACGCGCATGGAAGTGAAACTGTCCATTGCCGGTTGCTTTTGCACGCCTTTAATCTGATCGATGACGCCATAGTGCAACGTATTCAACTGCGCAGTGACTTTCGCATCCGCGAAGTCAGCTAAAGTTGTCGCATCTGCATAAGCGCCATCCGCTTTTACGACAATAACAAGTTCAGTCGTATAGTAGGAATCCGAGAAATCAATCGCTTCTTTGCGTTCATCCGTCGGAGACATGCCTGCAACGATAGCATCGATTTTGGATGAAACCAATGCCGGCACCAAGCCATCCCATTCCGTCTTGACGATGACCAGTTCTTTGCCTAATCCATCTGCCACTTTTTGTGCCATCTGAACATCATAGCCATTTGCATAACCATCAGCGCCGTCGATTTTCACAGCACCGTTGCTGTCGTCATTTTGTGTCCAGTTGAAAGGAGGATAGCCCGCTTCCATTCCAACCGTGAATGTTTCAGAATCCGCTGTACCATTAGCCGCGGATGAATCATCAGTGGCTCCGTTGCCGCAACCCGCCAAAATAAACAAGCCTGTCAATGCCGCCATTGTTTTTTTCCATGTTTTTACTGTCATCTCTATTTCCTCCTAATGTATATAGTACTTTTTAACTGCTCAAAAATAATAACAAATAACCCTTCTTATACGGCCGCTTTTTATCCACCTTTCTACCCATAGAGCGTCATAACAACGATAATTCAGTCCGTTTTTGTGCAAAAAAATAGACTATAAAGCAAAAGGCCCTATAATCCAGCTTCCTTCTGCCCGCAATACCGAAAGTACTCCACAAACGATTTTGGGCAAATCGTTCTGACAGTGTCAGGATTATTAACCCTGACCCCAACACAGCAAACGCTGTATTTCGGCGAACACCCCTTTCAAACGGGCATTTTACTCTTGATGTTCGCAGCCTCTTCCATTATTGTATGATCGTATGACATTATTGTATGTTATTATACTGTACTGATTTTTAATTTGCAACAAAAAGCGCTTTGCCCCGCCATTCTAGCAGCCAATTCCATTACAG
>NZ_JBAVFV010000026.1:0-5736 GCF_049684335.1 Trichococcus sp.
GTTTGAACAGCTGTATCAGCAGGCAATTCTTCTCTGTTCGCTTCCCGGTTTTTGCGTTTGCGGTTGCGCTTTGTTTTTGTGATTTTTTCTTTCTCAGTACGCGTTTTTTCGATCACAAAATAGGCACATCCAAAATTGCAGTACTCATAGAGATAATCCTCCAGGAAACTGATTTTCTTGTCTTGGGATACTTTGCTGTTGTTGTTCCTGTAAAAGCCTTTCAGGCGTAATTGTTCATAGCCCCAATCCCCAACAATATAATCGTACTTGCTTAGAATGGACGTATATCTTCCAGCCAGCGCTTCAGCATCAAAACCTTCACGATGATCGATGCTCAGTTCGTATTCTTGTGTTCCCACTAAAAGACGCTTGTCGTCCAATAACTTAACGATTTCTTCCTCTTCGTTACGGTCGCTTGTTTCTGATTCACTATCATCCGCAATAGTTCCCAGCAAGGAGTCTACTTGCGTTTTCAATGATTCATCCAGTAATTCCTTTTTATCCATGATAGCACCTCACTTTTCTCTCATTATGGGAAATTTATCTTCTAAATGCAGACCGAACACATCCCGTAGGAAATATGGGAACAACAGACGGCTGCGGCCTTCGTTTTCGATTGTCGGGAAATAGGTGATGTAGCGAAAATGGTCCACCGTTACAAAGGTGATGTCCTCCTCATCGGAAAGCTCCCTGCCTTCAACCATCACATGGTTTGTGACCGGATCAATATCGAAGCCGCGGTAGCAGAGCTCCCCGAAAATCCTTCCCCGGAAACCCATGCCGGTTATTTCCTTCGTCATCAGTTCTTCGCGCTGCGCTTCCATTTCCTCAATCATGACTTTGAAATCCCGCCCCGTCAGCGTACATTCCAGCAAGCGCATCGGATGCGGCAGGATTTGATGCAGATGATTTTTGGTGATGATTCCTTCTGGCAGATCCTCCAGGAACAGTCCAGAGTTCAGTATGCCGAATGGCGTGCCGGCATATTCTGTCACAGCGTCCAATCCCAACAGCAACAAATCGTTGATGTGGCCTTCATCCGCTTTGAGCCGTTCTGGATTGTCCGCAATCGGGATGGCCGACAACAGTTCCTCTCCACGTTGCTGCAGTTCCTCGACTTCCTCTAGATCGCCAGGTTTTTCCGGCAAATTTTCTGCTTCGATCAATTCCGCTTTGCGATCCAAAATCCTGTCGGAATCATAGCTGACCGTCACATGACCGATATACTTACCGAACTTACCCGCTCCCAGCAACAGGGACTCATCCACATGTTTGCCTTCCGGCAGCACATGATGGGTATGCGCTCCGATGATGATAGGAATGGAACGGTACATTTCGCCGATATGGATGTCCTCGATGATGCCGACGTGCGACAAAAGGATGATCAAATCGACGGACGGCGCGACTTTCAACAAAATTTCAGGCAAGACTTCATCCGATTCTTTAGGGTCCCAGCCGTTCGGGACATAGCTGAGATAGAGAGGTGCCGTCAAGCCGATGATCCCAACCTTCAGGCCACTGGACAAAGTCTTGAGCAGATACGGCTGCGCCCAAGTCGGCAAGGCATCCGTTTCCGGATCATAGAGATTCGCCAGCACGACCGGGAATTCGGCATCATCATAGAGTTCGTCCAATTGCCGTTTGTCGTTGCCGATCCCTTCATTGTTGCCGATTGTCACCGCGTCGAACGGAACCTGATTCAACAATTCGATGTTTGCCTTGCCGTTGGTTGCTTCCGTCAATGGATGCACCCTGTCGCAGGCATCGCCGATGTCGAAGAGCAAAACCTCTTCTCCGTTTTTTTCATGAAAGGCCTTCTTCTCCAACAAAAAACGCCGGATCTTCGGCCAATTGTCAAAATGCGAATGCAGATCATTGATATGGTAGATATGCAATTTCTTCATGATACGTTCTCCTTTTCCGTTGACAAAGAGGAACGTGCTTCATTCATCTTTCTCTTGTGTAATCTCTTCAATTTTAGCGTGCGCTGCAGCCATCAAACCGGCAGGACTGAGCTCGATCTGCGTTCCGCGTTTACCACCGGACACGAGCACGCTCTTTTCATCAAGTATATGGTGGGACAAATAGGTAGGGAATGCTTTTTTCATCCCGATCGGCGAACAGCCGCCCCGGATATACCCGGTAGTCGCTTCCAGATCCTTCAAAGGCAGCATTTCAATCCGTTTATTGCCGCTGACTTTCGCAAAAGCCTTCAGGTCCAGTTCGTTCTGCGCCGGGATGACCCCAACGACAACGCCGGTCTTATCGCCGACCGCTACAATGGTTTTGTAGACCGCGCCGGCATCCTGACTCATTTTTTCAAGGACGGACAGCGCATCGAGGTGGTCCTCCGACCAAGCGTATTCATGGACTGCGTAATCGCACTTCTGTTTATCCAACATGCGCATCGCATTTGTTTTGGTTATTTTCTTATTTTTCACTGTCATCTTTCCTTTTTGTCTGATACTGCCTATTTTACCATATGTATAGGGATTGCATCCGGAAAAAGTGACGGTTCCTGCATAAAAAAGCGCAAAAAAAGAGACTTCCCAGCTCAATGCTACGGCAGTCCCTGATGTTTTGACGCTGGATTCTGATCAATGCTCCAAGTTTTCGGCATGTAGCCCTACTCGTTTGGCCAAGTCGATGAACGTTTCTACTTCTTTATCTGAAAGGACAGAAAATATATCTGCGATATACGCAGCATGCAATGGGAAAATGCGGTCCATCAATTTACGTCCTTCTTCGGTGATGGCTGTAAAAATAACGCGGCGGTCAGTTGCACATGGGATACGTTGCACCAGCCCTTTGCTCTCTAGTTTATCGACAACGTACGTCAAACTGCTGCTGGCAAGCAAGACTTTCTTTCCGATGTTTTGGATCGGTTGCTCCCCTTTATGATACAACAATTCCATTACGGCGAATTCGGAAAAATTCAAACCTTGCTTCATCATATCTTTCTTCAGTTTGTCCTGTACATGTTGAGATGACTTAAATAACACAGTAAGGGCCTTTAAAGTATCGCGATCTGTTGCAGACATCGTAACACCTCCCTTTTTTATTTCGATTTCGAAGTAATAATAGCATGAAAGAAAATGTTTGTCAAAATATACAAACGCTTGCATGATGGAAATTATAGCGATCGGTCCAAAAATAAAAAAACGCACGGATCGACATCCAAAGTCTAATCGTCCCGTACGGTTTTATAAATTGCTATGAAAGCTTCTCACTCCACCCGAAATACAAAACAGTCAGGTAAAGAATCAACGTCAACAACATGGCTACGGCAACATAATACCCGTAGAGCACAACGTCGAGGAATATCATACCGTTGGATATCAGCGGCGACAGGATGATTCCTGCCAAAAAAATCAGTTCCGCTGCCAATAATAGCAGCACATTGGTTTGCCTGAACCTGAATAGAAAAAAATACGTAAGCAAACTCAGGACAAATAATAATAGCACGAAATAATTTTGTGAATAAAACCGATAGCCGGATGTCGGGTCCAACGCGAATGTTTCATAATTTGGGAGCAGGATCCAAGGCATAAACAGACTGATTCCAAAAACCGCAAACAGTAAACCCAAAATTACAAGAGATGTATTTTTCATAATAGCTCCTTCTTGGTGATGAATCAGGACTTCCCTAATACACACGCTCCGCCAAATGTACTATACTATCTGAATAGTATATCACAAACAATCTTCATCACGAGAATATTGTTAACTATAAGCAACAAAAATCATCTGGTTTTTGCCAGACTTGAAGGAGACTATCCATTTGAAAAAATACCTATACATCGGCCTGGGCTTCTTGACGTTCGGTCTCGGGACTGTCGGGATATTCTTGCCGTTCCTGCCTACAACGGTCTTCTATCTGCTATCCGGCTTTTTCTGGGTCCGCAGTTCGGACCGTCTGCATCAGCAATTCATCGAATCGGAAAAATACAAGCAATACATCGAGGGGCCGTTAGTAAAGAAAAACATCACGAACCCAGGAATGATCCGGATGTTCGTGATGATGCTCTTTGTCTTTGCAATCCCTTTTGTGCTGACCGACAGCGAATTGTTGCGCATCGTACTGATAATCGTATACTTGGCCCACCTGATCGGATTGACCTGGCATTTGCGGTTCAGAAAATAACAACACTCACTACAAACTCCACCGTCAGATCAGGTCTTGTCAACAGTTCCGGATAATCGCTTGCCACTTTCCGAATGGTCCTCCTCGCGTGATAGATTCGAAATGACTTCCCGGATCAGTTGGGGCTGGACTTCATAGGAATAGGGCTTGTGGATACTTTCCTTCCAAGTGTGCGCCCCTTTTCCGAACACACCCAGATTAACCGCAGGGATCGAAAGCTCCAGGATATCATCGGTCGGCAAGGGGCATATGCTTTCCATACCCTGAAAATTTTGGATCAATGTCAAGATTTCCTCTTTGGTTTCGCTCATGGACAGGTAGCTGCTGTCGGAAGTCGTCATCAAAGAAGACATCCTGGCGGGGCGCATCACCATTTTATCGACTCCGGTCGAATCGTTGAAAATCAAAACGAGAGTGATCTTCCGGACGGACAACCCGATGCTGCGCAGCATCGAAGATTGTCTGCAATTGATTGTCGCTGAAATGAGCAAATCCTAGCGATTATGCGGATTGGGCCTGTACCGTCTGGGTCTGTTTTGTTTCAGTAACTGAACCGATTCACCTAAAAAAGCAGCGATCATCATTCAAGAAGGATCGCTGCTTTTTGATATTTATCTATTCCTTTTTCAATTGTGCATACTCCTGGCCGATTAGGCTGGCCACGTAATCCAACTGATAAGGATGACTGGCATAATCTTGACGAGAAGAGAATGTTAAGGTGTCCGATATGAATTTCGGATATTCCTTCTGCTGTCCGGTAACCATCCATATTTTCGGGATATCCTTACCTTTAAGAATATTCCGCTGGTTGTCATAGTCAAAGTAGGACCCTGTATAGGTGAAAAGGATAATCAAATGACTTGAATCCGCATTAATAATGTAATTAAGCTGCTCTGCGTAGGATATATTTGTATAAATCTGTTTCCGGAACATCAGCAGATCGCTTTGGAGGATGATTGCGGCCGTTTGAGCTTTCAACAGCCCGAAGACGGCCACTTCATCGTATTGCTGGATATCTTTTGTCAGTTGCATCAGTTTGGAAGTCGTTATCGACTCCTCCACCATGTCGATGCTCGTTTTGATATGTTCACCCAAAGTGTGGATCCGTTTATCCATTGAAACATCCTCTGAAAAACCGGTATAGTCGAATTCAGTGGATTGAAGTAAATCCTTCAGCTCGACGAACCCATTCAACCCGATTTCTTTACAAAAGCGGGAAATCGAGCTGGGAGCAACATTGCAGTTCTCGGCCATTTCTTTGATGCCTATATTTTTCATGTTGTCCAGATTCCCTAATATAAAAGTCGCGATTGTACTGTTGATCGAACCTCTTTTCTCTGCAGCAATGGCACTTAAAAATA
Organism: Trichococcus sp.; assembly: GCF_049684335.1. Taxonomy (GTDB): domain Bacteria; phylum Bacillota; class Bacilli; order Lactobacillales; family Aerococcaceae; genus Trichococcus. Next base: position 5,506 of record NZ_JBAVFV010000026.1, read on the forward strand.
CGATGGGGAGCTTCCCGTAAAGCATGATTTCACCTTTCCTTTACTTCACTTTCCTCCAGCAAAGTTGTAGAGCATTTTTTCTTTCATTTGGCTGACATCTTCCCCTAACACCTCAGCGATTTTATAAGCAAAAGGATAGGGAGTAGCCGGGCCTTGGCTAGTGATGATATTTTGATCAAAGACAACAACTTCTTCTTTAAAGATACCACCTTTCAGCTTTTCCGCATAGCC
>NZ_JBAVFV010000027.1:0-53140 GCF_049684335.1 Trichococcus sp.
AATCCAGCCTAAAAAATATTCAACGACTCGCCCTCCTCTGTCACCTCTACAGAAGGATGCAGTTGGAACGAGCGAGAAGCCATATGCACACCTATCGCATCAACGATATCAAGGATCACAACATAAAACGACTCTTTAAAAAACAACACAATCCTTCTGAAGCAAGCATTTGTGTATTCTGATGTTTTCCCAGCATAAACAACTTCAGATACTTGAACTTCATCATCTTCATAGACCGATTGTGCAACGGGATTCCCTACTCGCTCATATTCCCAGGAACCCTTCGGAACGGTAGTTGGGTGTCCATCCAGAATGATCACATTATGGGCGTATTCCGACTTCAAATAATTTCTTATGGGAGATTCCGTGTAAGTCCCCCTCCCCGGGTCGACTATGACAGGTGTTCCCCCTAATGAAAAAGAAAAATTACCTAACGCAGCATGTCCGTGCCCGCTACCATGTCTTCCATTATGAAGGCTATAGAATACGCCTTTCTCAGGATTTTTATAGATAATGTTGCCGCTCGCTTCTCCTGAATAGAGAGATTTTTTCTCCGAGTCCACCTGATTATGTTTGAATTTCATCCCTACATAAAGCAAATATTCATCCGTACGAACAGCTTCGTCCGTAGAAAAAACCGCATTCAAGCAATCCCTTTCAATCCGGATATCAACAGGATCACTATCATGCAACGCCAGCAGCTTACCTGACAAGTCCTCCAGATAATAACTTGCTTGAACGCCATTCAAAAGCCTTTCACGAATAGAAAATGGTGTTTCACGCTCGAGATAATCATAATGCATCATTATCGTTGCGCTACTCATCAATACTTCAAATTGATACAGGGGGCTTTGTTCCCAATGATAGCCATCTCGGTAAAATTGAATACGCAATTGTTCTTCAAATTGTTTCCAGGCCCATCCACGTTCTTCTTTTGCTAAAATATTCGGGTACAGTAAATCCACTGCTAATATTCCCGTCACCCCAAGGACTCCCCAATTACTAAGAATATGTTTCTTCCTGGAGTTGGCGAAAATATCCTTGATTTGTGATTCCAAAGAATATTTAATCTGTTGTTCCTCTACCTCAGATAGCGGTGCCAGATGTTGAAAAAGCAGCAGTGAGGTCACCCAGTTTCTGCAACGGATTCCCGTATCAATTATCCGCCAAGCAGTGTGATTTGATTTGTCCTTTATACCTACTTTTTCAATCCAGTCAAATACCAGTTTTTTCCATTTTTGAATATACTTTTGTTCTCCGGTCAACAAAAATGCTTGGCTAAGTTCCACCATGAATCCTTGTCTGTTCAGCATATAAATCCACTCGTCATCTCCATTTGGAGTGAATACCCAATCTATATCCTTAAAATAATGGGGTATATAACAACACTCCATATCTAAAGGGTCATCAAACAGAAAGATGTTCTGACAGATTAAATTCGCCTTGTAAATGATATGTTTTGCACGAGGTGTATCTTTGACGTAAGTTAGCCATTCCTTGTCACAAAAACGCTCTTCATACATTTTGAACGCTCGCTTATCAAACACTCCGTTTCCTCCCATTACTGGCTCCGTTCTTTATCAATACCGACGACGGCTTGCGGAATGATCTGAACGATGACTTTATCTGCAATTTCGATGCTGTACTTCTCATCATTCATTTGCGTAATTCTGCCGAAAATACCGGAAGAGAGTAAAACAAAATCACCTATCTTCAGTTTTTTTTGAAACTGAAGATAGGATTCTTGGTTATTCTTCCGGTTGCGGTATTGAAGGAACGGCTGGACTATAAAGCTCAGTACAAAAGTGCTGCTAACCAAACCCCAGATCCAATATTCCCTCATTACTTATTACACCATCCCACTTTGCATGGACATTATCATACTTCGGCTTTGCTCGATAGCCTCTTGAATGGCTGCTGCCGCTTCTTCATCTTTTATGTCGGAATAAAGGAATTTCATTGTCAATTCGACAACTAAGCCCAAGTTGATTCCAGAAATGACGTATTGATTTTCGGAGAATTTATTTTCCAACATGATACGAGCTGAAATTTGATGGGGAGCCCCGCCAGTCAAGTCAGCAAAAATAATGACTTTTTCATTATCTTTCAGAAGGGCAGTAACATCCTGTTCCAATACTTCGTGTGTTCTTTCGTCGTTCAGATTGTATGCGACAACGTTCTCATTTTCTCCAATTAATAGGCTGAGCGCGGATAAAACACCCTCAGGAAAGTTCCCATGTCCAACTATTGCAATTTTATACATTCTTCTACTCCAATCCTTACCCTAAAATTCCTAATGCAGATAATGCAACTCCGACAACCATCAATAAACCGATCAATTTATAAGTGGTCCAATTATATTTCTTGATCAAGATATAAACGACCACTGTCACTAAAACAGAGCCTAGTTTTGGTATGATTTTATCCAGTATCGTTTGTAAAGCTACGATTTGTTCTTCACCGGATGCCAACGTTGTTGCATATTGTAATTTCATGTTCACCTTTACGAAATTCACAGCCAATCCAGAGATAACCGTAACCCCGACAATAGTCGCTGCTCTTGATATTTTAGAAATTTGTTGGCTTAACGTATCAATGATGCTGGTTCCCAACTTATAACCTAATAGTCCCATTGTCAGCTTAATGGATAACATGCTTCCGATCATAGCAATCAAGAATATGATTGGTGCCGCAACAATTCCATCCAAGGCCATACCTGCACAAATAGTGGAGATGAGGGGTGCCAAACCGAATTGGGCAATGGAGTCACCAATACCAGAAAGAGGTCCCATCAAAGCAAGTTTGATACTTCTAGCATCTTCGACGTCTTCGCCGTGATCCAACATCGCTAATTGCAAACTAGAGATAAAAGGAACCGTCTGAGGATTCGTGTTGAAAAATTCGATATTTCCATCGACAGCATCTTTTAATTTTTGCGGTTCATCTTTATATATTTTTTCCAAAGCTGGGAAAATGCTGTAGGCATAACTAGTTCCTTGGTAACTGGTATAGTTGAAACCATTTTGCATAAAATAGGAGCGTAATGATGTTTTAATATAATCCTTTTTTGTTAATACCGGCTGTTTAGATCCCATTTTCAAAGTCCTCCCCTGTCGTCGCTACTACTGCACTGTTTGAAACATCATTTTGTTTGTTATACATGTCAATCAAAGCGAAGATAGCACCGATGATTGCCACGCCCATAACAGGGAGTTCTAGATAAGCGATACAAACGTAACCCAATAAAAGATAGGCTGCATAGTCTTTTTTGAACATAACGGTCATGATCATTGCAAACCCGATAGCCGGCAATAAGCCGCCTGCTACTGTCAAGCCAGTAACTAACCATTGTGGGAACGCTTCAACAAAAGCTTGTAAACTGGACATACTTACTGCAGATACAAACCCGATGAGAAATCCTACGACTAAAAACGTTAAAAAGGTGGAGTTGGAGAGAAATTTGAACTTCCTATAGTCTTCTTTTTCGATTGCTTTTTTAATCGTTGCACTTGTACCTGACATCGCTGTATATGTTGCCGTAACAACTATCTGGAATAAAACAGCAAACGGATAGGACAACGCCAAGGCAGATTCTACCGTCATCCCGCTATTTTTCAAAGTGATGGCCATGATTGTTCCGACAATACCAGGTCCCATCGGGTTCGGAGGAACTGTACCACCCGCACCAACACCAAATCCCATAAACGCTAATTCACCAATAGCGCCCATCATCAACGCTGTCGGCAGATCACCCAAAATCAATCCCATAAAGAAAGATAATACGATAACCCGATTTGTATAAAGACCCATCAATTGCCCTGCAAAACAAAATGCCGTGACTAAACCAATCAATAATGCTTGTCCCATGGATATGTCCATACTATTATTTCCTCCTCAAACTTAGTTCTTACAGAAAGTTATTTAAAGTAGCTGCTGTTTTCTCTCCATCATTTGACATTGGAGAAGTGCGTGTATTGAATGTAATGTGATGTTTATCGCGTAAAGTTCTTAAAGATTCTTTATCCTTTTCACCCAAATAAATGAATTGTGAGACCTTTTGTTTCCCTTGATCGGAATGTATATTTCCAATGTTGATTTCTTTAATCGGAAACCCACCTTCTACTAGTCTCAAGGCATCTTCCGGACTTTTCACAACCACAAATATTGTTTGTTGAGGACTGGCTTTAAAAATCACTTCATTTGTTTTATCGATTGAAAAAAATCGCATGCCTATATCCTTAGAAACTACTGTTTTCATTAACGTTTGTTGAATGGGATTCGTTGCAGCTTCATCATTTGCGACAATCACGAGGTTAACTCCTAGAGAATTTAACCATAATTGACCCTGCCCATGAATAAGTCGTTCATCAATCCGAAGCATCTTAACATTTGGTTGATTCATTATTTTTCCTCCTATTTTTTACCAGTACATTTCCCAGTCTTTGTAATAGCGAATGAGTGCTTCTAAGTAATAATAGTCACCCCAGTTATTCCCCTCGTCCACACCTTTGCCCGAATGCCATGAATAGACTCCGTGATTGATCAAGGCGGTTGCGTTATTACTCAAATCATCTGTATAGCGTGCGATAAGTTCTTTTAAAATAGCGTGTGCGCTATATCTGTACACTTCTTTATATTGGTGTGTTGCCGGTAGATATTTATCCATCAAATTCATGCCACACACAGCAATTGCAGCTGCAGAGCTGTCCCGTGACTGATTGTCTTCTTTACCAAATATTAAATCCCAATAGCAGACAAAGTCTTCTGGCAGACGATTCAAAAAATAATTGGTAACGGCTTCAAATTGAGGGATAGCGGTTTCATTTGGAAGATAGGAATAATTCAATGCGATTCCATAAATCAACCATGCCTGGCCACGTGCCCAAGAAGAACTATCGCTATATCCCTGACGTGTTTTTCCATATAATGGATTACCTGTCGCTGGATCGAAATAGAATGTATGGAATGCTGACGCATCTTCACGGATAGCATTCTTTATCGTTGTTTGATAATGATTATGAGCTATTTCTCGATAATGATCTTTTCCGGTTATATCCGCCGCCCAATAAAGCAGTGGAATATTCAATAAACAATCCACAATCAGACGGTAGTTATCTTCTGCCCCTAGTTCTCCCCAAGCTTGAATAAATTTACCATTCTCTTGGTAGCGGCTGATTAGTTTATCAGCCGCTAGAATAGCCGCTTCTTTCGCAGTTTCATTGCCAGTCAATTTATAGGCCGCAACACATGAAGGCGTGTACAAAAAACCTAAGTCATGATGATCGACTTCAATATTATTGTTTATGCGATGGTAGAATGACTCGACATGCTTTTCTGAAAGTTCTTTGTACTTTTTATCGCCGGTATACTCGTATGCCAACCACAACTGACCTGTCCAAAAACCATTCGTCCACTCAATATTTCCAATTGTTTCATAACTGTTGTTTTTTGTAGCTGGTGCAGGGAAGCGTTCTCCAAATTGTGTTATGTTCTGATCAATTTTCTTGATTGCTTTCTCGATAGCTTCCTCTACAACTTGCTTTGATAACAAGCCTTCTTTGAAGTAACGTTCACTGCTGATCAATTTCTCGATAGCTAATTTTTTACTTTCCAATTCCTCGCAGTTCATGTATTCTCGATTTCCTCCTCCATATTTGTTACTCAATATCATGCAGCGGTACGTCGGACATAATTTGTAAAGCATAGTAATCCGGATGAATATAGGTTTTCGAATATTCAAACGGCGTATTATCTGGATGATAGCTTACTCTTTCATTCAAGAAGACGGGTACATTCTGATCAATTTCCAATTGTTCCGCAACCACTTCATTTATTGGGAATGCAATGGATACCCGCGCTTTCATCGGGAGTCCAAATAAATTGATATTTGTCGCAGCCTTCAAGAAATCCGAAAGAGAAGATGACGCTTTTATTTTTGTTTCCTCGATTGCCGGCAAACGTTTTTTTGCAATATAACTATTTTGAAAAGTCCATGGTGTGCCGCCCACCAAACCTACTCTGCAAAAATGAATGATCGGATCATTTGGTTCAATCTTCAACTGTTCAGCAATTTGGGCATCTACGATTTCTTTGACGAACACCCATTTTTTCGTTTCTTCGATTTTCCCGCCAATGGTAGATGCTTTCAATTTTTGATGCATTGGTAGTTCTTCATCTACATAGACTTTTTTATGTTTGTAGCTTTTTCTGACGAAAGTGCCTTCCCCTTGTTTTCTGATCAGATATCCTTCTGCTACTAGGTTTTGCAAAGCTTTCACAGCAGTCGTACTGCTTACGTTGTATTTCTTTTTTATTTCGTCTTCTGAATAAATGCGGTCTCCAGGGCTCAAAGTCCCATCTTCAATCATGCGCTTAATGTCGCCCTCAATTATCTCGTATTTGTATTTCATGTGGATGCATCCTCCGTTTCCTAACTTAACGTGTTAACCCGTTAACGCCATAATATATCTTTGAGGATCATTTTGCAAGTGTTTTCGTTAATTATTCGAATTTTTTTAAAGCGGGAAAAGGTGGCTTAATTTTCCCGCTAAATCAACACTTTTCATGGTCAAAAATAGGACCAAGCATCTAAAATCATCTATTCAGTTCCTTCTGAACTTCTGACCGCCCTAAAAACCTGTCTTCGTTTTGCATTGATAGATTCATTATTATTCTGAGTCTTTTCAGATTTCCCAGCCTTACTCTTTTTCCCTTTTGAGATTATCAGTTCCGTGGTTTTCACCACCACATTGTCTGGCTTATTAAGAACTTGCAATTTTTTCCCATCTAGTCGCAGATCAATCCCTGTGTCATTCAACATACTTGGATCGGATACAGAAATTTTGATTGTATCTTTAGTCTCCTCCATAGTTAGAGAAGCTGCTTGAAACAGCGTTACTGCGCCAATTGTCGTTGGGATATTCTCCTATAAATTGATTCCTGTCGCACCGGTTTCCGCATCGTGCACCGCTTGTACGACCCCGTCGTTTGTATGGACGAAAAACCCTATCAACTTCTGGGTGAATCAAGAGAACCCCTTCCTATGCGAAAAGGCAGTAATCAAAAAATTGATTCTGAATACGTAATAGAAGGAACTTGTAGCATTTTTATCTTCACTGAACCACTAGGTGGTGTCCGACACGTTAACGTCCGTAAGCAGCGAACCGCAGTAGCTTGGGCCGAGGAGATTCAATACCTTGTAGACATTGGTTATCCCGAGGTTGAAAAATCACTTTGGTTCTGGATAATCTCAATACACATACAATCGCTTCACTCTACAGAGCATTTCCGCCTGAAGAGGCACGGAGGATAGCTCGCCGCTTAGAGGTTCACTTCACGCTATTACATGGCAGTTGGTTGAATATTGCCGAAATAGAATTGAACGTTATGACTAGGCAATGTTTACATCGCAGATTTTGATGATTTTGAGAAACTCCGTTCGGAGTTGGCTGCATGGGAGAGAGAACGGAATACCCAATCATCAAAAATCCGTTGGCATTTTACAAATAATAATGCGCGGACAAAGTTGGCTTCGTTGTATCCTAAAATTGTATGTTCAAATATTTGATGCACATTGAGGATATCGACTATATTTCTAAATATCAACGATACACTACACTAGAATAAAAGAACTTAAGCAACTTATTTTTATCCATCAACACTGCAATGGTTTCTGCACGCTGTGGCTTCACGCATGGGTAGACAACGAAAAACAAGAGCAACCTCACGAGGTTGCTCTTGTTTTTTAGCGGAATCGGAGTCTTTTCGGAACACCTGAAATTCCCTGTTTTTTTCATTTATAAGCCGGCAGATAATCGCCATGGGCAGCGATCAATTCGTCCACCATTGCTTTTATTTCCGAAATGGACAGTTCTGAACTCGCATGAGGGTCCATCAATGCCGCTTGATAGATTTTGTCTTTTTCAAGTGTCATTGCGGCTTCAACCGTCAATTCCTGGACATTGATGTTTGTTCGATTCAATGCGGCCAATTGCGTAGGCAGGTTGCCTACATAGGTAGGTTGAACGCCATTTTTGTCCACCAAACACGGAACTTCCACACAGCAATCTTCAGGCAAGTTCGTGATCAGACCTTTATTCAGAACATTTCCGGCAATCACAGTCGGATTTCCCGTTGTAATCGCATCCATAATATAAGAGGCATATTCGCGGCTTCTTGTATGTTCTAGCAAACCGTTATTGACGATCTCTTCTCTTTGGAGTTCCCAGCCTTCGATTTGGGTAACGCATCTGCGCAAATATTCATCAATCGGGATTTGCAATTGATCAATCAGCTGCGGATAATTCTTTTTGATGAAATAAGGATGGTACTCCGCATTATGTTCACTGGATTCTGTGATGTAGTAGCCAAAATGTTTCATCAATTCAAAGCGCACAGAATCCTTATGCGGATCAGCGATTTTTGAAGCCAGTCGGCGAATTTCAGGGTAGAAATCTTTTCCGTTTCGGTTGATTTCCAACAGCCAAGCCATGTGGTTGATGCCGGCGATTTTCCATTGGAATTCCTCGAGATTGTATTGATCTTTTATCCCCAAATGTTCGAATAGTTCCGGCACACAGACTTGGACACTGTGGCACAAACCGACCGTTTTGATCTTCGTCGCTTTCAGCATGCCCATCGTCAAAATGGCCATCGGATTGGTGTAATTCAATAACCATGCATCCGGACAAACCGCTTCCATGTCTTTGGCGATATCAAACATCACTGGAAGTGTGCGCAATCCTCTGAAAATACCGCCAATCCCGGCAGTGTCCCCAATCGTCTGCTGCAAGCCGTATTTTTTAGGGATCTCGAAATCGATCACGGTGCTCGGTTTATATCCACCAACTTGGATTGCGTTGATGACGAAATTCGCATCTTTCAACGCTTCTTTTCTATCGCTGAAAGATTTTATTTTAGCGCGGTTTTGATTCGAGTTTTTGTTGATCGTCTTAAGCATTAATTCGGATTCTTTTAAGCGTTTTTCATCAATATCGTACAATGCGATCTCTGCATCTTGAAGACTCGGCGTCAACATCGTGTCCCCTAAAACATTCCTTGCAAAAATCGTACTGCCTGCACCGATAAAACAAATTTTAACCATATCCATGCTCCTTTTTCTATTTGATGTCTCCAGTATAGTTTATTCTTACTGAAACAAAAGTGCATGATTTTAGTTACAGGGTACAATTTTGTAGGTCTTATTTTTCAGCCTTATATTCGGTCGGCGAACTGTGAAACCTGTGTTTGAAGGCCCTCGAAAAAGAGTGCCGGTTCTCATATCCTACAGCGCTTGAGATTTCCTCGATCGACAATTCCGTCGTTTTCAGCAGTTGGCTGGCTTTGTTCATCCGGTACAGGTTCAAATATTTGAGGGCGTTCAAACCCAACTCCTCTTTGATCACCTGGCTGAAATAGGAAGGATGCAGGTACATCGATTTCGCAATTTCTTCGATCGTCAAATCCTCGCGATAATAATTATTTTCCACGTACAACAAAAAGGCTTCGCTGTATTTTGTCCTTTGGCTGACGCGGACCTCCATTTCCACACCTTCATTATGAATTTTGAAGAAAGAAAAAATGTCATAGAAGTAGGCCTGGTTTGCTAATTTTTGCGAATCATCAAAGAAATCGGATTGTATAAAACTCTCGAATTTTTCCCGCAACTCTTCTTTCGTGTCAACTTGCCCTATATAGTCTTTAACTCCCATGCCGTTTGTCTGCAGGATTTCTTTCACCTTGTTTCCCGAAAATCCTATCCAATAGTATTCCCAGGGATCTTCCACATCCGCTTCATAATTAATCAGTTCATTCGGCCGGATCAGAAAAAAATCACCCGCACCCAAGTGATGCGTTGTATCGTTCACGGTATATCTTCCTTTTCCGCTGATCACAAAGTGCACGATATAGTTATCCCGTAACGAAGGGCCAAACCGATGCTTGCTCTGACATTTTTCATAGCCTACATTGAAAAAGAAAAAATCCGAGAAATAGTATTCTTTAAAAAATAGATCCTTAAATGGTTTTTCATTCATGGTATATCCTCTGTTATCTTTTTATTTATCATAACCTTAAAGGCCGGGCAACGCTGCTTTCCGATTGGACCGGCTTCGATGGTGTCATTCATCAGTACATTTGTACAGGTAGATTTTAGCACTAATCACAAATAAAAAAAGGGAATTAATGTTAAAATAATGAAATGATTGTCCAACTAACATGAATTATTCACTTGAGGTGGGAAATGTGGAAACATTGATTTATAATCTTTTAGCATACATAAATAACTCTCTTGATAAGGATATTAACTACCATATAGCGAAAACGTTGCTCGAAAATTTTCATAAGATTGAGGGATTTTCATTAGAAACAGCAGCAGAGGTATGTAATGTAGCTCCTTCTACAATTAATCGTTTCTGCAAAAGAATTGGTTTTAGAAATTTTTCAAACTTAAGAAATTCTGTAATGAAGTATGGGCCATCTCTTGAAAAGAACGATAGTGACCTAAGTGGAGATAGGTTTATAGAGCAATTAAAGGAAAACGTGGAAATAATTGAAAATATCCCTAGGGAACAGATTGAGCGGATTGTAAATCAAATTGGCAAATCCCGTAGAGTTGTCATATTAGGTTTTGAAAAGCATCAAATCCAAGCTTTGGAGTTGCAAAAAAAAATACTTCTTGCAGGGAAATTTTGTGAGTGCAATACAAATCTTTTCAAACAAATGGATGATCTGGACATATTGACAGAGGAAGATATGATCATCACTATTTCTATACAGGGACACTTACTATCAGAGGAATTCCTCTTATTTGAAAAAATTAAAAAGACAAAGGGAAAGAAATTACTTATTACCTTCTCGGAGCCACATCAACATCTAGAATTATTTGATGAAATTTTACAGTGTGGAAAAATTGAAAATAGTGCTGTCAGTAGTCAAACGTTATTAAGATTGTTTGATGTATTGTTCCATTGATTCCAATAACAACATTCTTCTTACTTAGCCTTAAACTGGTCTCTTTTTGACCAGTTTTTTTAGCATCACTAAATTATAATAAAATTAGAAACAAAAAAAGTCGAGAGAAGGAATATAATATGACATTTCCAAAAGGTTTTTTATGGGGTGGAGCTACGGCTGCAAACCAATTAGAAGGAGCTTACAACGAGGGGGGCAAAGGCCTTTCCATTTTTGATATGGTTCAGTTTATACCAAAAGAAGAGCGTGCAAATGAAATCGAAATGGATATCAGAAGCAAAAAGGAACTTGAGGATCTTTTAGCAGGAAACGTTGGAGATAACTTCCCGAAACGTCGTGGTATCGACTTCTACCACCGTTATAAAGAAGATATTGCACTGTTTGCAGAAATGGGCTTTAAAACATTCCGTATGTCCATCTCTTGGCCTCGTATTTTTCCAAATGGTGATGAGACAGAGCCAAATGAAGAAGGGCTAGCTTTCTATGACAAAGTATTCGATGAATTACTGAAATATGGAATTGAGCCACTTGTGACGTTATCACACTATGAAATTCCTCTTACTTTAGTTCAAAAATATAATGGTTGGGCAGATCGACGCGTAGTTGAATTCTTTGTTCATTATGCAGAAACGGTATTTGATCGTTATAAAGGAAAAGTGAAATACTGGTTAACGTTCAATGAAATTAACGTTTCAACGATGTCTCCATATATTGGTAGTGGTGTTCTTATAGATGAAGTAGAACACAAGGAAGAAACGGTTTATCAAGCATTACATCATCAGTTTGTAGCAAGCGCTAGAGCGGTCAAGGCATGTCATGAAATGATCCCTGATGCCATGATTGGTTGTATGCTGGCTCGTATGGAAGTATATCCAGAAACTTGCAGTCCAGATGATGTATTAGAAGCACTGAAAGAAGACCAAATGAACCTGTTCTTCACTGACGTCCAAGTTCGTGGATATTATCCAAGTTACATGTTAAGTTATTTTGAAGAAAATGATATCAAGATTAACATGCTTCCTGGCGATGAGGAAATATTACTGCAACATACAGTGGATTACTTATCCTTTAGTTACTATATGTCAATGGTTGCCAGCGGAGCACCTGGTAAGAAGAAGGAAAAAGGGAACTTCTTTAGTGGTGTGAAAAACCCTTATTTAGAGTCATCTGATTGGGGATGGCAAATCGATCCTAAAGGATTGCGTATTACCTTAAAGAAAATGTATGATCGCTACCAAGTACCGTTGTTTATCGTGGAAAATGGACTTGGCGCCTATGATAAAGTAGAGGAAGACGGCTCAATCAACGACGATTATCGTATTGATTATATGCGTGCACATATTGAGCAAATGAAAGAAGCGATCAAAGAGGGTGTAGATCTTATTGGGTACACAAGCTGGGGTTGTATCGATTTAATTAGTGCAAGTACCTCTGAAATGTCTAAACGTTACGGTTTCATCTACGTTGATCAAGACGATTATGGCAATGGTACTTTAGAAAGAAGCAAGAAAAAATCATTTGATTGGTATAAGCAGGTAATTACTACAAATGGAGAAGAACTATAGATAGAACTTAAAAGGGGGTGTCTCAAAATAAAATGAGACACCCCCTTTGCTTATAGATATGATAGCACCTTATGTTATTCAAATTAAAGTAAAGGGCTTGGCGACCACGGGCTGATTGAACGCGCGGTGAAATGTTGATTGAAACCATGAATAAATCCAAAGTATTTATCTTTTCGAGCCCGAATACCGTCTTAATCATGAATAACTCCAAAGTATCCATGTTTTCACGCCAATATTACCTACCCCAACAAAAAAAACCAGAAAAGCCCAAAAGGCGCTCCGTCAAGAGCGCCTTTTGGGCTTTTTCACTATACATTTTTATCCTTTGACTGATCCGGAAGTCACGCCTTCCACATAGAAGCGTTGCATGAAGATGAACAGGATCGTGATCGGGATGGCAATCAGCACGCAGCCTGCGGTGAACGCCATGAACAGCGAGTTCGCAGTTGTGCGGGTCATCATCGTGAACAGCCCGATCGCTATCGTGTAGTTCGGGATGTTGTCGCCCATGATGATTTTTGCGAAGATGAAGTCCATCCACGGTCCCATGAAAGCCAACAAAGACGTGTACACGATAATCGGTTTGGACAATGGCAACGTGATTTTCGTGAAAATCTGCCATTTGTTCGCACCGTCGATCATGGCCGATTCATCCAGCGCCATCGGGATTGTATCAAAGAATCCTTTGGCGATGTAGAAGCCCAACGCGGAGCCCGCGGAATAGACCAGAATCAAGGCAAGCAGGCTTTCCGTCAGGTTCAGGGCTTTCAGGATGTAGTACACGGCGATCATGCTCATGAATCCGGGGAACATGTTCAGGACCAGCGCCACTTTCAGGAACGGTTTCCGCATCTTGAAGCGTAGGCGCGACAATGCATACGCCATTGCGATCGTGATGAAAGTCGACAGGATGCAGCTGATCACGGAAACAAACAGCGTGTTCAGGAACCAGCGCACAAACGGATAATTACCGGTTGTGTTCTGCAGGAGAATCCTGTAGTTTTCCAACGTGAATGATTTTGGAATAATGTAGGGAACGAACGCGCCGCCTTCTGCCCGGAAGCTGGTCAAAACGATCCATACGATAGGGAACATCCAAATGACCGATAGGACAGCCAGGACGGCGTAGACTGCAGCCAGCGAATACCGCCGCTGCGCTTTGTATCCTGTTGTTTTCTTTGCTTTTGCCATTTTTTTAGCCCTCCTTGAATGAATTCGTTCTTGTGTAGGCCAGCAGACTGAACGCTGCGGACAGGATGAAGATCAGGATGCCGATGACGGATGCCAAGTTGTAGTCCATCGTGTTGACCGTCAAGTTGTACAGCCACGTAACCAGCAAGTCCGTCGAACCCGCTCCGTAAAAGTCGGAATTCGAAGGTCCGCCGCCGGTCAGCAGGAAAATAACGTTGAAGTTGTTGATGTTTCCGATGAACTGTTGGATCAACGCAGGCATCATGACGAACAAAATTTGCGGGAAAGTGATGTTCCTGAAAATCTGCAACTTGTTGGCGCCATCGATCCGTGCCGCCTCGATTTGATCAGTCGGCAGGTTTTGGATGATCCCCGTCGAAACCAGCATCGTTGCCGGAATACCGATCCACATATTGACGACGATGACCGTAATTTTTGCCCAAATCGGATCCGTCAAAAACGGAATGGCGGAATCGATCAGGCCCAGATTCAGCAGCGTTGCATTGATGGGACCCGCGCCATTCAACAGATTGCGCATAACCAGCAGCGAGATGAACTGCGGCACTGCCATCGTGACGACGAAAATCGTGCGCCAAACGCCTTTGAATTTCAAGCCTTTGGTATTGATCAAAAGTGCCAGCAGGATGCCGAAGAAAAAGCAAGTGACCGTCGCCAGCGTAGCCCAGATCAGCGTCCAGCCCAAGACCGGGAAGAAGGTGTCTGCCATATTTCCGGAAATGACGTTACCGAAGTTCACCAAGCCGACCCAGGTAAAGAGGTTTTTCGGCGGCAAGTGCGTATGATCATAGTTCGTGAAGGCGATCGAGATCATGTAAAGCAACGGCAGGACCGTGAACAGCAGTACGCCCAACAACGGAATCGTCATCAGGGTAAGGTAGAACCGTTCGTTCAGCAGACTCGCCAAATCATCCATCGTGCTCGGAATCTTTTCATCCGCTACTTTAAGTTCATGGATATGCCGTGCGCTTTTCAGATTGATGATGTACAAACCAACAAGGAGCACACAAATTACAATGGCAGCAATGCCGAATAATAGCAGTAACATCGAGTTGTCGCCCTCTTGCAGCACTTCAATCCCCAAGCGTTCATCAAAAACGAGCCCTTGCCCCTGAGTACCCAACGTCGCCAACATGGACAGCGCGTGCACTCCGTTGCGGATCAGCCAATAGAAGAAGGCGATCTGCGAAAACAGGAAAATCAAACCCTTTAAGTATTGTTTATTGGCAAGATTGGCAGCTCCCATGACAACAAAGGAAAGTTTTGTTGCGACGTCCCCTTCTTTGAACAATTCCCGAAAGGTCATCTGCTGGCCGTAACTTTTTTTCTTGAACATGGCTTCCCCACTCACTTTCATCATTTAAATAGGAGGGACGAAAGATGCGTGATCTTTCGCCCTCCCTTTTTAATTTTTATTATTATTTTTCTTCTTCAGGTTCTGTCACTTTGGATGTGTCGCTGACCAATTTGTCCAGTTTTTCCATGTACTCGGATTCTGTGATGTTGCCTTTGTATGCATCATTGATGATGGCATCCATTGCTGGCCAGAACGAAACGATTTCCGGAACTTTAGGCATTACAACTGAATGAGTAGGTTGGGACATTTCCATAACCGCTTTTGCAACAACGTCTTCTTGCACTTCCGCTGTTTCCTGAACGACTTTGTTAGATGGGATGACGCCCATTTCCTGGAATTCAGTCAATTGGGAAGTTTCATTGGACAGGTAGTTAGCCAAAGCCATGGATGCTAAAGGAGCATCTGTCTGTTGGTTGACGGCAAACAATTTGACGCCCAAGAAAGCTTTCATTTGAACTTCGCCGCTGCCGAAATCGACTGTCGGATAAGCCGCAACGCCCATGTTCTCGCCCAATGCTTTGACTACGTCGTTTTTGGACCAAGGACCGGAAAGGAAAGCATCCGAAACGCCTGCTTCCAAGTTTGCCAAAGCTTCAGCTCCGGACTGGATCACGCCTGGATTGTTCTTTTGAGCTGCGATCCATGCAAGTACTTCAGCACCTTTTTCGTTATTGAAATTAGTTCCGCTTGGATCTTCACCGTTTTCACCGTACAAGTAAAGACCGTTACTCATGAACAGCGGTCCAAAGATATAGTTGGCTCCAGCTTCAGCAAAATTTGTGCCGATTTTGCCTTTTTCAGACAATGTCGTCCAGCTCTTCACATCGTCTTCAGTAAGTTTCGCTTTGTTATAGTAGAGGACTTGCGATTCAACGCCGTATGGGTAGCCGTAAAGCTCATCATTCCACGTTACGCCTTCCACAGCCGATTCCACGTTGTTTGCTTTTACTTCATCTGCGTATTTTGTGTTCGGGTACAACAAACCCGCTTCAGCCATTTGACCGACCTGGTCATGCGGCATCATGAAAACATCGGCAGCCGCTTTTGGATCTTTCGAGACATCTTTTTTTGCATCAGCTGAGCTTCCTGCTGCCACTTCAACCGTAACTTCAGGGAATTCTTTTTCAAATTCCGCCACGATTCCTTTGAAGACTTCCACGTGATCCGTGTCCACCCACAATTTAACATCGCCTTCTACAACGACTTCCCCGGATGTGTTCTCAGCCGAGCCAGTGTCGCTTGTATCCGCTGTGCCGCCGCATGCGCCCAAGATTAAAGCAGATGCCCCCAAGATTAAACCGCTTCCAAAATATTTTTTCCAATTCGTCTTCACTTACTTGTCCCCCTTGAAATGAATTTCCTTTACAAGTCTGATTATGCAACCGATTGCTTAAATAGTCAAGCGTTATTTCTCATAAAAAGAAAACGGTTTATTTTTTTGATGAGTCAGATTGTTTGTGAAAAGCTTATTTATATAGTTATATCAAGGTTTTTTAATAATTCGAAATCCAACCGACGTGATTCTCCACCCCAAAAATAAAATGCAACCGATTGCTAAAAGTTCTTGCAACCGATTATCCGATGTGCCACAATGTGGGAAAACAAAGAATGAAAAGGAGCCGATACTACTATGAACACTTCAGCGCTTTACCATCGTCCCGAAAGCGAGTTTGCCTATCTATATGACTCGGAAACGATGCATGTCCGTTTGCGTACCGCACGCGGAGACGTCCGAGAAATGGGACTGCTTTACGGAGACCCTTATTTTTTGGACAAAGAGGAGTGGTTCCGCAAACCGCTTCAAATGATCAAAACACTTTCCACCGATCTATACGATTACTGGTTCGTGCAAGTGAATGCACCCTTAAAACGCTTATCCTATGCGTTCGCCTTAACAGGCCATGACGGAATTTCCGTCTTTTATGGCGATCACGGCGTCTACCCATTAGAAGAAGAATATTTGCGGATGCCGAATAATTACTTCCGGATGCCCTTCTTCCATGAAGTCGATCGCTACAAAACACCGGAATGGGTCAAAGAAACCATTTGGTATCAGATTTTCCCGGAGCGTTTCGCCAATGGGGATCCTAGCAACGATCCGGAAGGCACGCTTGCTTGGGGCTCGGAAGACCCGAACAGACAGAACTTCTTCGGCGGTGACCTGCAGGGAGTCATCAATCACCTCGATTATTTGGAGGACCTGGGAATCAATGGCATTTATTTCTGCCCGATTTTTGAAGCTTCTTCCAACCATAAGTACGACACGATCGATTACCTGAAAATCGACCCGGCTTTCGGCGATGCCGAAACCTTCAAAAAACTCGTGGATGAATGCCACAGGCGCGGCATGAAAGTCATGCTGGACGCCGTCTTTAACCATATCGGTGACTCTTCCCCGCAATGGCAAGACGTGCTTAAAAATGGGGAAGATTCGAAATATGTCGATTGGTTCCACATCAATGAGTTCCCGGCTTCGTACAAGCGAGGCGAAAATTTTGAGGATGCCTATGATATCACCTACGATGTCTTTGCCGCCAACCCACATATGCCGAAATTGAATACGGCCAATCCGGAAGTCCAGGATTATCTGCTGAACATCGCCCGTTACTGGATCGAAGCCTTCGACATCGACGCCTGGCGTTTGGATGTCGCGAACGAAGTCGACCACGCCTTTTGGAAAAAATTCCGGATCGTCTGCGATGAAGCTAAAAAAGATTTCTACATTCTCGGCGAAATTTGGCATTCCTCCCAGAACTGGCTGCAGGGCGACGAATTCCACGCAGTCATGAACTACGCCTTCACCGATGCGATCATGGGCTATTTCGTGAAGAATGAACTATCATTGAGTAAAATGGTGTCGGAAATGAACAACCAGCTGATGCTCTACCGCGATCAGACAAACCAGATGCAGTTCAACATTTTGGATTCCCATGATACGCCACGCCTTTTGACGGAAGCCAACGAGGACAAAGACATCATGAAACAAGCGATGGCGTTCACTTATATCCAGCCTGGGGTCCCATGCCTGTACTACGGGGATGAAATCGGCTTGACCGGCGGGATGGACCCGGATTGCCGCAAGTGCATGGTCTGGGAAGAGGAAAAACAGGACCGCAACCTGCACCGATTCGTGAAACAATTGAATGGCATCCGCAAAGAGCAGCAAAAGATTCTTTCAGAAGGCACCGTTTATTGGCGTCAAGTGTCCGAAGAATCGGGCGTAATCATTTTGGAGCGCATGCTGGGCGGCGAAGTCATCCGCGGCGCCTTCAATACCGGCGAACACACGGCACGGGTCGAACTGATCGGGGAGGCTTTGTTCTCGAACCTTGCGGATGTGTCGGACGGCTCGGTCGAATTGGAACGCAAAGGTTTTGTGTTGATGAAAGAATAACAACTGCACGTTGCGGTGAGAAGTTCGGACAATAAATTTTAGGAAATGACTAAGGAGTGAGGTTGCAGCATGGAAAAACATTGGTGGCAAGAGGTTGTCGTTTATCAGATTTATCCGCGGAGCTTCAGGGACAGCAACGGCGACGGTATCGGCGATATCGCCGGCATGACCGAAAAGTTGGACTACCTGGAAAAATTGGGGATCGGGGCCATTTGGCTTTCGCCTGTCTACCAGTCGCCGAACGACGACAATGGATATGACATTTCCGATTACGAAGCCATTCTTGACGAGTTCGGCACGATGGAAGATATGGAGCATTTCATCGCGGAAGCCGACAAGCGCAACATCAAAGTGGTGATGGATCTGGTGGTCAATCATACTTCGGACGAACACGCTTGGTTCGTCGAAGCCAAAAAAGGCAAAGACAATCCGTACCGTGACTATTACGTCTGGGCCGATCCTGCCGCGGACGGCGGCGTGCCGAACGAATTGGGCTCAGCCTTCTCCGGGCCGGCATGGGAATGGGATGCGGCGAGCGGACAGTATTATTTGCATCTTTTCAGCAAAAAACAACCGGATCTGAACTGGCAAAATAAAGCCATGCGCCAGGAGATCTATGCGATGATGAACCGCTGGATCGCCAAAGGAATCGGCGGGTTCCGCATGGATGTCATCGACCTGATCGGAAAGATCCCCGAAAAAGGAATCACGGGAAACGGACCGCAGCTGCATGAATTCCTGCAGGAAATGCAACAAGCGACTTTCGGCAACCACGACCTGCTGACCGTCGGCGAAACCTGGGGCGCGACTCCGGAAATCGCCAAATTGTATTCCGATCCTGAACGCAACGAGCTGTCCATGGTTTTCCAATTCGAGCACATCGGCCTGGACCAGAAACCGGACGGCGAAAAATGGGATCTGCAGCCGATGCGGGTGGCTGAACTGAAACGGATTCTGGCCAAATGGCAGACGGAAATCGGGCACGATGGCTGGAATTCCCTGTTCTGGAACAACCACGATTTGCCGCGGATGCTTTCGCGCTGGGGCAACGATCAGGAATACCGTTCGGAGAGCGCCAAAATGCTGGCAATCCTGCTGCACATGATGAAAGGCACGCCCTACATCTATCAAGGCGAAGAAATCGGCATGACCAATACGCCGATCACATCCATTGCGGAAGCACGGGACATCGAAACGATCAATATGTATCACGAGCGCTTGGCGAAAGGCTATCCCGAGGCAGCGATCCTGGCATCGATCAACGCGAAAGGCCGCGATAATGCCCGCCGCCCGATGCATTGGAATGCTTCACTGCACGGCGGATTTACGACAGGCAGTCCTTGGGTCGGCGTGAATGAAAATTACACGGATATCAATACGGAAGCTGCGTTGGCGGACCCGGATTCGATTTTTTATACGTACCAAAAGCTGATCCGCTTGCGCAAAGAAAACCCAATTATGATTTGGGGCGAATTCGAGCTGGTCGATACGGTCGACGAAGTCATCAGCTATTACCGAGAATATGAAGGCGAGCGCTGGCTAGTCGTAACCAATTTCTCCGATGCCACGCAGTCCTTCTCGGTCGATGATGAGATAGCCGAAGTAATCATCCAGAATGCCGAGAATGAGATCACCGGTTTGAAGGACCTGCAGTTGAAGCCTTGGCAAGCCTTCGTGGTGAAGGTGAAAGCATGAACAGATGGTGGAAAAACGCGGTAGGTTATCAGATTTATCCACGGAGTTTTCGGGATGCCAACCACGACGGCATCGGCGATCTGCAGGGAATCATCGAAAAACTGCCTTATCTGAAGTCATTGGGCGTGGATTTCATTTGGTTGAACCCTGTCTATGCTTCGCCAAATGTCGATAACGGCTATGACATCTCCGATTACCAGGACATCCATCCCGATTTCGGGACGATGGCCGACTTCGAGGAACTGTTGGAAAAAGCCCATGCTGCAGGCATCAAAATCATCATGGATCTGGTCGTGAACCATACAAGCGATCAGCATCCTTGGTTTCTGGAAGCGAAAAAAGGCTGCGAAAACCCCTACCGCGATTATTATTTGTGGGCGGATGCGACGGAAAATAAAATGCCGAATGATTGGCAAAGTTTCTTCGGCGGATCGACCTGGACTTACGACGACCGCTCGGGTCAGGCCTATTTCCATGTCTTCGCTCCGGAACAGCCCGATCTGAATTGGAAAAATCCGAAAGTGCGGGAAGAAATCTACCGGATGATCCGCTGGTGGCTGGACTTGGGGATCGACGGCTTCCGCCTGGATGCGATCAGTCATATCCAGAAAGAACCGTGGGATTTCAAAATCACCGACAATCCTTGGGCGCCCTTTATGAACGTCTCGGGAATCGAAGTCTATATGCAGGAGCTGAAGGAAATTTTTGATGCATACCCTATCATGACGGTCGGGGAAGCAAGCGGCGTTTCCAGCAAAAAAGCCGCGCATTGGACCAAAGAAGACGGCTATTTGAATATGATCTTTGAGTTGGAGCATAACGTGCGCGAAGGCCAACCGGGTTCGGAACGGCTCAATCTGTTGGGATTCAAAAAGGTGCTTTCCCGTTGGCAAAAAGACTTGGGATCAAACGGATGGAACGCCCTGTACGTGGAGAATCATGATAATCCGAGGATCGCTTCGATTCTGGGGGATGAATCGCCCAAATCAGCCAAAGCGATCGCGACGATGTACATGCTGCTGAAAGGGACGCCCTTCATCTATCAAGGCCAGGAAATCGGCATGACCAACTTCGCCTTCGAGTCGATGGAACAAGTCGATGCCCAAGATTCGCACAATCTCTATCGCATTCTCTTGGATAGCGGCTCTTCCCCAGAAGATGCATTGCGCAACGTCACCCATTGGACGCGGGACCATTCGCGCACGCCGCTGCAATGGGAAGGCGGCATGTTTGGCGGATTTTCCGAGTTGCTGCCCTGGATGGCAGTGAACAGTAACGCTGAACATTTGAATATCGCCGAGCAGGAAAAAGATGAACAATCCGTTTTGAGTCATTACAAGCATTTGATCCGTTTGAGAAAAAATCAGCCCGTATTTTCCGATAGTACCTTCGAACTGATTCTGAAAAATCATCCGCAGGTCTTCGCTTATTTGCGGAAATCGGACACAAAACAGGTGCTCGTCCTCACGAATCTTAGCCGGAAAGCCTGCCAAATCGACCTTCCGACAAGAGTGTCCAACAAAAAATGGCACTTGCTGCTGACGAATTCCGAGCAGATGGCTATCGAAAAGCGCGTACAGCTGCAACCCTATGATGCTTGGGTATTTGAGGAAATTGCTGCGGTGCCCGCTGACCAGAGTTGAGCGTCGGAATCGATGCACTCCTCCGGCGAGGCTGCTTTGGCCGGAGTAAAGCGGTAATTTGCGGGCTCTTCTCCCGCGAGCCTGTCCTAGTCGGAGCACAGACTTCAAATGTGGGCCGTCCTCCGGCGTAGCCTCCGTTCGCCGGAGGAAACCAGTCTCATCTATCACCCCGAATAAAGTTTTACAAAACGCTAAAATGAATGCACGAAGAAGGGGCTGTCCCGAATGAGACAACCCCTTCTTCGTGCATTCTGCTTATTGCGCTAGATCTTCTTCTGTGTAATATTCGGTATCGATCAGTTCAGCTTTATAGTTTTCTTTATCGACAGAGATTGGGTTTGCCAAATAGGTCGGCACCACTTTAACGCTGTTGTCGTAGGTTTCGGTGTCATTGACAGGTACTTCTTCGCCCTTGAAGATAGCTTCAATCATCTCGATTGTATTTTTAGCCAAAATACGCGTATCTTTAAATACAGTCTGCGTTTGTTCGCCTGCAATGATCGATTTCACGCCTGCTTGGTCTGCATCTTGTCCTGTAATGACCGGCATCGGCTTGTCTGCTGAACCGTAGCCTACCCCTTTCAAGGAAGAGATGACCCCCAAACTGATCGTATCATTGGGAGACAAGACGGCATCCAATGTTTCATCTGAATAGTTTGCGCTCAACAGATTATCCATCCGTCCTTGGGCAGTCGATCCGTCCCAACGCAGCGTTGCGATTTGGCTGAATTTTGTTTGCCCGGAACGAACAACCAGTTGACCGCTGTCAAGGTACTGTTGGAACACGGACATCACACCATCGTAATTGATCAAAGCATTATTGTCATCTGGAGATCCACTAAATAATTCAATATTATAAGGGCCTTCACCTTCACTCAAGTTCAATGCATCTTCGATATAGGAAGCCTGAAGAACCCCAACGCCGAAGTTATCGAATGTAGCATAGTAATCCACGTGCTCGGAATTCATCAACAGACGGTCGTAAGCGATAACTTCAATATCCTCGTTCGCAGCTTTTTCCAAAACGTTCGTTAAAGCAGAACCATCGATGGGGGCTATCACCAAAAGATCTACGCCTTTTGTGATCATATTCTCGATTTGCGCAATCTGATTTTCGACTTTGTCTTCTCCGTATTGCAAGTCCGTTTTATAACCCAGCTTCTCCAATTCCGTCACCATATTGTTACCGTCCGAAATCCATCGTTCCATCGATTTCGTTGGCATCGCAATCCCGACATAGCCACTTTCTCCGGTAGAAGCATTGCCACTTCCGCAAGCTCCCAAGACCACTGCAGATAACAACGTTACTGTTGCAAGGATACCTTTTTTCAAACTGAATTTCATTCCAAATTCCTCCACTGCTGATTATTTTTACATCTGTACCACATCAATAAAAATAACGCTTACATTAAATGGGTTGTCCGTTCCTTGGCATCATTTCGCGAATCATGGCTGGAGGGTATGAAACCATCCAGCCACGATTCGTTCCCATGATTCAAACCCAAAAATCTTAATGTTGCACGCTCAAATTTCTGCACAAATAGACTGTTATTCTTTCGCCAACGCATGACAAATTTCTTTTGTAGCTCCGTAAACTTGCGTATACAGTGCATATATTTTTTGATAGACTGCAACGTTTTCCGGAATAGGCCGGACGACATCTTTGTAGGCAACAAACACATCTGCGCAAGCAGTCACTGTTGGGAACCATCCAAGTCCGACCGCTGCCAACATTGCAGCGCCCAATCCAGGTCCCTGTTCGACTTCCAGACAGGTGATTTCGGCATCGAAAACATCTGCTTGGATTTGCAGCCAATCCGGATTTTTGGCTCCTCCGCCAACGGAAACGATCCGCTTAAAGGATTTTCCAGCTACTTTCTCCATCAATACTTGCGAATCCTTCAAGGAGAAGGTGATTCCTTCCAGAACCGCTCGTGCAAAATGTTTAATCGTATGATTCGTGTCCATCCCGATAAAACTGCCACGGATTTTGCTGTCGACATGCGGCGTGCGTTCCCCGACTATATACGGGGTGAACAACAAGCCCTCTGCACCCGGTTTGATTGCATCCATCCCTTCCAGCAGTTCCTCGAATGTGCTGTCCGGTGCGAACGTATCCTTGAACCAGTTGAGACTGTGTCCTGCCGCCAAAGTGACGCCCATCGAGTAGTACCCATCTTCAATGGTGTGGTTGAACAGGTGCAATTTTCCTTGGTAATCCTGTTCAGCCGAATCCTCGAAAGCGAGGAACACACCGGATGTTCCGATGCTGGCCATGCCGGTCTCGGCATTCACAATACCGGCGCCAATTGCAGCGCAGGCGTTATCAGCGCCACCCGCAAATACTTTTACTTCTTTTTCAAAGCCGAAGCGGTTCGCCAGTTCCGGCCGCAGGTTTCCGGTCATTCCCGAAGATCCGATCAATTCAGACAAATGGGTTTCCGGGATGTTGAATTTTTCAAGAATCGGTTTGGACCATGCTTTCTTTTCCGCATCCAGAAGCAGCGTGCCGGCTGCATCCGAGTAATCCATATGCATGGTACCGGTCATCCAATATCCCAGATAATCCTTTGGCAACAGCATATGCCGCACCTTGTCCCAGATTTCCGGCTCATTTTCCTGGATCCACAGAATTTTCGGCAAAGTGAATCCTTCCAATGCGATGTTTTTCGTAATCGCAAGCAGTTCTTCCCCGAAGGCATCCGTGATCGCCTTGCACTGTTTGGTTGTCCTGACGTCATTCCACAGAATCGCATTGCGGAGGACATTATTATCTTCATCCAACACAACCAAACTATGCATCTGGCCGGAGAAGCTGATTCCTTCCAATTGTACAGTGAAGTCTGCAACTTCATCTTTCAGCCTGTCCAGTACATATTCGCAAGCCAGAATCCATTGCCCCGGCTCCTGCTCGCTGTAGCCGGATTTCGGATGGATCAGCGGATAATCTTTTTGAGCGGAAGCTACTGCTTTACCGTGCTGATCCAGTAGCAATCCCTTCAATGAACTTGTTCCCAAGTCTATTCCTAACACATACGCCATAATTTTTGCTCCTATTCTGTTGCACCCATCAACCGAACAACTTCTGTATGGATTATACTAGGTAATCGTTCAAACGGGATTTGACGAATTCAAGATGGCTTGACTCCAGTTTGATGTCTCCGTTTTGCATGGAATACTCTGTCAATGATTCTAATGTTTCTTCATCCGACAAGATTCTTGCGCCGATTCCTTCATTGTAGCTGGCATATCGTTTGTCTTTCAGATCATCGAAGAAACGTTCCTCTTTCAACTTGGCCGCAGCTTTCAATCCGCGGGCAAAAGTGTCCATCCCGGCGATATGTGCCAACAACAAATCTTCCATCTCGAATGAGGAGCGGCGTACTTTGGAATCGAAGTTGATTCCGCCCGGTGCAATCCCACCGTTCTCAAGGATTTCATACATAGCCAATGTCGTATCGTAGATGTTCGTCGGGAATTCGTCCGTATCCCAGCCCAACAGCATGTCGCCTTGGTTGGCATCGATCGATCCCAGCGCATCGTAGCAACGGGCTACATTCATTTCATGTTCAAATGTATGTCCAGCCAATGTCGCATGGTTCGCTTCCAGGTTCAGTTTGAAGTCGCCTTCCAAACCATATTTTTGGATGAAGGCCATTGTTGTTGCTGCATCGAAATCATATTGGTGTTTGGACGGCTCCATCGGTTTTGGTTCAATCAGGAACTGTGGTTTGTGGCCGATTTTCTCGCCGTAAACAACTGCCATTTTGAACAAGCGGGCAATATTGTCTTGCTCGAATTTCATGTCCGTATTCAATAAGGACTCGTAGCCTTCACGGCCGCCCCAGAAGACGTAGTTTGCGCCGCCCAGTTTCTTGCTGATGTCCAAACCTTTTTTCACTTGTGCTGCCGCATAGGCAAAAACTTCAGCGCTATTGGAGGAAGCAGCTCCGTTCACATAACGCGGGTGGGAGAACATGTTGGCTGTGTTCCACAACAGTTTGATGCCGGTTTGATCCATCTTCGCTTTGATCAGGTCTGTGATTTCATCAATGTTATTGAAGAATTCTTCCAGAGAATCGCCTTCAGGGGCGATGTCGACATCGTGGAAGCAGAAAAATTCAACATCAAGTTTTTCCAAAATTTCAAAGAAAGCTTCCACACGGTTTTTTGCGGTTTCCATTGGAGTAGACCCTTCCCAGGTGCGGATGTTCGTAGGGCTTCCGAAAGGATCGGAGCCGTCCTGCGTCATTGTGTGCCAGTATGCGACACCGAAACGCAAATGCTCCTTCATGGTTTTGCCCATCACGACTTCAGACGGATTGTAATGGCGGAATGCCATTGGGTTTTCTGTGGTAACGCCTTCATATTTGATTTTATCTACTGTTGAAAAATAACTCATTTCTTTTCCTCCTAAAAAATGTTATCTTGTCTTTGGGTTAGTTCGCTCAACTAACTCATGAACATAATATAAACGAATATTTTTTTGTTGTCAAGCGCTTTCAGAAGATATATGATAGATAATGTAGGAAGAAGGAGTGGTTTTATTGATTCACAGCAAATATACGATCCGCGAAAACAATGAGGCAATTATTTTAAATGCTATCATCAGCCAGAAAGAAATTTCCCGTGCTGAATTATCCGTCCTTACCGGTTTGAATAAGGCTTCCGTATCCGCAATCAGCAAAAAACTTTTGGATGACCAGTTGATTCATGAAGACCGTATCGGCGACGCAGCCAGAATCGGCGGCCGAAAGCCCATCATGCTCACTTTCAATGGAAAAGCTGCACTTACCCTTTCCTTGGATGTTGCACCCAATTACGTAGAAGGGCTCATCGCCTACATCGACGGAAAAGTCCTTTATGAATCCGAAATCAGAGGCATCAAAGTTTCTTCCGCCAATGTCCTCGACTATATCACGGAAATGGTTGAAAAATTGACGCAACATGCTGTGGAAACGCCTCACGGCATCACGGGACTCTGCGTTGCGATCCACGGACTCGTCAATCAGGAAGAAATCATCTTTACGCCCAACTATACGTTGCAGAGCGATTTGAAGGCTCAATTAGAAGAAATTTATCCGTTCTATGTATATTTGGAAAATGAAGCAAATCTGGCAGCGCTTGGTGAATATACCTTCGGATCGATTTCGGACAGCGTCGTCAGCCTGAGCATCCATACCGGGATCGGAGCCGGAATCGTTGAAAACGGAAAACTGCGGATCGGCAAAACCGGAAAGGCCGGTGAAATCGGCCATAGCATCCTTTATCCCGATGGCCGAAGATGCCCTTGCGGCAATGACGGCTGCCTCGAGCAGTATGCTTCCCATCAAGCCCTCTACAGTGAACTGGAACAGACGCTTGCGCTACCGGACATCAATTCTTCTTTGGTAATCGAACGTTATAAAAAAGGCGACCCCGTTTTCCAAAATGCACTACGGACCAATGCGCATTATTTGAGCATCGCCGTCAATAATCTGGCCGTAATCTATGAACCTGATTTAGTGGTGATCAACAGTTCCATTTATTCGCAAATCCCTGAGCTGATCAACATTCTTAAAGGTGATCTCAAAGGTAAATTTTCGTGCGAGACCAGTGTCGTCAGCAGCTCACTCAGAAGAAAAGCGACCTTATTCGGCGGCGTGGCCAAGTCCACACAAAATTTTCTGAATATCCAAAATTTGAAAATGAATCCTGAATTATTCATGCTACCCAAAAATTTGACATGAACACTCCGTTCAAAGAGGAACCCGAACTTCTTGGGGATTATTTGCCATGGAGTCAAGATGTTGTCCAGGCAAACCGCAAATAAACCCTACTACGATATGATATCCATATTGTGGCAGGGTTATTCGTGTTGTAGTACACACCTAGTTATGTAGCGCTTACATCCAACTCATATAGACATTCCACTTAAAAAGAGTAAGATATAAATCAAACAAGACGGGAGCGACCGGGATGAACAAAACACCAGATTGGTTGAAAAAAATTGTCCATATACCTGATATTGATACGAATATTAAATTGTTTGGTGGTCATAAGCAACATGTGCCCTATAAATGGAAGGCGGAACGGGAAACCCACTACGCTTTTGAAATGATGTTTATTTTGTCGGGTACAAAAAGGATTATATTTAGTGGGACTTCTTATGATTTTGTCGCTGAAGATATGGTATTGATTCCGCCTGGTACGCCCCATGAAAATCAGTGTGTTTCTGAAGAAGGCATGACGTATTTTTGCGTCCATTTTGATATCGATGACCCCATGATTCAACAAAGACTCCTCATGTATTGTCCGATTTTTCTGCGGAAGGAAAATACAGCTTATCAATCGATTGAAGAAGTCATCCAAGGTTTTATTCAGTTATTAGATTGTGGTGACTTTGGGTTAAAGAAGAAACTAAAAGTACAACAATTAATCATTGAATTAGTTCTTTGTTTATTGGATTATGCGGACTATGAACAAGTTGAAATGAAAAAATCTGATAATACTACATTAATTCTTGCGATAGAAATTGCGAAAACACTGCAAGAAAATTTTCGTCAGTTTACGAAGTACCCGACAGAAGAGAATTTTTCTTTATTATCTTTACAACAAATTGCTGAGTCTTTGAATATCAGTGAAAGCACTATGTTGAAAATTTTTAAAAAAGTTTATTCCGTGAGTCCTAAATATTATTTAGATCGATTACGTTATAATGAATCAAAAAAATTACTTCATCAGCCGGGTTTATCCATTGGTGAAATTGGTGAAATAGTTGGTTATCAAAATGCTTCTCATTTCTCAAGGCAATTTAAAAATTGGAATGGGCAATCTCCTAAACAATATCGACAAGAAATAAATGAAATTGTTCAAAAGTAAGCCCGCATTCAAATGACGTAAATAAAGAAATAGCCGGATACTTGCGAAAAAATCGCATGGTATCCGGCTATCCATGATGCGCACCAAAGGGTGTTGCTATTTTTTTATATTTCGGGCTTACTAATTATCGTTACACAATTCGGGAATGCAGGTTCAAACTCATAATTTACAAATGAGTTGAGCTACTTGATTAAGAAATCCATTTTTTTGATAAGCAACGACTCAGGTCCCATGAATCCCATCCATACCAAGAGGGATCATTAATCGTATCAATGTTTAATTTATACGTCCAGAACATATGCCCTTCACCGATATTCCACGTCTCGACTGATTTTTTCCATAAAATCTGATAAACTTCAACTAATTCTTCTGCGGAAAATTGTTTATTAGAATCAAAGGTTTGTTGAGTAGGATTAATTCCCCCTTGGGTATCCACACCAACCGCGTAGGAGTTAAACAGTGACCATTCCCCGACAAAAACAGGAATATAGGCTGCGACTTCTGCGATTTCTTTTCCTAAAGCTTCTAAGTAATTAAGATAGGCTTCGAGATTTTGCTCGGTACCTTCCATTTCTGCAAACATCAAGTATTGATGAGTATCTAACATCACATTTTCAAATGCATGATCGAGAAAACAGTCTTTCCAAGCATGTAGTTCGAAAGCATCATGAAAAGCAATCACTGTTTCTGGCAATAAAATTTCACGTAATTTTGTATACGCCTCCAGATAAAAAGATTGTAAAAACTTCATCGACAATGGGCCACTTCCTGCCGCTAACTTCGGATCACGGGCTGGATATCGTTCCAGTGGTTTCATAGTCCCCCACATTTTTTCTGTAATTGGTTCATTGATGAGTTGAATCCCCCATAACGCTTCATGGTCTCTGTACCGCTGCGCTAAGCGAGTCAGAACAGAGAGTGCGAAATCGACTTCTTTTGGATCTTGTCCCCAGCGACATACTCCAGAAATCCCCCCGTTATCAAACCCATTTTGGCTTCCTGGAACCGTGTGTAAATCAAGCAGAATCTTAATGTCATAAGCTTTTGCCCAGTTAAAAGCTTTATCTAAATACGGAAGGCAGCCAATAAATGGCGGACGATCGCCGAAAGCGAAATAAGGAATTGGGATACGAATCAAATTAAGGCCCGCAGATGCGATGCGAATAAAATCAGCTTCAGTAATGAATTCCGAGCGGTGATTTAAAATTCGTGCCTGATACGCTTCTTTCTCTAAATCGTGCGCTAGGTAATATTCATCTTCTGCTTGAGTTCCTTCAAAAAGTTCTGGTGTCATCCACTTTTCTAATACGAGCCAACCGCCAAGATTCACTCCTTTAATTTTTTCTAACATGAACTATTCCTCCGTTATACTATTTATTATTTACTTCTCTTTCGCGTAAATCTTTAATAATGCCCTCAAATTCATCATCCAACCGATAGAAGTATAAAATAACTAGGATCAATACGTTAAGAATGATCGGCAGTACCCAAAAGACCATATGAATACTCGTAACCGCTTGAGCGGATTGTGTGACCGACGTTCCAACATAGCCACCCATAGATAAAACAACTCCCAGCAAGGCAGAACCTAAACCATTTCCGACTTTATAGCCGAAACTACAGGCACTATTGGTTAGACCTTCCATTCGTAGACCCGTTTTCCATTCACCATAGTCCACTGTATCAGAGACCATCGCCCAAATCACTGCTCCAAAGAATGCGCCTCCAATTCCTCGAATAATGCTTGATGCATAGATACCTACCACCGAGCCACCCATTACAACAAGCAGCACTGTACCAATGGATTGAATAATTAAACCGAGACCCATTGAATTTCTCTTTCCTAATCGTTTAACGAATGGTGCAATGATAAACATGAAAGTAATTTGAGCAATATTCATAATCGAGTTGATTGTTTGGGCTAACTGATTGTCCCCCAAAATCGATTTCGCGTAATATACAGTTGATCCGTAGCTTAAAGCCATGTTAATGAATAAAAGCATTAAAATCCCCGTCACCATTAACCAGTATTTATTTTTAAATAAGGCACGAATTCCAACTTTAAATGAGACATGGGCAGACTCTTCATTGAGAGGTTTGACTCTTTCTTTCGTTCCAGCAAAGCTAATAAGAAAAGCAACTACAGCTAATATACCAAAGATACCAAAAGTTTTAGTCCATGCACCCGCATCATCACCAAAATATTTCACTAAGGTCAAGGTATAAGAGTTAATAATCAATGTCCCCGCTGTCGCCAGTAAGTTCCGGAAAATACTTAGAACACTTCGTTCGTAAGGATCTTGAGTCATTAGAGCGTTTAATGACGAATAAGGAACGTTAATTGCCGTATATACCACACTTGAAACTAAATTATACGTTAGAAATACATAGATCAATTTCGCTCCATTGTCCCATCCTACCGGTACAGAAAAAAGTAAAATTCCTGAAATTGCAAAAGGGATTGCCATTCTGAGAATCCAAGGTCGTGCTTTTCCATATTTTGTTTTTGTGCGATCGACAATCATTCCCATCCCAATATCAGTCAACCCATCTAAAAACCGTGAAAACAACATGATCATTCCAACCGCCGCCGCATTCACTCCTGCATAGTCAGTATAATAAAATAATAAATACGTCGTCATTGCCGTATAAATAATATTACACCCAAAATCCCCTAAACCATAAGCGATCCGTTCAAACAATTTTATTTCCTTAGATGCTTTTAATTCTATTTCATTTTCCATTTTCATCCACCTTTACTTATCAATATATTTTCAAATCTTAAGTTCCTAATCCTCGAGTGTTTACAAGAAATGTTATACTTTATTTTTAACGTAATAATAAGAAAAGTCAGCAAATGAATCATGTTGATGTGCATCGACAGAACCCACAAAATTAAACAAACCTGTAAACCCACCAATTTCTCCAGGTTCTCCATTGACCCCTTCATCCGATAAGTAAGACACATCAATTTCTTCAACAAACAAAATCCAGTCTTCTTCTAAACGATAAAACAAATCGGCTTGCCCGTGATCATAAGATAATTTCAATTCAACAATTCCTTGCTTGACTGGGAAACAATTGTTGCTATATTCAATACGCTTTCCATGCTTTGCTTGCAAAACGGTCAATAAAGGTATCGCTTTTTCTTCTGAATAACTCAAGTGTAAGTACAACCAATTATTCGAATCATAGTATAGTCCAACGCCCGCTGTTTCAGAATAATGATCTGGATGAAACTCAACTTTCGTCTCCAATTGATAGTTAAAAGAGGTAGCTCTAGTTGCCATAATTGCTGGATTCACTTGAGAAAAGAAGGAATCACTTCCGTAAATTCGTAAATAACCTGGACGTTCTATAGTGTTGACCCACGCAACTTCTTGATTTCGATAAGGAGTCATAAAACGACAGTGATATGCATCATTGAAATCATCCTCAACATTATGAGTCACAGTGGTTTCAACATCTTTTCCTATGATACCCTCCACTTCCATCTTAGCGAGGTTGCTGCCATCTTTCATTTCAAGCCATCCTTCTTTTGTCCAGTGCATTTTTTGAATGGCCGTTTCTCGCCCCAGTGGATTGAGTAACGTACCTTCCAGTGGCCGTGACATTAAATGAGAAATATACCACTCGCCTGTAGTCGTTTCCACCAAGGAACCATGTCCCGCTTTTTGCATGACGGATTCTGGATTATACATCCCGAACTGCCCCGCATCTGGATTCCCTAAGGAGAATAAATGTCTCGGTGAGGAAGTAATAATCGGTTCGCCAGTGGGATGTGGTTCATATGGGCCAAAGATGTTTTTTGAGCGACCAATTTCCACACCATGAGCATAACCTGTTCCTCCTCCCGCAATAAGTAGGTAGTAATAATCATTGCGTTTGTAAATTTGTGGCGCTTCTGCACAACCTCTAGTGGTAAACCCATGATTAATACGTTGCCACTTACCAATAATGCCCCCTTTTTCTAAATCAACTTCCGCAATGACAATATGCCCTGGGGCTTGGTAACCTTCCCTTGTTTCCCATTCTAAAATCGCCATATACTTTTTGCCGTTGTCATCATGATAAATAGCTGGATCAAAACCAATTGACGTTAAGTAAATAGGCTCAGACCACGGACCGCGAATATTCTCTGCCCAAATCGCATAAGAATCAGAATTGAATTCTCGTCCCGCCATGTTCACCATATGGGAATAGGCTAACCAATATTTTTTAGCTTCATAGTCATAAGACAAATGTGGGGCCCAAATCCCTGCCGGGGTGTTTGTTCCTCTTAAATTAACTTCTCCCTCCTTTATGGCATAATCGATCAATTCCCAATTGGCTAAGTCCGCTGATTGAAAAATTTGAATAGCTGGATTCCAGTGAAAAGTCGATGTTGCAAGATAATAAATATCCCCTACTCGAATAATTGACGGATCTGGGGCCATTCCCGGAATAATTGGATTTTGAATGTTCATTTTATACTTCCTTTCAACTTTCGTGTCGATCATAAAAGGTGTCATAATGAAACCGCTTCCCTTCTACTTCCCTATAATAAAAGAAATAGATAAGGAGTTATATACCAAAATTCGCAGTTTTTTTACCATTTTCCGTAATATAGTAGAAGCAAGAATTTGGCTATGAGAACTACGGACAATTAATTACGCTGTGCCGGACCCCTTGGGGCTCAATGGATAGCGGATGTAGCAAAATAAAAATCACCAAGATGAAAGCCCGCTGTTGCAGCACTTTTACCTTGGTGATATATCGTTTTATGGATTTTACGACT
Source organism: Trichococcus sp. (assembly GCF_049684335.1). Lineage (GTDB taxonomy): Bacteria > Bacillota > Bacilli > Lactobacillales > Aerococcaceae > Trichococcus. The sequence goes on from NZ_JBAVFV010000027.1 coordinate 33,473, forward strand.
AATGTAAAGAAAACAAAAAAAGCGCCCCCCTACTACTCAATCTCATTAACTTAAGGGTATTGACAAATAAGAAGAAGGAGGAAAATATTCCTCCTCACATCATAAAAAAAGCGAGGATGCATCCTCGCTTTTTACAGTTGTCAAGTTGCTTGAGTTAATGACATTGTGGCTTTATTTTTGGAAAATTGTAAAATGAAATACGATTATTTGTTCTAATAACCCAATTTTTCCAATTCCTTTTCCAGGCTGTCCGGGACGATCTGGCCGGTCGCTTCGAATTTCGCAATTTGCGCCTCCATCTTATCCACTTGCTCTTGGGCTGCTTGGATGATTTCCTCGGCATGCTCCAACGGAATCACGACGACCCCGTTACGGTCACCGACGATGATGTCCCCAGGGCGCACCGACACGCCGCCGCAGGAAATCGGTACATTGACTTCCCCCTTCGCGCCCCTGGTGCTTCTGCCGCAGGTGTTCGCCCGGGCGTAGATCGGGAAGCCGAGTGCTTCATTTTCTTCGATATCGCGGAAGGCACCGTCGATTACGACGCCGGCTAAGCCGATCGCCTTGGCCACGCGGCTGCGGTTATCGCCCCAAACGCCATTGTTGCAGCTGCCTTTCGCATCGATGACGATGATGTCACCCGGTTGCGCTACCTCCAAAGCTTTCGGTACAACCAGACTGTCACCGAGCGTAAGTTGCAGCGTGACGGCAGGTCCGATGATTTTTTGCGTCGTCACCATCGGCTTGATTTGGTAATCCATTGCCCGAAAGAGATCCATCCCGTCGCACAATTCCGGCACAGTAAATTGGTTCAGTCTTTCCAGCAGATCCGTGGTCGGCCGGGGAATATTTTGGTTTATTCTGAAGCCCATTCTTTGCTTGTTCTCGCTCATGTTCCTACCTCCATTTTTTTGATTTTTCCCAAAAAAACATATTGTTGACTCAACCATATCAGAATAGACGTTTTTTTGTATATATGATAGCGACATGAAAAACAAAGGTAAAACACTTTTCCGACAAATCAGACAGACGAAACAAGAAACCGTTGGACCGTGCATAATCAGATTGTCGGATTTTAGCTCCTTCTCCGGCGAGTGGGTCCTTCATCGAATTTGCGCACGTATTCTGTTGCTCTCCTCCGATTAGCGGACGCAGAAGAAGCTGCCTCACCCTGGAGACAGCTTCTTCGTTCTCTACTTTTTAAACAAGTACTTCCTCTTTTTTGACTGCGTTCATAACGCTGGCAGCTACGATGTCCGCCACGCCCGGAGTGAAGACATCCGGCATGATATAGTCGACGTTCAGTTCCTCATCGCTGACGATGCTGGCGATGCCACGCGCTGCAGCAAGCTGCATTTCGATCGTGATATCTTTAGCACGGGCATCCAAGGCTCCGCGGAAGATTCCCGGGAATGCCAGAACATTGTTGATTTGGTTCGGGAAGTCGCTGCGGCCGGTGCCGACAATATAGGCACCGCCTGCTTTTGCTTCATCCGGGAAGATTTCCGGTGTCGGGTTCGCCATCGCGAAGATGACCGGTTTCTCGTTCATGGTTGCGATCCATTCCTTCTTCAGGACGCCTGGCGCGGATACGCCGACGAATACGTCCATTCCGACAACTGCATCCTCCAAAGTTCCGGTTCTGAAACTGCGGTTCGTAACTTTTGAGATTTCCACATGGCGTTCGGCCAATTCAGGATTGGTTTCGGAAATGATGCCGGTGCGGTCCACGACCATCAGGTTCTTGATGCCAGCGGAAAGGAACATTTGACTGATGGCGATCCCTGCAGCACCGCCGCCATTGACGACCACTTGAATCTCATCGATTTTTTTGCCTGTCAGGCGCAAGGAATTGTAAAGGGCAGCCAGAACAATGATCGCGGTCCCGTGTTGGTCATCATGGAAGACCGGAATGTCCAACATCTCTTTCAAGCGGCGTTCGATTTCGAAGCAGCGAGGCGCGCTGATGTCTTCCAGGTTGATCCCGCCGAAAGAAGGTGCGATGGCAGCAACGTGCGAGATGATTTCTTCAACATCCTGCGTATTCAAGGAAATCGGCACGGCATCCACATTTCCGAAGCGTTTGAACAAGGCCGCTTTGCCTTCCATAACCGGAATGGCTGCTTCCGGTCCGATATTGCCCAAGCCCAGGACAGCCGATCCATCCGTTACGACGGCAACCAGGTTCTTTTTAGTGGTATAAGTATAGACGGATTCTTTGTTGTTCGCGATTTCCATGCAGACAGCTGCGACGCCTGGTGTATAGGCGATGCTCAGATCTTCCATTGTTTCGATCGGCACTTTTGAGATGACCTCCAATTTACCGCCGAATTTTTTGCTGATAGCCAATGCTTTTTCATTTACATTTGTCATAATGAACACACTCTCTTTCTTCTCGTTTTAGTTTTTGGTTTTTATGTCGTTAGAACAGGAAACGCAATAAGGATGTCATGGAAATAACGGTGATGGCTCCACCCAAACGTGTAGCTACTTGAGCAAATGGCATCAGATTCATGCGGTTGGAAGCCGATAGGATGGCAACATCCCCGGTTCCGCCCATGCCGCTTTGGCAAGCCGTTACAATGGCTGCTTCGATCGGGTTCATGTTCATTTTTCCACCGACGAAGAAACCGGTCAGGACAACGGTCAACACGACTGAGATCACGACCACGAAATACTGCCAAGAAAGCATGCCGACGACGTCTTTAAGTGGGATGTACAACAAACCCAAGCCGACCATCAACGGGAAAGTAAAGTTGCCGGAAACGAATTTGTACAGCTGTTTCGAACCTTTTTCAACATCTTTAGGCAATAGGCTCAAGTATTTGATGCTTGCAGCGATCAGGATCATCAGGACCGGTCCAGGGAAACCCGTAAGTCTTTCCAAAAGTCCGCCTGCGATGAAGAGTGTGCAGGCTGTCAGAACGCCGGCACCCATCAATTTGATGTCCAGCGGGCTCTTGTCTTCCTGCATGGCATCCGCCATATCGTCGTCGCCGCCGAATTTGATCAATTGGCCCTTGCCGCTTTTCTCAGGATATTTTTCGCCTAAGCGATTCAAAATACCAGAACAGATGATTGCGAAGAAGTTACCGATGATCGTTGCCGGAATCAATTGTCCAACCAATTCTCCACTCGGGATGCCGGTGATGGCGCTGTAACCAAGCGATAACGGCAGGATGCCTTCGCCGATTCCGCCGGCGATGATCGGTGTCACGATGTAGAAGAGCGTATGCTCAAAACCCAGTCCCAACAAAGTTCCAATTGAAGTTCCGACGATCAATGCAGCGATCATCGCTACTGCCATCGGGATGATCATCCGAATCAAGCCTTGCACCAGAATCTTGCGGTGCATCCCCAGAATACTGCCGCAGACAAGACAAGCGATGTAGAAATACAGGAAGTTTGCTTCCCTCATCAGCATATTCGCTGCATCCAGTGTATTTTGATTGAATACATTCATGAATACCATGATCGATGGCACCATCAGCGACAGGATGGCCGATCCTCCGAAATTTTTCAATCCCGGAATGCTTGCGCCGATTCCTCCCAAAAGCCACCCCAAACTCAAGATGACTGCGAAACCGCCCAGCATGTTGACGGGCAATTCGCCCAGATACGCAGAAGCTATTATAATGGCTGACATCACGAGATAAGTGGGCAACGGAATCGCGCCTACCTTCGCATTCTTGAATCTGTCGAAAACCGTCAACTCTGAAATGCCCGGGAGCTGTTCAAGCTCCAATTCTTTTGTCGTGTCTCTCACTTTCCTTCTCCTCCTTTTGATTAACCGCAACTCTTGAAGCGCTTTCTTTAACCTGTTTTCATTATGCTACCGCTTACAGAATTAAAATAGATTATTTAATTAATTTAAGTATTATTCAATTAATTAAATTGCGAACGCCTACTTTTCATTTGGTATAATGGCTGTGTAATAGGAAGGGAACATCGAAGAATGATCAAACTGAAGCAAAAATGGAAAAACCAGCGCTTATGGGTGAAGCTCACCTTGATGGTATTGGTCACGGTGGCTCTGACAGTCAGCGTCCTGTACTTCTCGCTGACGAACCGCATCTATGAAGCGACGCAGACGCAGGAAGAGGAGCAACTCCTTTCCGTCGCCGAAATCGTGGCCGCGCAGCCTTTGGTTATCCAGACGCTGAGCGATGGTGCCACCAATCCGGAAGTGCAGGCCTATGCCAATCAGATAACCGAAACCTACCAATTGGACTTCGTCGTGGTCATGACGATGGACCGCATCCGCCTGACCCATCCCAATCCGGAAAAGATCAATGCGCCTTTCCAGGGCGGAGATGAAGAAGCCGCACTTTCGGGACAGGAGACAACTTCAATCGCGCAAGGCACGCTGGGTCAATCGCTGCGCGCCTTCGTCCCTGTTTTCAATGCGGAAAACGTGGAAATCGGCGTCGTCGCGATCGGCATCAAGACGACAACGCTCGCTTCGATCGCCAAGAAAACGATGCAGCCTTTCTCCGTCAGTTTTGCGGTAAGCCTGCTGTTCGGAGCTGCCGCTGCGATCTTCACGGCTTTCCAGCTCAAAACCCAAATGTACAATCTGGAGCCGATCGAAATAGCCAGATTATTGGAAGAACGCAATGCGATGCTGGAGAACACGAAGGACGCCATCCTCGTCACCGACAAGGACAACCGGGTCGTCCTTTCCAATCTGGAGGCGAAAAAAGTGTTCCGGCCGCTTTCGCCGGATGGTTCACCGGAGGATGGCGGGGATGGCGCAATCATCGGCATGCCGATTCAATCGCTGTTGCCTGTGGCGCAGGACTTGAAGCTGTTAGCCGGACAAAACAAAACGACCGACCAGATCTATCATCAGGATGGCGTGGACTACTTGCTTTCGACAGCCCCGATCACCGTCGCCAAGAAAGTCATCGGCCAAATCATCCTGATGCGCGATGCCACGGAGCTCTATCTGCTGACGGATCAACTGTTCAACGCGGCCACCTACACCACCACCCTGCAGACGCAGTCGCATGACTTTTTGAATAAGCTGCATGTCATCTACGGCTTGGCGGATCTGCAGGAATACGAGGAATTGAACGACTACTTAGGCAAAATACTCGAACCGGAGCAGGAATTTTCGCACCGCATGATTTTCCTGGTCAAAAACCCTGTCATCGCAGGCTTTCTGATCGGCGAGCGCAGCAAATTCACGGAGCAGAACTATCCGTTCATGATTGAAGTCTACCCGGATGTGCCGCCGACTACCGATCACACGGCTGTCCAATGCTGGATCAACATCATCCGTTTCCTGGACCAATTCATTTTGGAAAACAGGTTGGCGGATGACCTGCAGATCCATTTCGGCTTCTGGAACGACCGGTTGGAGACTGTTTACGAATTGCAGCTGGAGCCCGCCATGAACGAGCGGCTGACGGAAGAACTGCATACGCCGGTCATTTCCCAACTGCTGAAAAGAGTGGACGGGCAACTGGAAATCGAAAGCAATGACCGCCGGATTAAGATTTCTTTGAAAACAGCGTACCGAAAGGAAGAGAACTGATGGTCTATCACGTATTGATTGTGGAGGACGATCCGATGGTATTGTCCATCAATCGTCGTTATCTGGAGAAAATACCCGGCTTTGTCGTATCCGGGACTTGCAGCAGCTTTGAGGAGGCCATCCGTTTGACCAGCAAGCATACCTACGATTTGTTGCTGGTCGATGTAAATATCCAGGGCAAAAGCGGTTTGGATCTGATCCGATCGCTGCGAAAAAGGGATTACCCGGCCGAGTTGATCATGATTACGGCGGCCGGCGAACAGGAAGCAATCCGAATCGGCCTGCAGTGCGGTATCGTCGACTACATCCTCAAGCCGTTCCAGTTCAAACGCTTCGAGAAGAGCATCGAGGCCTTCGTGCAACGCCAAGAGCTGCTGCATTCGCAAAAGCCGGTGACACAAAAGCAATTGGATCAGCTCCACTCGCTGGATAAGCAACCGGATGAGAAGGACGACGAGGCCATCGACAAAGGGCTGACTCCTTCAACATTGACCATGATCATGGCTTGCATCGACCAACAGAAAGGCGATTTCACCGTGAACAACATCACCAGTCTGGCGAACCTTTCCCACGTGTCGGTCCGGAAGTATCTGCGCTACCTGGAGGACAAGCAGGTCATCGAAATGCGGTTGGAATACGGGACAGTCGGCAGACCGACCGCGTTTTACCGGAAAAAATAGGAGCAGCAGCTTCGCCGGAGTTGGCAAACCATAGTACGCAAAAAAAGAGCAGCAGCGAGGCATAAAATACCTCGCTGTTGCTCTTTTTGTCTTATGCAATTTCCGCTTGCATCAGCAAGCGAACTAATTTGCTCTTAGATGGACAAGTCTTCCCCGTTGCTGGCGATTACTTGTTTGTACCAGTCGAAGGATTTTTTCTTCGTACGTTTCAGCGTGCCATTGCCTTCGTTATCGCGGTCGACGTAGATGAAACCGTAACGTTTCTTCATTTCGCCTGTTCCCGCGCTGACAAGGTCGATACAGCCCCAGCTCGTGTAACCCAACAGATCGATGCCATCCAAGTTTACGGCATCTTTCATGGCTTCGATATGCGCAGCCATGTAGGCGATGCGGTAATCGTCTTCGACATAGCCGTTTTCGTCCGGCACATCGACAGCTCCCAAACCATTTTCAACGATGAACAATGGTTTTTGGTAGCGATCGTACATCGCATTCATCGTGATGCGCAGTCCTAATGGATCGATCTGCCAGCCCCATTCGCTCGCATCCAAATAAGGATTTTTGACGGATTCAAAAATGTTTCCACCTGTTTTTGCGTTCACTTCAGGATCAGCAGAAGCTACGCGTGAAGAATAGTAGGAGAAGGAAATGAAATCGACTGTGTTTGCTTTCAGGATTTCTTTGTCGCCTTCCTCCATCTCGATTTTGATGCCTGCGCGCTCCAATTTCTTCAGCGCGTACGCAGGGTATTCGCCGCGTGATTGCACATCGATGAAGAAGTAGTTTTCACGGTCTTCTTCTTGCGCTTTGAATACGTCTTTAGGATCGCACGTATATGGATAGTAGTTCCCGGCAGCCAACATACAGCCCACTTGGTTTTCAGGATCGACTTCATGCGCGATGCGGGTAGCGATTGCGCTGGCCACCAACTCGTGATGCGCAGATTGGAATTTGACTTGTTCTTCGTTTTCGCCTTCTTCGAAGTACAGACCGGCACCCATGAATGGTGCATGCAGGATTATGTTGATTTCATTGAAAGTCAACCAATACTTAACCAGACCTTTGTAGCGGTTGAAAATGGCATGGCATAGATTCTCATAGAATCCGACCATTTTGCGGTTGCGCCAGCCACCGTACTCTGTGATCAAGTGCATCGGGCAATCAAAATGCGTGATTGTCACTAATGGCTCGATTCCGTATTTATGGCACTCTTTGAATAAGTCTTCGTAGAATTTCAGACCTTCTTCATTCGGCTCCTGCTCGTCGCCGTTAGGGAAGATGCGCGTCCACGCGATTGATAAACGGTATGTTTTGAAGCCCATTTCGCCAAATAGTGCGATGTCTTCTTTATAGCGGTGGTACATGTCGATAGCTTCCAACGCAGGATAGAAATGCTCATCGTCAAAATCGAACATTTTCATTTTCCCTGTGATGATGGCCCCTCTGTCCTTGCCGACGGGAACAACGTCAACGTTGGCCAAACCGCGTCCGCCTGCGTTGTATCCACCTTCACATTGATTGGCAGCAGTAGCGCCGCCCCATAAAAAGTCTTCTCTTAAAGCCATTTGCCATCCTCCTCGGTCTTTTATACATAAAAATTGAATACTCTATTAGTTTACTCCGCTTGCGCAAAGGTTTTCCGTAACCGCTACCATTCATTTGAATTTTTACGGTATCGGTTACATTAATAATACTAACACTTTTGGATGGACAATGTAAATATTGTTAGACAACAAATTGTATTATTGTGGACTTATAGTCAAAATAGAGGCGAGCTTATTTTTCTCCGGTGAACACCTCTTTGCCGGAGGAGGAGATTCAAAAAAATCATTACCTCCGACCACGGCGGCTTCGCCGGAGAACAGACGCCCGGAAGACGTCCAACTCCGGCCAGCAACCGCTCATCGGAGTTGGGCTACCTGAGTAAGATATTTCCGAATGTTCGAAGTGCATCCATATCCCCAACCAAAAAGGCGTCCCTATTCAGAGCGCCTTTCCTATCAAAAAATCTTGCAGTCCTTAATTATTCGAACAAACTGGCGCCATTCGTTTCGATGACATCCTTGTACCAATGGAAGGATTTCTTTTTGAAGCGGTCGTAAGTGCCGTTGCCGAGATCGTCGGCATCCACATAGATGAAGCCCCAAGAAGTGTAGCCTATCAGCTCGACTCCGTCTTTGATGGCCAAGTTCATCTGTTCGAAATGATCGCGGAAATACGCGATCCGGTAATCATCAATAACCGTGCCATTTTCGGTCAGGACTTCGGTCGAGCCGATGCCGTTCTCGACGACGAACAGCGGGATGCGGTACTTATCATAGAGATCGATGGAAAATGTGGCGATTCTGCTGTCCTATACCGGCGAAACCCATGAAACGATCGGCGATGCCAAACTGTGCCGCTACGGCGGAACGAAGACGATCTCGATCATATCATTCGGCCAATTCGCTTCCTCCGCGGGCTTCAGCTATATCCTCGATTTTTTCTACAGCGGCATCTTCGAAAAGGATTACTTGGCCAACTACGAATACATGCTGGAGCATACCGGGCGCTTGAGCATGGTTCAAATCAATAAGAAGATGAGCGATATTTAGTGCATTTGGTGGTTATCATTTTGCTTAATTTTTGGTGTGTTATATACTGATGGCAGAAGGCAATGTTGCTACTGTGCACGTTCAAATAGGTTTTTGGTCAACACTCGTTTGTTTTGATGTCCGACGGCAGCGTTCGCGTTGCCGCATGAAAAAGGAGGTACCAAAAATGGGGAAATTTTCTAGTTTCGTCAGAGGTCTTGTGATCGGCGGAGGGATCGCCCTGCTGTTGTCGCCGAAGCCAGGTAAGGATATCCGCAAAGATTTGGCCGACAAAGCCGATGAAGCGTTGGACAAGGTGATGGACTACACCGATAAAGCCAAGGAAACTGCAAAAGAAGCCGTCGATCAAGCCAAAGAAATGGCCCAAGAAACGACAGACACGGTGAAGCAACAATTCGCCTCGAAGGCTGCTGAAGTTGAGGGGAAATTCGATGCCGAAACGGAAGCGCCCGTGACCGAAGTGGACGAACTCGATCCGATCGAGGAAGCATTGAAAACATTGTGAGCATAAGGAAGAGGCTGCCCATTAAGGGAGCCTCTTCTTTTGTCTCTTACGCTAGATTTGCGTGCCAAAACCTCTCAGACCTGGATTTATGTTTGATTTTTGGGTCTTTTTTTTGATAATAGAGGCGGGTGGGCCAAATTATCGAATATTGATCGTGTATTCGACAATTTACTTCCACCATGTTGAGCATTTTGCTTTCCTTAGCATTTCTTCTGAATTCTGATTGCCACCCCACCCGCCATAGCAGTTTGCACCAAGCGTTCTTGCCATTGCGACTTACTTCCGTTCAGCACATCATCGATTCCAACGGCTGCCGTGGTAGCCCATCAGATCCATCGCTTCATGCGTGATGATGATTCCTTCTTTCTCATTATGATGGACCAGCAAAGAACACGCAGAGCTGTTGGCTGCAGAGTCGTTCCAAACGATCCGGAATGTTGCTGTGCCTTTGTTTCCGGATACGAATTGATGTCATTAGTATAGGCCAATCAGACAGGCAATGATATGTCCCGGAAAATAAGAGTGCACCGCTTATAGCGACCGTTTGCTATTCCGCGAAACAAAAAACAGTGCAGCTGTACAGCCGGAATCTCAATACTCAAAAATGATTTCGAAAACTTGATGCTGGTCAAGTCCTTTCTCGGCGATTCCACCTATACTATAGTCATACCAGACAAATAGGAGGAATGAATCATGAGCCAAGCCGTTATCCAATTAGGACCCGTCACTTGCCCATCCTGCATCAAGAAAATTGAATCCGCCGTCAGCAAAATCGATGGAGTCGAAACCGTCAAAGTGTTGTTCAACTCCAGCAAAGTCAAAGCCGCATTCGACGGCACCAAAACTTCAGGGAACGACATCAGCAAAACAATCCAAAAGTTGGGCTACGAAGTCCAATCGGTCAAAGAATCCTAGATTTTTTTAGGGGTCCCCTCAATTTAGAGACGGCCCCTGCTTTTTGTTGGCGAGGGTGTCCTAAAACATGGATTCCAGATAGTTATCCATCTTTTCATCCGGATCCGGGCACATAAACATGGATTCCTGATGATTATCCATCTTTTCATCCGGATTCGAGGCCATAAACATGGATTCCAGATAGTTATCCATCTTTTCCGCCCCACCACATCACTCGCGAATCCGTTTATTCCTGAATCGAGGGATATCAGTTGCTTTCGAAAAATAAGCATGCTATCATGAAAACACAAATGAAAATAAGTTGTGCGTTGAAGAGAAGAAGTACCTTTCAGGGTCATCAAAGAGAGCCTCAGTCGGTGAGAAGAGGCATGGTCAGGAAAGCGAAAATGCGTCTCGGAGCAAAATGATGCGTTAGTGTCATTTCGGTTTGTACCCGATAGCGTACAGAAGTATGGCTGATTTTGCGTACTTCATAAGGCACAATCCGTGAGGGTCGTGCGAATAAGGGTGGATCACGAAGAGCTTTCGTCCCTGTATTCCAAACATTTGGAGTATAGGGACGAGGGCTTTTTTTCGTTCTCGGGATAGATAAATTAAAGGAGGAATTCAAATGGACATCATTTCCATTGTCATTATTTTAGCCGTATTTGTGGCACTGCTTTTTGCACTTTATCGTTTAGGCTCCAAACATGTCAAGTTCTCTAGACGCGTTTTCATCGCGTTGGCTTTAGGGGTTATCTTCGGGGCCGCCATCCAGCTGCTTTTTGCACCGGACAGCGCAATCACACTGACCGCCATCGATTGGATCAACATCGTCGGCAACGGTTATGTCCGCTTCCTGCAGATGCTGATCATGCCATTGATTTTCGTGTCGATCGTGGGCGCTTTTACCCGCATCGAAGAAACCAAGAATCTGGGCAAAATCAGCGGATCCGTACTCGGCACTTTGCTGGGTACAACTGCCATCGCCGCTCTTATCGGATGGGCATCCGTCATCCTCTTCAATCTTGACGGCGCACAATTCACGCAAGGTTCCGCTGAAACTGCAAGAATCGAAGCCTTGACTACCCAACAGACGCAAGTCGCTGACTTGACGATTCCTGGTCAAGTGCTCAGCTTCATCCCGACCAACATCTTCCAGGATCTGGCCGGTCTGCGCAGCACAAGTACGATTGCTGTCGTAGTCTTCTCCGCTTTTGTCGGGATCGCTTATATGGGCATCAAGAAAAAACAGCCCGAAAATGCTGCTTTGTTCAATAAAGGACTGCAAGTCATCCAATCGATCGTTATGCGTATCGTTACCTTGGTCTTACGCCTGACTCCTTACGGAATCTTGGCCTTAATGACTAAGATGATGGCGACATCCAGCTATCAGGCCATCGTCAACTTGGGACTGTTCGTGGTCGCTTCCTACGCCGCTTTACTTGTCGTCTTGCTGGTGCACAGCTTGATTCTGGCAGCTGTCGGTGTCAATCCGATCACTTACTTCAAAAAAGCTTTCCCGGTATTGAGCTTCGCCTTCACTGCCCGTTCCAGCGCAGGTGCACTGCCTTTGAACGTTGAAACGCAAACGAAAGCTTTGGGCGTCGATGATGCCTCAGCCAACTTCGCCGCCAGTTTCGGCCTATCCATCGGTCAGAACGGTTGCGCGGGTGTCTACCCTGCCATGTTGGCGACCATCGTCGCCCCAACTTTGGGCATTGACGTCACCAGCATCGGCTTCGTATTGACACTCATACTGGTCGTTACGATCAGTTCCTTCGGGGTTGCCGGTGTCGGCGGCGGTGCTACTTTCGCGGCTTTGATCGTTCTGGGCGCCATGAACTTGCCTGTCACCATCGCCGGACTAGTCATCTCAGTTGAACCAGTCATCGACATGATGCGCACTTTGACCAACGTCAATGACAGCATGTTGGCCGGCGTCGTTTCTTCCCGCAACATTGGGGAATTCGACTCCTCCGTCCTGAACGACGACGCTGCCGTTGTCGATGGGGATGCCATCTAGTCTTTTCTTCTATACATTATTCGGCCTTGCCGAAGGATTAAGCTGCCTGCAATTTGCAGGCAGCTTTTTTTGTCCGGATTCCATTAAGCGAATGAAGTCGGTTCGTTCCTCCGGCGAGGCTTCCCACACCGAAGCACGGCGGTAATTTGCAGGCTCTTCTCCTGCGAGCAGGTTCTCGTCGGAGCACAAAACTTAAATGTGAGCCGTACTCCGGCGTAACCTCCGTTCGCCGGAGGAAAAAGGCTGAGGTTCTGCTGATCTAATTTCCGCATCCAAAGCTTGACCCTAATCAAGTCGTTTTCCTGCTTAACGACGTATGATTAGGCTATAGGAAATACAAGAGGAGGTCGTTTAAATGATCAAATGGATACATAAATATAAAAACCGCATCACTGCGCTGTCAGGTTTCCTGATTGCAGTCGGTTTTGCTCTGAAAACACTCGGATATGCTGTGGCCACTGACTATGTGCTTGTCCTCGCAACGCTCATCGCGGTCGTGCCGATTATGCACAAAGCCTATCTGGCATTGCGGATGAAAGCTTTCAGCATCGAGTTGCTGGTGACGATCGCAGTCATCGGCGCGCTGTTCATCCGCGAATATACGGAGTCTTCCGTTGTGACGTTTCTGTTTCTGTTCGGTGATTTCCTGGAAGCACGCACATTGGAAAAGACCCGTTCCTCTTTGCGGTCCTTGATTGACATGGCGCCCCAGGCAGCCATCGTGCTGCATGGCACTGACCAAGCCGTCGTGCCGGTTGAGGAAGTGGCTGTCGGGGATCGGCTGTTGATCAAACCGGGCGGTAAAATCCCGGTTGACGGCATCATCGTGAAGGGCCAGGCGGCCATCAACGAAGCCGCTGTGACGGGAGAAGCGATTCCGGCCAATAAATCCTTGGATGACAAAGTCTTTTCGGGGACATTGGTGGACGACGGCTTCATCGAAATGATCGCGGAAAAGGTCGGCGATGACACAACTTTCGCCAAAATCATCGAATTGGTCGAAGAGGCGCAGGAATCCAAATCCAAGGCCGAACGTTTCCTCGATGCCTTCGCTAATTTCTACACGCCGGCCATCGTGGTGCTCTCCGTCATCGTTTACGTTTGGACGCGTGACCTGCATCTTGCCATAACTTTCCTTGTGATCGCCTGCCCTGGCGCGCTCGTGATTGGAGCGCCGGTATCGAACGTGGCCGGCATCGGCAACGGCGCCAAATACGGTGTGCTCGTGAAAGGCGGCGAGGTCATGGATCGTTTTTCCAAAGTCGATACGCTCGTTTTCGACAAGACCGGCACGCTGACGAAAGGCAAACCGGAAGTGACCGACATCCATATTGTTAGTGCCATTGACCGCCAGGAACTGCTGCTGCTGACGGCTTCAGCGGAGCGCATTTCCGAGCATCACCTCGGACAGACAATCGTGAAATACGCACATCAACAAGGCCTAGCAACCGTTGCACCGAAAGATGCGGAAGTCATTAAGGGACACGGCCTGAAAGCCATAGTTGACAACCGTCATCTTGTCGTCGGCAATCGCAAGCTGATGGCACAGTCCGGAATTTCGATAAATGAAGCCGCAGAAAGCTACGCGATTGCGCGTGAAAAAACCGGTAACACTGTTGTTTTCGCAGCCATTGACGGCACACTTGCCGGGCTCTTCTCCATTGCCGATCAGATCCGCGCGGATGCACAGCAGGCTTTAGCCGAGATGCGCCGCAACGGCATCGAACAGATCATCATGCTGACGGGTGACAACCGCCATACCGCCCAAGTGGTTGCGGAACAATTAGGGCTGGATGCCTTCCATGCCGAGCTGTTGCCGGCGGACAAAGTGCGGTTCGTCAAACAACTGCAGGCGAACGGAGCTGTCGTGGCGATGGCTGGCGACGGCATCAACGATGCGCCTGCCATCGCGACAGCGGACATCGGCTTAGCGATGGGCGAAGGAGGGACCGACATCTCGATGGAGACGGCCGACGTCGTGCTGATGGCCGATAAACTGATGCAGTTTTCCCATGCTTACTCGCTGTCAAAGGCAACCATGCGGAATATGAAACAAAACATCGCCATCGCAGTCGCGGTCGTCATATTCCTTTTGGCAGGCGTCCTATTGGGCTCCGTCCATCTCGCAAGCGGCATGTTCATTCACGAAGCCAGCATCCTGGCCGTCATCCTGAACGCCATGCGCTTGATTGGGTTCAACCGGAAATCGAATGCCGATCAACAGTAAAAAGTTAGCATGCAGCCTCCGGATTGCGGTACAATTCAGATGATCGAACAACTGCATGACCTGTTCCAAAAAGGAGAATCCACCCTATGAATAATAACCAAAACAAGGCGCACAACTGCAGTGGAGAGTGCACCTGCAATGCGCATCGTTCCTGCGTTTCGCTTGTGCCGATCTTCAATCATTTGGAGCCCGACCAGATGGATGAAATCATGTCCGTCATCCATCCGGCGACCTACAAAAAAGGCGAACTGATTTACCGCCCCGGCGATGCGTCGGATACACTTTACATCCTCCACTCCGGCCTGATCCGCATCTACCGGCTGGCCGAATCTGGGAAGGAGCAACTTGTGCGCTTCCTCTACCCGGGCGATTTCACCGGTGAGCTGGCCCTCTTCAGTGAATCGAAGCACGAAGCCTATGCCGAAGCCGTGAAGGAGACCCAAGTCTGCCGGATGCAAAGGAGCGATCTGCAGCACTTTTTGTTGAAATACCCGGCTATCTCTTTGAAATTGCTGCAGGAATTCTCTAACCGTCTGGAAAAGTCGGAAAGACAGACGACCTATGTGGCGACCGAAAAAGTCGAATCTCGTTTGGCCCTTTACCTCGCCGAGCTGGCCACAAAGGACGGCGACACCATCACCTTGCCGATGTCGAAGAAAGATCTGGCTTCCTATCTCGGAACGACACCGGAAACAATCAGCCGAAAGATGGGCTCGTTGGAGGACCACCATTTCATCAAACAACTGACCCACCGCGAAATCGTCATCCTGGATCTGGATGGCTTGCTATTTATATGAAACACTCCTGCCTTTCCGACCAAGCGGGAAGGTTTTTTTGCCGGATCACAACCGTATTACGAAAAGGGAGTTTGTGGTAGAATGGGTTTACGAAAAAGGGGGAAATTTTGATGACAGAAAAAATGAAGCAACGGCTTTTGTTGGCCTTCGCTACGGTTGTTGGCTTCGTGATCGGCTACCTAAATCCGGAGACTTCCCAAGCACTCTTGTCCGGCATCGGCTGGATTGCGGGGATTGGCATGTTCTTCCTCTTCCGACGCTCCAATAAAAACCCAACTCGGGATTATACAGCAAGCTGGGCCTATATTTTGATCCGCATGCTGTTGTTCTTCATCATCGGTGCCGTATTGGGCAGCATGATCCCTTATTACCAACAGATCATGGCTTTGCAGCAGCAATAGTCCATTTATTCATTTTTCAATAAACAACCAAAAGGAGTATGTATGCAAATGGATTATGTCGCCATTGACTTTGAAACTGCAAACAGCCGTGGTGACAGCGTCTGTTCCATCGGCTTGAGCCGCTTTTCCGACGGGAAGGAAATCGATCGCTACTATGCGCTCATCAATCCGCGCCAATATTTCAGCCGCGGGAATATCCAAATCCACGGCATCACCGAGGACATGGTCGCAAGGGAACCTTCCTTCGACGAACTTTATCCGGACATCCGTTCCTTCATCGGAACCGATCCGCTTGTGGCCCACTTTGCCCAATTCGATATGAGTTGTCTGCAACAGACGATCGAAACTTACAAATTGCCGAAGATGCAGAACGAATTTTTCTGTTCCTGCAAGATGGCGCAGCGCATGCTGGACCTGCACAATAATCGCTTGCCGACTGTGTTGGACCACTTCGGCATGACCATCGATAACCACCATAATGCGGTAGAGGATGCGGTTGCCTGCGGACTGATCACCAGCAAAATGCTGGCGCAATACGACTATGATATCCAAGGTTTTTTGGACGAATACCAATATCGGATGGGGAAATTGTTCTCGCATGCTTTCGGAGTGGCGAAAGGCGGCAGAAGCACCCCCGCCAAACGGGCAAAAACAGCCGCCCCCTTGAAGCCGAAGAGCCTGCTGTTCGATAAGGATCACGTCTTTTACGACAAGCACGTCTGCTTTACCGGCCGGTTCCAAAAACTGAAGCGCAACGCTTTGGCGCAACTCGTCATCGATGTCGGCGGCCACTTCGACGCCAACCTGAGCTACGAGACCCTCTACCTGGTCGTCGCCGACAGTGATTGGCGCAAAATCGGCACACCTAGCGAGAGCCGCAAGATCCAATCTGTCCGTGAACTGCAAGGCAGTGGCCACAATCTGACCCTGCTTTCCGAATCGGATTTCCTGCGTATCTTCTTGAAGGAATGAGGTGACAACAGATGAATATCTTCAGCAAAATGGACAATTTAGTAAGCTTGACTGAAAACGAGAAAATTTTGGTTTCCTATATAAAAGAAAATTCCGAAGCTTTCGTGAAGATGACTTCTGCAGAAATCAGCGAAGCCAGCTTCATTTCGAACGCAACCATTTACCGTTTATGCAAAAAATTGAATCTGGCTGGCCTTTCCGAATTGAAGATCCTGGTTTCGGCTTCGGTCGGAGACTATCTGAAAGAACGGACAACCCTGGATTTTAACTATCCGATCCACCCCAACGAAACCCAATACCAGATAACGCGGACGATGCAGGAACTCTATGAGCAGACCGTGGTGTCCTCGCTAAACAATCTGGATCTGGAGCAGCTGCGGCAGGCGGCTTCTTTGATGAAAAAGATTTCGGCGATCGACCTATATACCTCTGCAGGGAATCTGTTTTTCGCAGAGAACTTCAAGTTTCAGATGCAGGAAATCGGCAGATTCGTCAATGTCCCGATCGAAGAGTATCACCAACGTCTGACGGCGGCTGCCAGCGACCCTTCACATCTTTCCATTGTTGTTTCATACGGCGGACGGGGTACGGTCATTCCCGAAATCGTGAAAATCCTGAAGAATAATCGATCGCCCATCCTGTTGATCACATCCACCGATGCCATTCCTTTCGCGGATGTGGCCACGCACCATCTCTACATGAGCTCGAACGAAAGTCATTATAATAAGATCTCTTCGTTTTCGACTAGGCTTTCTTTGCTGTTCCTGCTGGATTGCCTCTATACTAGCTATTTCAAACTCGACTACGAGCGTAATGTCGCACTGAAAATGGATTACTATAAGAAAATCAGCCGAATCACTTGGTGATGATTATCAGAACGGCCCCTCCTTCTGAAAGGATTCTCTCAGTGTCCCAACTATCGGGATGTAAGTTGTGAGAGATTTCTTTCATTCGGAGCTCGACATCTTTCCTCATAAACAGTTATGTCTTATACTAAGTGTATCCATAAAAGAGGTGCCTTCATTTGCTAATGACAGGTTCCTTTTCCCGGCGTGAGATCGCTCAGTCAGTAAGCGTCGGAAAAATGACTCCATTCTAGAGAATAAGGTCCTTCAACCGCGTACTGCCATACGCAAGGAGGCTTTCTGCTCTAGGAAACCCGGACAAATCTGTCCGGGTTTTTGTGTTTTTTTAGGCCTATTGCTAGCTTCTTGGTATAATAGGCACGAAGGATTGCTATTGTTTTTCTTGTGGAAGAAGGAATGGATATGTTTAAAAAGACGGGAGACAGATCAGGGGAAGTCACCTTGTACAGCGGTAGGATGAGTTGGTGCCGCAGCGAACAGTCCGCCCTGGACGGTTTTGGCTTTTTGACCGACAAGCAGCTCCGCTTCGATATGCCGGAAATAGCCAAAATCATGACGAAAATTCTCTTCAAACCCTTTTCAAAGGCCTTCGCTGACGGCATCTACGATATCGCCATACCATACGATGACATCAGAAGCGTTCGTCCAAGTACTTACGGCCTCCGCAAAGCGCTGATTATCGAAAGGAAAGACGGGACTCTCTTCAAGTTTGCAGTCAACCACTATGACACATGGGAACAAGCCATCCTGAAACGCATGACAAAAATCGCTTAACAACTGAATACATACCGAACGAAAGGGGCTGCCTCCAATGAGGCAGCCCCTTTTTGTGTTTTGGATGTTAGCGTTCGTGGCGGAATAACCCGCCAAAATGGTTTTTACGGGCAATCTCGTGTTGTCCGCGAGTTTTTCCCCGCCAAAGTGGTTTCGGCGGGTTTTCTGACTGTTATTTGAACTGGTTTTCCCCGCCAAACCGGTTTTGACGGGTTATTTCTGAGCATAAATTCAATTCCCATATGGAAAGTGGCTACCTTTTCGCTACTCTTTACTGATCGCTATTTTTTTCTCTTTGTTGCCCAAAAATTCGTTCAGGAAGGCCGCAGCCAGTATCAGCACGCCTCCCGCCAATTGAATTGGTGACAGGTCTTCTTTCAGGAATACCGCCGAAACCACGATCGCCGTCACCGGATCGACGTAGCTGAGCACCGCGAACGTCTGGCTCTCGACCGCTTGGGCACCTGCAAACATCAGCACATAGGCGATCCCTGTGTGGATGATTCCCAGAATCAGCAGACTGGTGATAGAGCTTCCAGTCAATTGTCCCAATCCGAAACCGGAAGTCAGTGCGACATAAGGGGTCAGGATTCCGGTTGCGATGACGAGCGTCAAAGCGGTCAATGAGATCCCGCCAAGACCTGCGATTTTTTTATTTGAGAGGATAGCAACCGCATAGAAAAACGCCGCAGCCAATCCGAATCCGATCCCGACTGGATGATTATAAGTTCCCGAGTTGGGGCTAACGCCGATTATCAGGAACATCCCAAGCATCGCCAACAGAACACACCCGATTTTCTTCGCGGTCAAGGACTCCTTGAAAACAAACGGCGCCAACAACGTCATGAAAATCGGCTGGAAATAATAGCTCAATGTTGCATTCGATACCGTCGTGTAACGGAAAGCTTCAAACAGCAGGATCCAGTTCATGCCGACCGCAAAACCCGAAAGTAACAGGAACTTAGCATTTCCCCTGATTAGCACCAAAGGAATCCTTTCCTTGCGCACCAGTAAAGTTCCCCAGAGGAACAGGCTCCCCAAAGCACCCCGGAAGAAGGCAACCTGATTGGAAGCCAAATCGATATTCTTAACGAAAATGCTGATTGTCCCGAATATCAGCATCGACAGCATCACTTTCCCTTTTCCTTTCGACACAACCCCACACCTTTCGTTATTTGATGAAAATAGTACACCCATCATATCACAGAGTTTACCGGCCGGGGATGATTTCCGCGCAAAAAAATACGGAACGCGCAGCCACCCCAATGTCATTAACTTAAGGGTATTGACAAATAAGAGACAGTGGAAATGGGAGATAAATCCTCTCATTTCCACTGTCTCTTTCTTTTCTGACAATCGAAAGCACGACGAAGCAAGGCAACTCCATGAA
>NZ_JBAVFV010000028.1:0-19352 GCF_049684335.1 Trichococcus sp.
GGAACAGCCAATTGCTCTGGTTGACTGTTGATTGTCCGATAACCACAAAAATCCGACAACCGGAGGCTAGATATAGCGCAAGTTGTCGGATTTTTCAATTATTATTTAGTTTTGCAATCTATCTGAAAGAAAAGAGCACCCTGTATTTTTTACATTTGTCAAACAATCGACGCGTCATAGATGGATTGGATCGATTCGGATAAGGTGGTCCGGAACTCATCATCGGTCATGCCGGCGCTCAGACCTTCGGACAACGCCCGCGAGAAGCTGGCGATCAATCCGGGATTGTGGGTCAATTTTTCGTTGGCTTCTTCACGCGAATAGCCGCCTGATAGTGCCACGACCCGCACGACTTGCGGATGAGCGATCAGTTCCTTGTAGAAATCATTGACGCTCGGAATCGAGAGTTTCAGCATCACAAATTGGTCCGGATTCAACGCATCCAGCGCCAACAACAATTTTTCCTTGAGAATAGCTTCCGATGCGGCTTTGTCCGCACTGTGGATATCGACTTCCGGTTCGATGATCGGGATCAGTCCGGCCGCGATGATTTGCTTGCCGACTTCAAACTGCTGGGCGACGACTTTTTTGATGCCTTCACGATTGGCTGATTTGATGACGGAACGCATCTTGGTGCCAAAGATGTGGCGCTCGTTTGCGCGCGCAAGGAGGGCGTCCAAATCCGGATTTGGTTTCATCAACTGTACTCCATCCGCTTCCACATCGAGCCCTTTATCGACTTTCAGGAAGGGCACGACACCTTTTTTCTCCCACAGAAAGTCTGCCGTATAGAGGCCTTCGACTTTGCGGTCCATCGTCTGCTCGAACAGGATGGCCCCCAAGATGTGTTCCGAGCTGAAAGCAGGCGAGGTGATGATGCGTGAGCGCATCTCATGGACGAGCATGAACATCTCTTCTTCGCCGTGGTAGCTGTCTTCCGAAATGCCGTACAACGCCAGTGCTTTGGGCGTACTGCCGCCGCTTTGGTCCAACGCCGCAATGAAACCTTTGCGATTTTTCATAATATCGAATTGCTCTTTGTTCATGATTCAAACCCCTTCGATTTTCAGATTTCCGAAATCCGGATCCGGTCCTGCTTTTTCGTGGAATGAGGATCTCTAAAGTCAGTATAGCACTAATGCTGTGCATTTCTGAGCGAAATGCCCTGTCCATTTTGGTGGCACCTAGCGTCAAAACTGACATGGGAAATTTTGTTGTTGAAACCTTTTTGAATTAGGAGTAGAGTTGCAGTATGGGATTTTTTCAAGCAATCATTCATAAGGATAGCAACAATATCGAACGAGAGAAGGCGTGCAGATGATTTTTTGGCTGAAATCGGACAAAACAAATGCGGAATACACGGAACTAAATGTCTACAAACGGGGCATCCTGATGGGCGGAATTTCTCATCACAAGGACGACGATTTCTGGCAATGGTGGGTGGAAGGTGTCGGCAAGAAGAAAACCCGCAAAATGTACAAAGAAGCAACTGAGGACGAAGCCAGGCGGGCTGTGGAGTACGAAATCTGATATCGAAATAGTTGCGCAGGGCAGGGGTCATTCTTGGGATGAAACTTGGCCTGCGTTTTTTTGTCCAGCAGGCTACAGAGTTGGCTGTTGTCCGGATTGAATGCTCTTCTCCGGCGAAGGCGGTGTGGCCGGAGAAGAAGAAAAACCGCACAAATCCTTATTACCGAAAACCTCAAAAAATGCGCCATCAGCCGAAGGAGAACTCCTTCACGGCTGATGACGCGTTTTTTTTGTGGTCATAATGCAGTTTTATTGAAAAGTACCACCGTCGTGACCAGAGCTGAAGCGATCATCAGTCCCGTTGTCAGCAGCGCATTCCAAAGTTCCTCAAGCAGCAGTGTCCCTTGCAGCATGTCCATATTGCGCGAAGCTAGCATCAAAGGATTCCACTCAGCCGCTTTCGGGAACAGATTCCACAAGAACAGCAACATCAGGAACGCACCGATCAACAACAGTGGCCCGTAGGCATTTTTGAACAAGACAGCTCCGAGCAGCAGGACGGCAATCAACAGCAAGCCGAACAAGTAGAGGCTGATGACGGATAGGGCCAAGTTTTCAGTCGTGCCTTCAGGGAAGTAATAAAGCGTGTACCCCAAAGTGATGAAAAAGCAGAGCCAATAGCTGAAGGTCCAGAGCAGCAAAGCACCTGTGAATTTTGAAAAAAGGATGGTCCGGCGCGGCAAGCCTTTCGTGACCATGTTGATGAGTGTGCCTTTTTCGTATTCCTTCGCCATCATGCCGCTCAAGAGGATGACGATGATGAACAGGCCGGTCTGGGTGCCGTTCTTGAAGAATTGGGTCCAGGAATCGATGTTTGTCGGTTCCGCAATCAGGATCGTGATCCCTTCCGGCATGAAGTTCGCCAACAGATCAGGCAAAAATTTGGCCGTCAACGGATTCATGATACCCAACAGGGCAAACAAGGTGATCGCCAGGAACAGTTTGAAGTTGCGGACATATTCGGTCAGTTCCTTTTTTGTGAAGGCAAGATACGCTCTCATCGGACCACCTCCAGGAAAATATCCTCTAATTTGGGTTCGGCCGTTTCCAACCGGAGCGGAACCAATCCGGTATCGCCCAAGATCCGTATGATCAGCGCCATGGCCTGTTCCGGTTCCTCGGTTTGGAGGGTGACAGAATGGTCTTTTGAACACAAGGAGTTCTTCATCACGCTGATCCGAGGATTGGCCTGGAATACAGCAGCATCCGCCGGCGTCCGGAAAGTGACTGTACAGGAATGGCTGGAGTAGGTGTTTTTCAGTTCCGATACCGAGCCGGTCAGGACGAGTTTTCCTCCATCGAGGATGCCCACCCGATCGCAGATGGCTTCCACATCCGTCAGGACATGCGTCGAAAAGAGCACCGTTGTCCGCTTCTTGACTTTCAACAGGATATCCAGAATTTCCCTGCGGCCGATCGGATCCAAAGCGGAAGTCGGTTCATCGCAGATCAGCAGTCGCGGTTCGTTCAGCAAAGCCTGTGCGATCCCCAAGCGCTGTTTCATGCCGCGGGAAAACGTTCCGATGCGTTTTTTCACATCCGCCAGCCCAACCAGATCCAGCAGCTCTTCAGATTTAGTTTGGATGATCGCGGATGGTATGCCTGTGATTTCGCCGCACAGCCGGAGATATTCCTTTGCGGTCATGAAGCCGTAGAAATCGGGCACATCCGGCAGATAGCCGATGAAGCGATTCGTCCGGGTATCGCCGTAATGCACTTTTTCGCCACATACTGTGATTTCACCGGCGTCCGCCTGAAGCAAGCCCAAAACGATCTTCATGGTCGTAGTCTTTCCGGAGCCGTTTTTGCCGATGAAACCGTAGATTGAGCCCTCAGGTACGGAGAAGGATAAGCCGTTGAGCACGCGTTGGTTCCCAAAGGATTTCTCCAATCCAACGATTGTGAGGATATCCATCACTCATCGCCCCTTCCGATCAGAAAATACAGGACCGGACCGACGATGTTCAGAAATATGATGATGAAGGTCCAAAGGTTTTTGCTGCCTGTTTTTACTTGGGGATGCTTGTTCAGGTGGATCAGCGCCGTAATCAACAAAATGATCTGGATCACGACCAGAGGGATCAGGATGGGTAAGTAGGGCTGCAGTTCTGCTATCATAAAAGTTTGCCTTCTTTCTTTTTTAACGCCTATTTTCTCATATCTTCATTTTACGCGTCTGAATGGTTTTCCACAACCGTAAACCTACTACTCGTTATATAACAAATATAACAATAAGAGTGGGATTTACAAGTCGGAAGAGTGGGGAAATCCAGCATGCAACGTATTTTTTTTGAGCGGTCAGCTATGTGGGACTGGCGCTTTCCTGTGCTATAATGAATCAAAGATATCAGAACAGCCAACGCTGTCAGAGGAAGGACAATAGGATGAATCCATTTTTTAAATTGATGTTGAAGTTGATGTCATCACCGAAAATCAACATGCAGGAAGATTACGCCCGTGTCCGCAAAGTACAGCATATACTGGCTCCCAAGCCGAAAAAAGGCTATATCATAATGGACCATAAAATCTATTCGGAGGACCGTTCCCACGATATTCCCGTGCGCGTCTTCTATCCGAAAGAGTGCCTGCATAAAGAACCATTGCTGTTTTTCCATGGCGGCGGGTGGGTCATCGGTGACATCGAAACCTATACGAATGCCTGCATCAATATGGCGGATCTGACCGGAAGGACCGTCTATTCCGTCGATTACCGCCTGGCGCCGGAGCATCCGTATCCGGCTGGTCTCTACGATTGTTACCGGGTGGCGGAAGTATTGCTGAAGCACCTGGAAATGAGCGGGTTGTCGGATGAAAAGGATTTGATTCTGATCGGCGACTCAGCGGGCGGAAACCTGGCTGCAGCCGTGTCTTTGCTGCTCCGTGACAGAGGCCAAACGACTCCACTCAAACAGGTTTTGCTGTATCCTGTCACAAACTGGGATCATTCGGAAGCGTCGCAGTTCGAATCGATCCGCACGAATGGGCATGATTACGGGCTGACTGCAAAAAAAATGGAAGAATACATGGCGTTGTACCAACCCGATCCCGAGCTGCGCAAGAACGGGTATGTCGCACCTTTGATGGCGGAAGACCTGTCGAATCAGCCGGAAACCCTGGTGATCACAGCCGAATTCGACCCGTTGCGGGATGAAGGCGAAGCCTATGCGGAAGCATTGCGGAAAGCCGGCAACAAGGTACAAGTCCATCGCGTGAACGGCATCGTCCATGGCTTCATCACCTATCCGAAGACAGCTGAATCGGTTGTCGAAGCCTATGAAGTGATCAATGCGTTTTTGAATGGGTAAACCTAATAGAACAATGTGGAGAGGGGGAGCAGGAGTGAACCGGAAAAAATGGGTACGTTTGGATAATGCCTCTAATATTTTTCTGGCGGCCATGACAAACAGCGATACGAAGGTCTTTCGCATGAGTGCGGAATTGACCGACACCGTGGATCCGTTGTTGCTGCAACGGGCACTTGATGAGGTTTATGAGAATTATGTGCTGTACCACAGTGTGCTTAGGCGCGGATTTTTTTGGTATTATCTGGAAGAAAGCGATCTGAAGCCGAAAGTGACGGCAGACGTGTTGCCGCCTTGCGCGCAGATCTATCATTTTGACCGGAAAGAGCTCTTGTTCCGCGTCTTTTATAACCAAAACCTGATCCACTTGGAACTCTTCCATGCCCTTTCTGACGGAACCGGCGCGCTGTGGTTTTTCGAGGATCTGCTGAAGGCCTACATCATGCTGCGTCATCCCGAGGCTTTTGGCGGCCTGGATGCCGCCGCGCACGACCGCTTGAACCACCAACTGGAGGACAGCTTTGCGCACTATTTCCGCAAGGACAAGAAACAGAACTTTACGGACGCTGCCCAATCCGCCATCCGCTCTTTCGCCAAAGTCAGTCAATTGGCAGGAAAAACCGATGCACATAAAGGCAGGAAGCCGGAGGGAACGCAACAAAAAAAGAAAATAAAGGTGCACCAGTTCCGCGGCAAAAAAACGCCGGACAACCG
This sequence comes from Trichococcus sp., assembly GCF_049684335.1. Lineage (GTDB taxonomy): Bacteria > Bacillota > Bacilli > Lactobacillales > Aerococcaceae > Trichococcus. The sequence continues at coordinate 5,547 of NZ_JBAVFV010000028.1, forward strand.
GCCGCATGTCATAGAATTGGAGATGCCGGTCAGGGACATGCTTGCGCTAGCCCGTGAACAACAAACTTCTTTGACCCTGTATCTGACCGCCGTGTATATGCTGGCTGTGCGAAAGGCCAGTCCTGATTTCCAACCTGGATCGGCTATGGCCGTTTCGGTTCCGGTTAACTTACGGCAGTTCTTCCCATCCAATTCTGCCAGAAATTTTTTCAGCACAACCCGCCTGATCTACACTACGGATGAAAATGGGGAAGCGGATGACATTGCGGAAATCGGCCGTACGCTGAAAGAGCAGTTCCAACAGCAGATTACGCCGGAAAGTCTAGAGGAAAAGCTGAGGACGTTGATCGCCTTCGAATACAGCCCTTTCACGCGGATGGTTTTCCGGCCGATCAAAGATTTCGTTCTAAAGCTAGTCAATTACATCAGCAATCGGAATTTGACGATCGCAATCTCCAATTTGGGCAAGGTTACATTTCCTGATCCTATCGACGGCTACATCGAGAAAATGTATTTCCATACATCTGCGGTCCGCCCGCAATTTTGCGCCATCAGTCACGGGGAGCATCTGACTGTCAGTTTCACTTCGCCCTTTGTCGAATCCACGATCGAGGAACAGTTTGTCAGGGTGCTGACTGATGCGGGTGTGGCCATCACCGTCGCAGCGAACAAGGTTTCGAGTGAAGATTTGGAGGAGGAAGGGTGATGAGATACTGTCAGCATTGCAACGCGACAATCAAGGGAGACTGGAAACAATGTCCCTTGTGCCGAACGATATTGGATGAAGCCGTCGATCCGGTGCTGCCGGATCCCTATCCGAAGATTCCGCTGAGGTTCAATAAGGAAATCGTCTGGAAATACTTGACCTTGATTTCCTTTGTGCTGATCATCTCTTTTCTGCTGATCGAGCTTATCTGGATCGGAAGGATGGAGAATGTGCAGCTCGCCCTGTTCGGGATCATGAGCATGTGGCTTTCCGTTCTAATCCTGATCCGGAAACGACGGAACATCGCAAAAGGCATCGTGTATCTGATCGTCTCCTTGTCGCTCCTGTGCATCTATTTGGATTATCTGTCAGGATGGAGCGGTTGGTCGACTACCTATGCTGTGCCGATCATCTGCAGCTTTGCAATCGTATCCTTATACATCGCCGTGCGCCTCGTCAATTTGGGCGTCAGGGACTATGTGCTGTACCTTTTGACAGCCGCCTTGTTGGGGCTGCTGCCGGCGCTATTCCTGACCTTGGACTGGGTCACGACGTCATTGCCTTCAAGCCTGTCGGTCATGATGAGCGCAGTCACCTTGGTCATTATCCTGCTCTATCACGGTGGAGAGATTTGGCGCGAGCTGGAGAAACGGATGCATGTTTGAAATAACGGAAAAAAACCCCGAGATCTCGGGTTTTTTTGTTTGGATGCAGTTGTCATTCCGTCGCGTAATATTCATCCCAACAGCCGTACACATAGGTGTTTTTGATGCGCCACTGCTGGAAGCGGATGGGCACGACAAAAGAATACAGTCCCAAAGTCAGGATCGAAAAAAAGGTCCATTTCAGCAAGGAAAGCCATAAATCAAAAGCTTTCCCGACAAAGTGTAGCTGGCGTCCTTCGATGTAGGTATGCTTGGCGACCCATTTTTCTCGATAACAGAAAGCCCAGGGCGCAGCCAGCCCGAAAGTAAAAAATCCCGCAAGACCGCAGATAAGAAGAATGCCGAAATATTCCACAAGCGTTCCGGTGAAATAAGAATCATTATGATGGCGCAAAATATCACTCCTTTATATTTACTTAATGATATAATACGACATTTAATTAATTTTTAATCTATAGATATATTGATATCGTTTCGCAAGGGCGCCTTATGATTGCCCTTAACGCGCAAATGCGATACGCTAAAGGCATCAATCATTTTTAGGAAACGCGAGGGAAAAAAATGACAAACAAAATAGCGCTCATCACAGGCGCGAGTGCGGGCATTGGGCAAGAGTTCGCAAAAAAGCTCAGCCAACAAGGGTACGATCTGATTCTGGTCGCGAGACGTGAGGATCGGCTTGTGGAGCTCAGCAAAAAGTTGACTACCAAAAGCCAAATCATCACAGCGGACTTGGCGAAGGCGGAGGAATGCTTCCGTCTGTACGAAGAAACGAAGGACAAAAATATTTCCATGCTGATCAACTGTGCCGGTTTCGGTGATTTCGGTGCATTCACGGCGACCAGTCTCGAAAAGGAGCTGGAGATGATCGACGTCAACATCAAGGCGGTCCATATCCTGACCAAGAAATTTCTGCCGGATATGCTTGCGAGAAATGAAGGCTACATTCTGAACGTGGCCTCGGTTGCCGGTCTGATGCCGGCGGGGCCTTACATGGCGACCTATTATGCTACAAAGGCCTACGTCACGAGCTTCACTTCCGCGATTGCTGAAGAGTTGGAAGAGAAGAAGAGCAACGTTTATGTCGGTTCGTTATGTCCGGGACCGGTAGATACGGAGTTCAACCAAGTGGCTGATGTGAAATTCAATCTGAAGGGCATCACTTCTGAATACTGCGTCAAGTATGCGTTGGACAAGATGTACAAGCGCAAGAAAATCATCGTTCCGACGATGCTGCTGAAGGGCGCGCTCTTCTCGTCGAAATTGGCGCCGCGCAATTTGGTCGTGCGCCTGACCAGCAGACAGCAAAAGAAAAAACAAGGTTGACGAATGGGGGGCAGCTGGCGCAAACGAAGCTGGCCGGAGGAACTGAACCGGATCCAGCTGTTCTTCTCAAGTGAGGGCTGATGCGGCCGGGGCAGTCGCCTAAATAAGCTCCTTAACTCCGGCGAAGCACTCGTGACCGGAGGAGGCAACCCAAACCCGCCAATCTCCTCCGGCGAAGCTCCTCTTAGCCGGAGAACTCGAGCCAAAATTGAAGCCGAATATCTGACGGACCCTCTGTAATCGAAAAAAACGCAAGAGTAACCAGTATCATCCTACTGGCAGCTCGTGCATTTTTTTTGTTGTGCTGCATCCGGAAGCTGACAGGCAACGCCCTCCCATTTGGTGCAAACTCGTTTTCTTGGTAAAATAGATACAAATGGGTGGTGGAACAAAAATATCGTAAAAAAGTCGCTGCCTTAGCCCGGATGGAGAGCGTGCCGGTGGAAGAGAGGGGTTTTGATGATGAAAATCGACAGAATTGAAATTGGGGAAGTGGCCATCCCACTGCGGACGCCATTCAAAACAGCATCGCGCACGGTTGATGACGTGCATAACATTCTGATCCGCATCGTGACCGATGACGGGACCGCCGGATATGGGGAGGCGCCACCGACCGCTTTAATCACCGGCGAAACAAAGGCTTCCATCCGCGAGGCCATTATGCAATACATCGCTCCGAGCATCATCGGAATGGAAATTTTCTATCTCGATACCATCATGCAAAGGATGCATGCCAGCATCGTCAACAACACATCGGCGAAAGCTGCTGTTGACATGGCGCTCTACGATCTATATGCAAAAAAACTCGGCCAACCTTTGTATAAAGTGTTGGGCGGGGCGAAACGGAAAATCGAGACTGCCCACACCATCAGCAACCATTCCATCGATGAGAGGATACGCGACAGTCTGCAGGCCGTTCAGGACGGCTTCAGCATTCTGAATGTGAATGTCGGGAGGAATGGGCTCAAGGATGTGGAAAGCTTGTTGGCCATCCGTAAGGCAGTTGGACCGGGCATCCGCATCCGGGTAGAGGCCAATCAGAGCTGGAGCCCCCTGGAGGCGGTCCGGTTCATCAGCATGCTGGAGGATAAGGGCATGCAGGCAGAGCTGGTGGAACAGCCGGTGAAGGCGCACGATCTGGCCGGCCTGAAATTTGTGACGCAACACGTCCAAACACCGATCGTGGCTGACGAAAGTGCCTTTTCTGTGAAGGATGCCCTCCACATCATCCAGACTCAATCAGCTGACCTCATCAATATCAAACTGATGAAGATCGGCGGCATTCACGAGGCATTCAAAATCTGTGCCGTGGCGGAAACATACGGGTTAGACTGCATGATCGGCTGCATGTTGGAAAGTAAGATTTCGATCAGCGCAGCTGCCCATCTGGCAGCCGCCAAAAACTGCATCACGATGGTCGACCTCATTGGGCCGTCGTTCTTCAAAATGGAAGCCTATGAAGGTGGACCGCTATTCACCGGGGGCACGATCAAACTGGGTGATGCGAATGGCATCGGCATCAACGCTTTTCCAAAAGCCCATTTCAAAAAGCTGGGAATCGTAAAATAAATAAATGTCCTCCTTAATAAGGCCAGGAAGGAAAAGCCATGAAGTTGAGAGATTTTTATGTGAAGCGAGCCATCGGTTTTGTCATCGTTATGCTTCTTGTACTGATTATTTTGTTGCTCAATAAATATATCCTGCATCTTTTCTGAAAAAAATAAAAACCGCCACCGAAAAATAAATTTCGATGGCGGTTTTTGGTTCTGTTTCTAAATCAGGCCGACTTTTTTCATGGCTGCAGCCAAACGGTCGATGACTGCTTGATCGGCATCCGTCAACGGCAAACGCATCGGTCCGACATTGAAGCCCAACAATTGCATTCCAGCTTTTACAGGAATCGGATTCGGCTCCACGAACAGGCAATCGATCAATTCTTTGTACTCTGCTTGCATAGCGGCTGCTTTTTTGATGTCACCATCCAAGAAGGCATGCGTCATTTCGGATGTAGCTTTTGGTGCGATATTGGCAAGGACAGAGATGACGCCTTTTGCGCCCAAGCTCATCAACGGAATGATGGTGTCATCATTACCGGAGTAGATGTCCAATCGATCACCCAATAGACTCAGGTTATCAACTGCCTGGCTGAAGTTTCCGGTAGCGTCCTTCAACGAAACGATATTATCGATTTTCGCCAGTTCCACCAGCGATTCCGGGGTAATGTTCTGGCCGGTGCGGCCCGGCACATTGTAAAGGATGATCGGAACTTTAACGCTGTTGGCGATTACTTTGTAATGTTCAATCAAGCCTTTTTGGGACGTTTTGTTGTAATAAGGAGTAACGCTGAGAATCGCATCCACACCCGTTTCCTCTACAGCGCGCGTCAATCCGACTCCATGGCGCGTGTCATTGCTTCCGGCACCGCCAATGACGGGAATACGGCCGTTGACTTTTTCGACAGTGAAACGAATGAGCTGAAGTTGCTCTTCATCCGTCAGCGTGGAAGCTTCACCGGTTGTCCCCGCGATGATGATCGAATCGGTGCCGTTCGCGATATGGAATTCAATCAGTTCTTCCAATACCTCGTAGTTGATTTCTTGGTTTTCCGTGTCTTTAAACGGCGTAACAATCGCAACGCCTGATCCTTCAAAAATAGCCATGCTTATCTTCCTCCTAAATTCTGTGTTTTATTTATGAATAGACAAAAAACGACTATGAGCAAATGGTCTCATAGTCGTTCAAAACAGGCTGCGTAAGCTGAAGCGTTGCATCCATATAGTGAATTCCACCAATTTGCCCCAACGTGAGAAGCTCACCGAACAAAGCTGGGCGGCTTTGTCCGACAGTGCCAGATTTATTCAACCTTGGCCCCAATACAGAGTATTTCGGCAGCAACACCTTTCAGGGAATCCCTTACTGATTGTTAACCGCGACCTCTTCATCACATCGAATCGTATTTTGTTACTTCCACACTATCAAATACAAATCAGTCTGTCAATCATATTCTGAGTGGATGCTGAGAAATTAATTTGAAAAAGATGGCAAAAACGACACATTAGTTGACTGAGCACCCGGATGCTTGGGGAACGCATATGCGCTTGGGATGTGATAAAATCAACTTGAGGAAGCGCCTTTACGGCAAGACCAGAAAGGAATTCCGGGATGTTTTATTGCAGGCCATCCGCGCAGAGATTATCTCCAGCGCACCGGCGAGTATGATGAGAGGACGTGAATAGCGATGAAGATTGAACATGTTGCAGTGTGGGTGGACGATTTGGAGCTGATGCGCGATTTTTATGTTCGTTTTTTTGATGGAAAGGCCAATAAATTATACCGTAATCCTGAAAAAGACTTCCAATCTTATTTTATTACTTTTCGTGAAGGAGCCCGTTTGGAGCTTATGAAAAGGATCGATGTCAACGAACGCTATCCCCTTGATATGCTGGGCTGGGCGCATTTGGCCATTTCGGTCGGTAATAAACAGAATGTAGATTATCTCACGGATAGGCTCATCAAAGCGGGGTACACATGCAAAAGCCAGCCGCGCATTACAGGGGACGGCTACTATGAAAGCATGTTTCTCGACCCGGAAAAAAATGTCATCGAAATCACCATTTGAAAGAATAGTTAGGCCTAAAAAGCAGGGGGCGTACAGCCATGAAGAAAAGAATCCATTTATTTGCCGATCAAACGAAAGCAGGAAGGGAAATGCGCAAAAAGAGGACGCGCTTCCTGATTGCCGGAGTGATCGGTATGGTTGCAGGGATGGCCGGCGGATTCTGGTTGCGTTGGGAATTGGCCCCTTTGATCGGTTGGGACAGTGCCGCAATCATTTTATTGTATTTGCTGTGGAAGGATTTTCATCCGCATGATGGGACAGAAACCGAGCGGATTTCGCAAGAGGAAGACATTCAATATTCGACGATCGATTTTTTTGTCCTGATGGCGTGTCTGATCAGCATCGGAGCCGTCGCATTGATGTTGACGACTCATCAACGCAGTTTTGGGACGATTGGATTTGGTCTGTTCAGCATCGTGCTTTCCTGGACGACAGTGCACAGTCTCTATATGTTACGGTACGCGGAACTCTATTACCGTGATGTAAACGGTGGCGTCATCTTTGAAGGTACCAACCAGCCTAACTTTTGGGATTTCGCCTATCTGGCGTTTACGATCGGGATGACTTATCAAGTCTCCGACACGACCTTCACGACACCGGCATTCCGGAAGGCTGCGTTGGGGCACGCGCTGTTGTCCTACGTTTTCGGGACAGCCATCATCGCCACGACCATCAATTTTGTCGCAAGCCTGAGCAGATGAATCCTATTGAATTTTTGACAGGATAAAGGGAGGAATTTATGCATGTTTTTTAAATCATTTTTCGATCCGCAAGTAGCGCAATTTTCCTATTTGGTGGGTTGCCAAAAAACCGGAGAAGCTATCATAATCGATCCCTTGCGCAAGTTGGATGACTACATCTTGGCAGCCGAAGACGAAGGGTTGGTCATCACTGCGGCAACAGAAACGCATATCCATGCCGATTATGCATCCGGGCTGCGGGAGACTGAAAGGCGTTTAGGAGCCAAACTGTACGTCTCGGATATGGGCGGGGATGACTGGCATTACCAGGATCTGCCGGAAGATAGTGTGCTGCTGCAGGATGGGGACATAATTTCCGTAGGCAAGGTCAAACTGGAGGTGCTGCACACACCTGGACATACGCCGGAGAGTGTGTCCTTTCTGCTAACTGACATCGGCGGTGGTTCGGACATTCCGATGGGACTGTTCACCGGCGATTTTATCTTTGTGGGTGACGTCGGCCGTCCGGACTTGCTGGAAGTGGCTGCGCATATGCAAGGCACCACCGAAATCGGAGCGAAAGAGTTGTTCCATTCTCTGAAGAAAATGGCTGACTATCCGGACCATCTGCAGATATGGCCTGGGCATGGTGCCGGCAGTGCCTGCGGAAAATCGTTGGGCGCAGTACCAATGACTACTTTGGGATACGAGAAAGACAACAACTGGGCTTTCCAACATGACGAGGAAGCGAGTTTCACCGCAGCCCTGACGGATGAACAGCCTGAGCCGCCAAGCTATTTTGCCCAGATGAAGAAGATCAATAAATTGGACAGCGACGCCTACGTCCCTTATCCGGTCTTCCCACTTCAGCAGGCCGGTCCAAACGATAGGCTGATCGATCTGCGCGCGAAAGAAATGTATCAAGCCGGACACATCGAAAGGACGCTCAATATTCCACTGAACAAAAAGTTTTTGACTTATGCCGGTTGGTTCCTGGATTACGAAGGACAAGTGACGTTCATCGGAACCAAAGAGCAGGCTGAAACGGCTGCCCGCCAGTTGCAGCTCATCGGGTTCGATCAAGTCAGAGGCTACCTGGACGCCGGCCAGATCAAGGATGAAAAGATGACCGAAACAATTACGGCAGCCGCATTTATCGCTTTGCGTCAAGCAAAAGATCTACAGATATTGGATGTGCGTTCGAAAAGCGAGTGGGATAAAGGGCATCTGCCCGATGCCCAGCGCGTCCTCCTCGGCAAGCTCTTGGAGGACCCGTTGCCGTTCAAACGGGATGAACCCCTTTACGTCCATTGTCAATCAGGAGTCCGTTCCGCCGTCGCCATCGGTGCGCTGGAGGAGAGGGGATTCAAAAAGATTGTCAATATTCTGGGAGGATACACTGCAATCGAAAAAATCCGCAACGAATAGACACAAATGCACCAAAAGCTGCAAAACGCAATCCGAACAACAAACTGAGCCGGAAGACAGAGCTGCAACAGGCTTTTCCTTCCGGCTCTTTTTTGATTTGGAACGTTTTAATCCAGGTACAAGGAATAGCCAGAATCCCTGTACGATGGTATACTACTAATTGTCGCATTTAGTGAAGTAGACCGAATAGTCCAAGAGTTTTCTTAAGAGAGAGGTGTCATTTGGTTGCATAAAGATCTAATGAAAGAACAGGAACGTGTCCATCGCGTTATTCAAGTCATCACTAACGAAAGAACGCGGTTGGCCGAGCAAGTAGAAGAAAAAAGTGAAAAGCAAAGACAACAATTAAAGGAATCCAAAGAGATCAAAATCAGCCAAGGATCTTCAGAAAGTGTCTGGGAATCATCGGCTGAACTGCGGGCATTCGAGCAAGAGCTGATGATCCGCAACAACGAATTACAGAACAGCAACGAGCGTGTAGCTGTATTGGATAAAATGCAGGATGAGCCTTACTTCGGACGGATCGATTATCACGATGATTTCGGCAATGAAACGATTTACATCGGGATCGGATCCTTGTTCGAGAAAGATGAGAACCTGATTGTTGACTGGCGTTCACCGATCGCATCGCTTTATTATGAAGGCAGCAAAGGCGAAAAAGTCAAGCTGATGATAGCGGATCAACCGATGTCCTACGGTGTTGATCTGAAAAGGCAATTTCTGATCAGACATGCGGAAATCGTCCGCATGATGGACACGGATAATGTCATGGGCGATCCGTATTTGCTGGAAGTGTTGGAGGGGCCTTCATCCTATCAGATGGGTACGGTCGTATCCACTTTGCAGAAAGAACAGAACCAAATCGTCAGGGAAACCAAAGCAGCCGTCACGCTGATAGAAGGGGTTGCCGGATCAGGAAAAACAGTTGTCCTGATGCAGAAAATCGCCTATTTGTTGTATGCTTTCCGGGACCAATTGAAGTCGGAAGAAGTCGTCCTGTTTTCACCAAATAAAATATTCCAGGAATACGTTTCCCAAGTGTTGCCTGCATTGGGCGAATTGAACGTCGGAAACACAACATTCAGCGAATTCATGGAGCGGAAAGTCACCGGATTTTCTTTGCGCGCCGATCAAGAGGACAGCTTAGCCAAGGTTACAGTGCTGAAGGGCAGCTTGGCCTTTTATGAAGCGTTGCAAAAATACGGAATGATTCTGAAGAAGCGCTATCTGAAATTCTCGGATATCCGTTTCCGCGATGATGTCATCCTTTCGCAGAAGGAAATCGAGTCAGCCTTCTACAGCATCGACAGCCAAGGGTCATTGGCCAGCAAGTTGGATATTCTCAAAAGACACTTGTTGCTGCGCGTGGAACGCATCCAACAATCGCAAAAAGGCAAGCCATGGGTCGAAAAAGAAATGATCGCCATGTCTGACCTGGATCTTTACCGTTACGAGAAAGAGACCCACAACCAAAAAGCGATGGAAGAGGCCATGACGGCGGACATTCTGGAGGACGCTTTCGAACCGATCATCGCAAGGATCGAAGTGCTGGCCTTTATCCGCTATAAGAACCAATATATCCATTTCCTGAGAGCCGTTCCTAAATTGCTTTCATTGGATGATTTCGGTTTGGATGAGGATGAATGGCGCACCCACATCGCAGTGGTTGCGGAACATATGGCAGAGAAGAGTGTGTTGCTGGAAGATCTGGATGCCTACTATAGTCTGCGTTTGTTGCTGAAGGGGCCATCCAGCGACATGAAATACCAATATATATGTCTGGATGAGGTGCAGGATTTTTCACCTTTCCAACTGCAGATGCTGCAGCATGCCTACCCGAGCGCACGCTTCATTCTGAGCGGCGACTTGAATCAGAATATCCTGAACAGACGTCTTTCCTTTGATGATCTCCGGACCATCTTTTCCGAAAGCACGTTCCGTTCGTACCGTCTGCTGACCAGCTACCGATCGACGAATGAAATCGTCCGCTTCTCGGAAAGCTTCATCGAAGGCGATAAACCAGAAGGGACCTATATCCGTTCCGGCAAGAAACCGGAAGTGCTGCTGACTGACGATGGCGGGCTCGATATGGACTACATCAAGCAGAAGGTGGATGCGAGCGTCGCATCCGGCATGCGCGTGGCTTTCATCAGCCGTAATGCGGAAGATGCGGAACGCATCAGCCAAGAACTGTCGGTTGCCGGCATTGACTTCAAACTCGTGCAGCAGGATACCGACAACAGCCATCATCCTGTGTTGATTATGCCAGCCCGTTTGGCTAAAGGTCTGGAATTTGATGTCGTTTTTGCGATTTGCCATTATCCGGCAAAAGCTGCCCAGAATGAAATGCAGATCCTCTACACAATCTGCACCCGGGCGATGCACGAACTCTACCTGACCGTTTCCGAGAAGGAAGCCGGACTGATGGAACGCGTTGATCCGGATTATTATGACGTAAGAAAAATGTGAAACCTGAATAGCCCCGGCGGAAGCTGCAGTCCATAAGCAGATTCCATCGGGGCTGTTTTATTTGTCATTGTGTTGGCGTTGTGTTGTCGGATCAGACTATCTGATAGGTTCCGCGCAGTTCCTTTTCGTAGGGACCCATCTCAGCAAGATAATCCATCATCGCTTCGACGGCGTGCTTTTCCAGGTTCTGGTGTTCTTTTCCGAATTTCTTCGGAACGCCCTGGTTAGTCACATAGCTGACGGTGTATTCTTTGTCCGGGATGACTTCTTCGCCCGCGATGAAAAGTTTTTGGACACGGGTTCCTTTTGGATTTTCCAGTTTCAGGTAAGCGTGCAGTCCCATCGCCCGCTTCAGGTAGCCGCCCATCTGATCAAAAGGATCCGCTGCGTAGGTGCTCTCGAGGTTTTCTTCCAGCAGAGTGACTATTTCCGAACCAGTCAGGATAGCAGTTGAAATCGGCGGATCCATCGGAATGATCTGATACAATTCCCTCAAAGTCACCGGGCCTTTCAGGATCGGAACCCCATAGCGCCAGCCGTTGGAGAAGGCCAGATCCGTTTTCGTGTGGTACAGGATCGCATCCAAGAGGAAGTTGTCCATCGTCGTTTCAACGCTCCAGCCGCGGTGCAGCACTTTTTTGGTTTCACCGACGTTGCGACCCAATTTTTCGCGGTACGGGGCTAAAGCCTCATCGATCAGAGCTTTCATTTCGGCATCTTCCGGGATGTTCTCCGTGACTGGAATAAGTTGATGTTCGATTGTTTGGATCACGCCGTCCTCAACGGTCAATTCGAGCGTGCCAAGGAAAGAGCCATGCGATCCGGACTGGATGACTGCCGTTTCGCCTACTGTCACGATGTGTTCCTGACGGTTATGTGTGTGGCCGCTCAGACAGATCGCCACACCTTCGACTTCAGTCATCAATTTCAGGTCCTGTGGGAAACCGAGATGGGACAGGACGATGATCAGATCGACTGCTTTATCCTTCAGTTCCGCCACATAGCCGGGCAGCTCCTCACGGCCCAAAGTGAAAGAGAGGCCTTCGCTGAAATGGGGCGGCATCGTTTTGTCGATGATATTGCAGGCGATGCCAATCACACCGATCGAAAGTCCGCCGACCGACAGGATTTTGTAAGGATCGAACGCCAACTTGTCGCTCTCTTTTTCATAGGCATTGATTGCGAGAATCGGATAATCCAACTGCTGGCCTATTTTTTTCAGATTGGCCGGCCCGAAGCCAGTGTCCCAATGGAATGTCATCGCATCAAAACCGACTTCGTTCAGGACCGGCAGCATGTGCCAGCCTTTCGAATCAATCGCTTCATAGGTGCCGTGGATCGTATCACCGTTATCGAAAACGAGTGTCGGATTTTTGCTGCGGAAATCTTTGATCAGGCTTTGGAGACGGGCATAGCCGCCAGCTCTGCGGAACGCCAATTTTTCTTTTTCATAGAACAGTTCGTTGTGCAACTCCAAGTAGCTGTGGGTGTCGTTGATCTGAAGGATCGTCAATTTTTCCTGCATAGGGATCCACCTTTCTTGATGAAATGTGACAGTCGTGTTCGTTATATTGTTGTTCCCATTCTAACACTCTGTGCGGAGGATGCCGATTGATATGCCCTGAGCCGTAGAGGATGAATCGTGAAACTGAATCGAAAACGCAATTTTCGCGCAGAACTGTGTTAAAATTTGGATAAATAAATAAATAAATGGATGGGACAGGGGAGGCGTTCGGGTTTTGGATGTTAGGGTTGTATTTGGAAGGATGATCATGCTGGTGTTGATCATGTTTGTAGGCTATCTCGCGACGGTCATGAAGGTTTTCGACAAGCATGCGAACGCCAATTTTGCGGCGTTGATCACGTATGTGACGGTTCCGGCGCTCGTCATTGCATCGGTGGAAGGCGCAGGTGAGGTAGGCACAAAATCGGACACGCTCTTCGTATTGCTGACCGCGACATTGATGTATCTTTTCACGGTCGGATTGGCCAAGTTCAGTCCGAAACTGTTCCGCGCGGATAAAGAAACGGAAGGAATCATCGAGTTCCTGACCATCTTCACGAATAACGGCTTCATGGGACTTCCGGTCGTGCAGGCCATTTTCGGCACCGGCGCGCTTTTTTATGCGTCGCTGTACGGCATTCCCAACAACCTGTTGATCTACTCTTTGGGCGTTTTTTTGATTGCAAAAGGCTCGAAAAAGTCGCGTGCGAGCTGGAAAGCGATCTTGCTGAATCCCGGCAACCTCGCGTCGCTTTTCGCGGTTTTCGTTTTCCTGTTCGACATCAAATTGCCGGCGTTGGTGATGGATACCGCCACGAGCATCGGGAACATCACTTCCCCGTTGGCGATGATTATCATTGGTGCGTCATTGGCCGATATCGACATCCTCGGCGCCTTCAAGGAATGGAAAATCTATCTGTTTGCGTTCTACCGCATGATTGTGATCCCGCTGTTCCTCTGGTGGGCCACGAAAGGTATCCTGACGAATCCGACCATGCTGGGGATCCTCGTCATCATCTCGGCTATGCCCGGCCCGGCGATGGCTGTCGCGCTGTCGATGCAGTACGGAGGCAACACCGCCTTCTCAACGCGCTACGTTTTCATTTCGACGCTGCTCTCGGTGTTCACCATCCCGTTATTGGCGGCGCTGCTTTTTTGAGCGGAATATATGCTGAAAGAACGCCCACTCCGCACAGTTAGCGGAGTGGGCGTTCTTTTCGTATTTCGGTCTCTCGGATTTTTTGGGAATTCGGCTTGAAATTGTCGAATACAACTAAGCTATGGTGGCGACCCCCAAAAGTTAGAGTTTTTATTATGCAGCCGTTTGGCTGGCTTGGATTCGGTATTGGACTGGGCTGAGACCAGCTAATTTTTCTTTTGATCGAACATGGTTATACCAATGGATATAG
>NZ_JBAVFV010000029.1:0-8298 GCF_049684335.1 Trichococcus sp.
TTTTTGTTGTGGGGTTGGTGTTGAAGGAGAAAGCCACATCTACCTTTCGGATGCCACTTCTTCTTTATCCTCGATTTTCTCAAACTTGTAGAGGCGGTGGAGACCGTGCACCAAGTGATTCACTCTCGTCAGAATTTCTTTGCGCGTGATGATGCCGATAAACTTACCGTCATCTTCGGTAACGCACAAGAAATTGTAATCGATCAGATAATTCAAAATATCCTCAAGGTCCGTCCATGGGCGGATAGTCTGTACATTACGGTCCATCACTTCTTGAACCGTAAGTGTCTCAAGTTTGTCATAGCGGATCGCATCGATTTCGGTAATGGCTTTGATGATCATCGGTATGGAAATCAAACCTTTGATGCGGGACTTCGAATCCAAAACGGGAATGACAGAATACTTCACTTGGGACAATACTAGAAATGCATGGTTCAGGTTATTTGAAGAATGCACATTGGCAACATTTTCTCCATGGATCATCAGATCCCCGCACGCGTCATTGTCCAATAATAACCCGGCTACTTCGCTACTAATCATTTTTAATTCCTCCTCAAAGGTGTTCATCCGGCGTCTGAGCCGTCTGTGCCACCTTTATTGCATGTGATCAAAGCATTTGAAATTGTTTGTTCAGGTCGACCATTTCCTGATGGCGGTCATTGTAATAGGTCACTGTGACGGATTGATGATCCAACGTGACGATGCAATAGGTCTTTTCAGTCAGTGCGCCCCGCGGTTGGCTGATGCTGCCTGGGTTGATGAACAGGATGCCATCTTCTTGTTCAGCTTTGGCGATGTGGGTATGTCCATAAAATACCAAGGAAGCGTTCGCTTGCTGGGCTGCTACTTTCAAACCGGCTACGGAGCCTCTCACAGAATGGCGATGCCCGTGGACGACCAACACATTTTTGTTGCCGGCCTCGAATCGGTATTCGTCGTTCATTTGATAATCATAATCGCAATTCCCCATCACGGTGGACATAATCCCCCAGATCAGATCGGAACTGCTCAATTCCGAATCACCGCAGTGGACAAAATGATCAACCCGATTTGCATATCGCAAGGCCAATTCGTTCAGAATATTTTTTTCCCCGTGGCTGTCGCTTACTGCAAGTATTTTTATCATCTAGTCCGCTTCCTTTTCCAGCCAAGCTGCCCAACATTTTTCCAGATTTTTAAGGGCATTCGCGCGGTGGCTGATCTGATTTTTTTCGACATCGCTCAATTCCGCCATCGTCTTGCCTAAATGAGGCAAATAAAACAACGGATCATATCCGAAACCATTGTCTCCGCTCGGAAACTCGGCGATTTCGCCCGCGATATCCCCTTCGACAACCAGACTCTCCCGATCCGGGTGGGCCAACACCAGCGTACAATGGAAGTGTGCTTTTCGGGACGGGTTCTTCTGGGACCCAAGCATCGCAAGCACCTTTGCATTATTGGCGGCGTCACTTTTCGTTCCACCGGCGAAACGGGCTGAAAACACACCTGGTTGGCCATCCAATGCATCGATGCAGATGCCCGAATCGTCCGCCAAGACAGTCATGCCCAACAATCCGGCAATCGTCTCAGCTTTCTTCCGTGCATTGGCTTCAAATGTATAGCCGGTTTCCTCAACATCCTCAATCTCCGGATAGTCCAACAAAGTCACGACTTCATAGCCTTTTGGTTCAAATAGGACGGCGAAATCTCTGGCTTTTCCCGGATTTTTGGTTGCTATCACGATCTTCTTCTTTTCAGTTGCGTTCATCGTATCCCTCATTTCTCAATCATTCTCAATCAAATTTACCAAGTCAACTTTCTCAATTGTGAAATTACTCTGGCCGAGCCAGTTTTCTGCAATGTCCGAAAATAGTTTGGGCGACCCCGTCGTATAAAATCGGTATTCGGATGCTTCCTTGTTGTGCGAGCTTTCCGCCAAACGGAAATAATCCAAGAGGGTGCTCACCTCAGATACCGTTTCAGCACCGGAATCGATTAGGGTCACACAAGGCCCCATCACATTTTGGATGAGCGGTGTCAAAAGAGGATAATGTGTGCACCCCAGAATGAGGGTATCAATCGATTCCTTCAGCAAAGGTTTCAGCGTTTCCGCAACCACTTTTTTGGCGATTGATCCGTTGTATTGGTTACTCTCTACAAGCGGCACAAATTTGGGGCAGCTCATGCTGATGACTGAAATGCCTTTGTCTTTGTCTTTGATGGTTTGTTTATAAACGTCGCTGTTGATGGTGCCTTTTGTGCCGATTACGGCAATGCGTTCATTTTTTGAATGTTTGATTGCCGCACGGCTGCCGGGATTTATTACGCCGATCACCGGAATGTCCACGCGGTCGCGGATGACATCCAAGGCAGCTGCAGTCGCTGTGTTGCAAGCGATAACCAACATTTTGATATCTTTCTTCAGCAGAAACTGTGTCATTTCCCATGTGTATTGAATCACTTCTTCTTTGGGCCTTGGTCCATAGGGGCATCTGGCGGAATCCCCCAGATAATAAATGGATTCATTGGGAAGTTGTTTGATTGCTTGTTTCACGACGGTCAAGCCGCCGACACCAGAGTCAATAAAACCGATTGCTTTTTTGCTCATGCAGTAACTTCCTTTATTTGTTTTCGTATCTCTATTTTACCTTAAGATGCACTGGTTTGGTGAAAATGAGGCAAATTTCATCCGAAATTGCTTCGCTTTTACGGAAAATAGGGTCTCTTTTTCCCAGGGCCATTGCCGATTATTGGCCGTTCAAAAATATCTATGCTACAATTGGCTCAATTTCAATAATCAGGAAAAGGAGTGGACACACAGATGAGTTATCAATCAATCGTAACCGTAGTCGATAAAGGAATGATCGACCGCGTATTCGAAAGCGCGCGCAGCGAAGAGTCCTACTGTGGCACCGTCATCGCCGGCCGTGGATCCGGAATGCATGAGAACAAAAAGCTTTTCAATTTGGCTTTGGAACCGGAAAAGGAAATTTTGCTAGTGTTGACCCAGGCAGAACATTCCGAAAAAATCATCAACCAAATTGAGGAAGCAGCAAACATCACTGCACCCGGGAACGGCATCCTTTTTGGGCTGAACATAAATAGAGTGCACGGTATCAGGTCATAATCACAAACGAAACTCGTTATATCGCGTAATGCGGTATAACGAGTTTTCATTTTAAGTATGGATGGAGAAGCCTGTTCAGCCATTCAGTAAATGGCGTTGCTCATCTTCTTTTTTCCAGTCCGAGATATATTTGAAGACCGGAATCAATAGCAGCATCAATCCCAAAGCTTTCTTAGCATTCCACATAAACATCTTCCTTTCAAGTTGAGTATTGGATTTCTTAACCTTATTATGCCTGATGTTGATAAAAAACGCCATTGATAGGCATCGCCTGAAAATAGGCTCTAGTCACTATTTAAAATACGTGTATAATGAAGTGTACAATTAAGGGGGGAAAAGCAATTGAATCCTGAAAATGAAAATGCCCGTATTATCGATAACGAACACTTCTCCTATTTATTGATAAGGGATTACCTTCTGGGAAACATCCTTGGTGAACATACCAATGAAATTTTGTATTGGGCTGGAAAAGATTTGGCTCGGCAATTCCCGTTAAAAAGTCAGGAAGATCTGTATGAAGCGATGATTTATTGCGGTTTCGGAAAGCTGGAACTGCTCAAAAAAGAAAAAAATACGCAACAATACCGTTTGGAAAGCGATCTGATCACCGTCCGCACCCAAAACGAGCAGGCCTCCTTCCAACTGGAAGCAGGGTTTTTGGCGCAGCAGATCCAGATGACAACCGGCCTCCCATGTGAAGCAAAAGCAGAAATCATAGTCGGAAAAGACAAGAAAAAAGAAGTGCTCATCACCCTGTTCATCGAATGAATCAATATACCCGAACATACCGGCAATTCGTTGTTGGTATGCTCGGGTGTTTTTTGGGGAATTTTTCGCCAATTACTACTCCCAGACCACAATGTCCAAAACAGAAAGAGTTGCCGGATATCCTGAAAAACCAGGACGCCGGCAACTCTTTCTTATTGTTTAGATATATTTTTCAAGCGTTTCTTCAAGCATTTCTTTTGCATGGTAGCCGACTAATTTTTCTACGACTTGTCCATCTTTTTTGATCAACAAAGTTGGGATTCCCATGATACCGAATTGGCTTGGTGTTTGCGGATTAGCATCCACATCCATTTTAGCGAAGGTCACTTTGTCGCCGATTTCTGCATCCAATTCATCGATGATTGGTGATTGCATGCGGCAAGGTCCGCACCAAGTTGCCCAGAAGTCCACCAACACGACCCCATTTTTTGTTTCTGTCTCAAAATTTGCATCAGTTAATATTTTCACCATTGTATTTACTCCCTTCAAAATCTTTCTTTAATATTTCAATTATAGCAGAGGTTTTGCTCAGTACCAATCAATCTGCTCAACCGCGGAACGTCACGATCGTCGCACCGTTTCCCCCGGCATTCATCGCTGCATACTCGTAGGACAATACTTGCGGGTGACGCTTCAGCAAATCGCCCACTCCTTTGCGGAGAGCGCCTGTCCCTTTTCCATGGACGATTGTTACTTGCGGATAGCCAGCCAATAAAGCGGCATCCAAATACTGATCGACTTCAGACAAGGCTTCTTCGTAGCGTTGGCCTCTAAGATCAAGCTGCGTCGCAACGTGACTGGATGAAGCAGATTTGACAGTGGCGATCTGCCTTTGCCTACTTTGTTGTTGCGGCTCTTCTTTGATCAGTCTGAGGTCCGATTCCGGCAACTTCATCTTCATGATCCCCATCTGTACGACCCATTCGGCGTTGCCTTTCTTTTCAACGAGTGTTCCCCGCTGGCCATACGTCTCCGTCATGACTTCATCGCCGGGTTTGAACATTTTCTTCTCTTTTTCTTTGCGCAAGACTTTATTTTTGACCAAAGCTTCCTCTTGACGGAGATCATTGAATTGCTTGCGCAGATCGATCAACTCGTGTTCTTTGATACTGCCGGAGGTGCCCATATTCAGCTGCATCTCACGGATTTCCTGCAACAGCAATTCCGCTTCTTCTTTCGCCGTGTCGACCAACTTGTTGGCCTCTTTTTTTGCATCTTCGATGACTTTTTCCTTATTAGTTTCCAGCTTTTCGTTAGCGCGCTTCAGATCCGCCAACAACTTGTCGGATTCTTCCAACTGCGCTTGGAGCTGCAACGATTCTTTTTCGGTGACGCGTCGCTTCTGTTCCAGATCCGCAATCATTTCGTTCAGATTTTGGCTGTCCACATCGATGAAACTGCGCGCCTGATCGATGATGCTCGGGTTCAAACCGAGTCTCTTCGAGATATCGAAGGCATTGCTTCGGCCCGGAACGCCTATCTGCAGACGGTAAGTCGGAGCCAACGTTTCTCCGTTGAATTCCATGCTGGCATTGATCGTTCCGGAGCGATTGTAACCGTAGGCCTTCAGTTCGGGGTAATGCGTGGTGGCCATGACATAGCTTCCGATGCCGCCGATGTAATCCAAAATCGAAATGGCCAACGAAGCCCCCTCTTGCGGGTCCGTACCGGAACCCAACTCATCCAAGAGAACGAGACTTTTGTCATCGATCTGATTAAGAATCGAGACGATATTGGTCATATGCGAAGAGAACGTACTCAGGCTCTGTTCGATCGACTGTTCATCGCCGATGTCAGCAAAAATTTCCGTGAAAATGCCGATTTGGCTGTCCTCATCCGCCGGTATCTGAAGACCGGATTGGCCCATCATCTGGATGATCCCGAGTGTTTTCAGCATAATTGTCTTCCCGCCCGTGTTCGGACCGGTAATGACGATGGCTTGGTATGCTTCGCCGAGGATCAGATCGTTCGCGACAACGTCATTCTGATCGATAAGCGGGTGTCTGGCTTTCCAAATGGCGATATGGTTTTCTTTGCTGATGATCGGGCGTGTCGCTTTCAGGGAATCGGCATAACGCGCCTTTGCGTTGATGAAATCCAAAGTAGCCAGCACTTCGCTGTTCCCGTACAATTCCTGCGCGAAAGGCTCGATTTCCATCGATAATTCATACAAGATCCGCTCAATTTCCGCTTTCTCTTGCGCAGCCAGCTGGCGCAGATGATTATTCAGATCCAGTATGGCTTGCGGTTCAATGTAAAGCGTTTGACCGGTTGAGCTTTGGTCGTGGACAATCCCGCCGAACTGATTGCGGTATTCGATCTTGACCGGAATCACAAAACGGTCATTACGGATGGTGATGATGGCATCACTGAGGTAAGAGGCTTTGTTGCCTCTGATGATGTCATCCAATTTGGTCCGGATATTCTGTTCGCCCTGCTTGATTCCTGTGCGGATTCCTTTCAAGGCAGGCGAGGCATCGTTCTGGATCGTACCATCTTCATAGACGGTTGCTTGAATCCTTCTTGTGATTTCAGGCAATACGACCAG
This sequence comes from Trichococcus sp., assembly GCF_049684335.1. Lineage (GTDB taxonomy): Bacteria > Bacillota > Bacilli > Lactobacillales > Aerococcaceae > Trichococcus. Next base: position 6,426 of record NZ_JBAVFV010000029.1, read on the forward strand.
CCTGTCCACCAGTTCATCCAGGACAAAGAAGGGAATCTCGTTGTCATCGAACCATTGGAAGAATTGGATAATTTCTCTTGTAGTGGACAAAACCCGGCCGATTTCGGCGATTTCTTTTCCGTTCAAGGTTCCGCCTATCTCCAGTCGCTTCAGATGGCTGCGGATGGACTTCAGCCTCGGCATCGGAATCCCACCCTTCAGGCGCAAAACCTTTCTTCCGTCTTCCGTTTCATTCTGCAAAGCAACGACTTTTTCCGGATCAGTTTCGGGCCGCAAAGCCTGAATCTCATCTTTTCCTTGGTCGGTTGCGGCAAAATTCTGGAGTTGTTGTTTTATTTTTTCGAACTCTAATGTTTTACTTATTTTATTATTCATCTGATTCTCCTAAAAAATGCTTCTCTCAAAAAAAGCGGGACGATATAGCACACTATATAGTCCCTTCTGTTTATTTAACAATCCGTTACTGAATGATGCCTACCCACCAGTCGTAGATCAAACGTGAGAAATATGGCGTTTCCGACACCATCCAAGCCGCTAGGTCGCTGTTGACATAAAGCTGTTGGATGTAATCCAACGGAATCATGGATGCGAGCGTCAGCAGCAGGAAAATCCCGATGTATTGCATCAGGAATCCGAGCAAACCGCCGCCGAGCTCATTCAGCTGTTTGATGATCGGGAAGAACGCCAATGAGTTAAGCATGCTCCCGATAAATCTCGTGACAAGCCAACCTGCAAATAACAGCAGGATGAATGCCAATCCATTATAAAACGCCTGATCCAGGACGAAGGACACCTGGTCAGAGTAAAACAGCAATTCTTTGCCGAACTCTACGGATGGGTACGGGACCAAAAGATCGATTTTTTCCGCAACGACGGCATAGTATTCTCTAGCGACCAAGAAAGAAATGAAATATCCTACGGTGTAGACAACCTGCAGAATAAGTCCTCTTCTGACTCCAGTATAGATGCCCCACAATAAGGAGAGCACTATTATCAACGTAAGCATTTGTTCACCTGATTTCTACAGTCTTTTTTCTACTTTTTTCCATTGTGTTCTTGATTTTTAGTGTAAGGCGGAATGGCATTCTCAGCGTTTCTGTTGACACCCAAAGCCGAACGCACTTGCGTCCTGTGTTGAGCCCGTTTCAAAGCTGCCTCGGAAGCGGTTGTCGTCTTCGTCAATTTTGAATTGGATTTCCTGGCCGGCAGGTCGTTGGCTTCACGGGCAGCTTGCTGCAGTTCACTGATTGTCGCTGGCATAGAGTTAACTGTTTGGCTCTCTTTGTCGCGCTTTATTCCAGAAAAGTTAGCCACTGCCTTCTTAGCGGCCGCATTACCGGTCATCTTTTCTGCATTGTGTTCCTTTTCAGGCGTTTCAACCGCTTCAGGTTTGGGCGCCTCGGCTAAAGTCTTCTCCGGCTCAGCCTGTTCTGTTTCCTCAACGGAAGCGGAGTGTGTAACGCTTTGGCTTTCCTGCAAAGCTTTTTCGAGCGCTACAACTTTCAGCAGCAGTTCTTCCAGCTCAAGTTGTTTCGTGATCTGATCGGAAATGGCGTTCACAGCCACTAGAATGCCGCGCTCCTCCCGACCAAGCGCCGGTGCTGCTTGTTTGATCTGTTCCAATTGTGCATTGACCAATTCCGATACAGCAGTCAAATGCTCAGGTGCTTTATTTCCCACAATCGTATAGGTCTTCCCTGCTATGATTGTTTTGAATCTTCTTTTGTTTTCCGTCATATTCAAAGACCGTTGCCATAAATCTAACTAAATCTAGTTTATGTTTGCTTCCCTGTTCTTCGTGCCCGATTTGGTCCTGACGGACTACTTTCGTTTGATGCAGCACTCCGAGGGCGTAAATTCCGATGCAACGAAT
>NZ_JBAVFV010000030.1:0-70502 GCF_049684335.1 Trichococcus sp.
TGCTTCAACAGGGAACGGGCCTTGTCGACAGCCGGCTCTTCGCCACTGATTTCGATTTTCATGCCGCGGCTTGTAATGGTCACATGCAAAGCATCTTCCAGCATCTTCAGATGCTTATCCTGTGATCCAAATAATTGAGGCAAAACGGATGCGTCCATCACTTCAATTTTCTCTGTTTTATTCACTTTATCGGTCAAACAAGCTACACTCCTCTTTTTGGGAATTTTTTTCACTGCTTATTGCCAATAGTATAACATAAAGAGGCGTGGCTTATGAAAATATTTATCCCCTTGCGTTCAACACGACATTTCTGGACGACAAAAAAATGGAATGATACGGAGATCATCCCATTCTTTATTGATTAGTCTCTAAGAATTTTAGAAAGTAAGCATCCGGCTATTAGAATTTACGCTTTCTAGCAGCTTCAGATTTCTTCTTACGTTTCACACTTGGCTTTTCATAAAATTCATGTTTACGAGCGTCTTGCATAGTTCCAGTTTTTGAAACAGTACGTTTAAAGCGACGAAGAGCATCATCAAGAGATTCGTTTTTACGAACAACTGTTTTTGACATTAAATATTCCCTCCCTCCGAGCATTAAAAGTAACGTTTCCTTTTGAAAGTCAAGAAATCAAAATGAAATTGTTCTTTTGATATTATATCATAGGGGGAAGCAATTGCAACGTTTTATTGCAAAACTAAAAAGTGTATCATCCGACTGAGCGAAACCTGCACTCCATTGGGCACAGGGAAGCCCTATGCATTTGCCAAACATTTCTTGCAGATTCCAAATATTTCGAAGCGATGGGACGAAATTTGGCACCCTTCCAACTGTTGCTCAAAGAAATCCATCGGACACATCTGCAAAGCAATTGTCATCCCGCATTGTTGACAAATAAAGTGATGATGATGGTGCCCCTCGTGCAAACAAGTTATTCGGAACAACTTTTCGTTGTTCAATTCTGTTTCTTCCAAGATACCAACTTCCACAAAAGTATACAGGTTACGATATATCGTGTCATAGCTGAGTGTTGGATATTCATCCTGTAACGCATGCAGAACAGCTTTTGCAGACAGATAGCGGTTAGCTTCCACAAAAACCGTAATGATATCTTCTCTTTTTTGGGTATATTTATAACCTTGTTTCTTTAATTGCTGCAATGCAATGGTTACGGTATCTACCGGCATCATTTTCCCTCCCGACTCTATCAATTTCAAATTGACTATAGTATATTATTAGTGAGATTGCAATCATTAAGATTTAGAAAGGACGAAATTATATGGAGCAACCAGAGCAACATGACCTGCATTTTGTCATCATATCCGATTCGGTAGGAGACACCGCCAGAAAAGTCCTTCAGGCTGTCTTAGCACAATTCCCATCGATAACTGTTCATATGTATCATTATCCGTTCATTCGAAAAATGAAAGACTTGGAGCCTGTATTAGTAGAGGCCAAAGAGCTGAAAGCATTTGTCATCCATACTTTGGTCGTCGAGGATTTGAGTGAGTACACGGACAGTTTCTGCGCTGCAGAGGACTTGCCGTGCTATAATATATTGAGAGCAATGGTCAGGGATATCAGCGAAATGACCGGGCAGCAACCCATACGGAGCGCAGGCGCACTACATCGCTTGGATGATGAATACTTTAACCGGATCAGTGCCATCGAGTTTGCCGTCAAGTACGATGACGGGAAAGATCCAAAGGGTTTTTTGGATGCCGACTTGGTCCTTCTTGGCGTTTCCCGCACTTCAAAGACGCCGCTCTCCATGTTTTTGGCGAACAAGACCATTAAAGTCGCAAACCTGCCGATTATGCCGGAAGCTTCAGTGCCTGACGAAATTTGGCAAGTGGATCCTAAGAAAATCGTCGGATTGACCAATGATGCAGAGGTATTGAATAATTTCCGCAAAGAGCGGATGATTGCCTACGGGTTGTCACCGGAAACCATCTATTCGGACATGGACCGCATCCGGGCTGAGTTGGAATACGCCTATGAATTGTACAACAAATTGGGTTGCATCGTCATCAACGTCTCCAAACGTTCTATAGAAGAAACAGCCGCCATCATCATGAGCAGCATCGAAATTTCCGATACAACCATTATAACCTGACATAAAAAGAAGAGGACCCGGATTAAAATCCGGGTCCTCTTCTTTTTTTATATTCATTGCAGCAAGAGGTGCGTTAGAACCCTCTGCTGGATCCACCGCCTCCGGAAGAACCTCCACCTCCGAAGCCACCCCCTCCGCCAAATCCACCGCCACCGAAACCGCCTCCGCCGTATCCTCCACGATGATTGTTGCCGCGATAACCGCCTCCGCCTCCGCTAAGAAGCAACCACCACAACGGATTCATTCCACCACCACGTCCACCGCGACCGCCCCTGCCTCTGCCGCCAAAAAAGAAGGACAACAGCAAAAGGATGAACAGGAATTGGACGAGTGATGCGAAGAACGATGAATCGCCTTCCGCGTATTGCGTTGTATCGACTGGATAGCCGGAGAAAATCACTTCGTCATCATATTGGTATTCCTGATTGACGACAACTGCCGTCTCAGTAAAGATTTCTTTCAGACCGCCATCGAAATCATTGGCCGAAAGATACTCCAGATGATTGTCCAGAATTCTACCGGTTCTACTGTCCGTTAGGGCACCTTCCAGACCGTAACCGATTTCGAAGCGGATTTCCCTTTCCTCCAGAGCCAACAAAATCAGCACACCATTATCAGCATCCGCCTGGCCAATTTTCCACTTTTCGAACAGATCGACAGAATACTCCTCGATTGTCTCACCCTGCAGTGAATCGACCACTGCCACGACAACTTGGGGTTTTTCTTCGGTCAATTCATACTGCTCATTCACGCTCATGATGAATGTTTTTGTTTCTTCGGAGAGCGTACCGCTTGGATCATAGACATAAAATTCGGTTGTCGGATCAGGTAACTCTTGCGCGTTTTTGGATGGCGCGAACACCAGCGAAAAGAAGAATGCTCCCAAAACCAAAAGTAGTTGCCATCGTGCCTTTTTCCTCATTTGAAACAAAGCATCATCAACCCCTCAATTATTCGTCGTCTGTATTCAAGTCTACACTAGGTGCGGTTTCAGCGCCGCTAACCGCTTCAAAATAAGATTTTTCATCAAATCCGAAAAGTCCTGCCATGAGCGATCCAGGGAACCGTTTGACTTTGTTGTTATATTGTTGCACAGATTCGTTGTAACGATCCCTTTCGACAGAAATCCTATTTTCGGTGCCGGCCAACTCATCCATAAGAGCCGTCACTTGTTCGTTTGATTTCAGTTCCGGGTAGTTCTCTACAATTACCAACAGACGCGAGAATGCGGATTCCATTTCGTTGCTGGCTGCAACCTGTTCTTCAGTCGTCTGAGCACTGCCGATTCTTGCGCGGGCATCAGCGATTGCACCGAATACTTCCTGTTCTTGTTCCATAGCGCCTTTTACCGATTCCACCAAGTTGGGGATCAGATCATAACGTCTTTGTAGTTTGGTTTCCACATTCGCCCATTGTACATCGACATTACTTTCCTCCGTCACCAAACCATTATAAGAGCTGATCAATGGCACGCCCAACAGCAACACCGCAATAAACACTCCAATTAAGCCTTTCAACCAACCTTTCATCATTCCATCTCCTTTATTCTTTCATTTTGTGCTTACATACAATTATCCCTGGTTTAAGGCAAAAGCGCATCCATCCAAAGATGTATTTCTTACTGGTTCAGTATGTCCTCCAATAAACTCGGATTGAATATCTGCGACTTCAGCATATCCAATTCGAATCTGTAAGGCGCCTTCTTGTTCTTTTTGTCCTCGCCCACAAACGGCGTTTCCAATATTTTCGGCAAATCCTGCAGTTGCGGATGGTGAACAATTTTATTTAAGGTTTCGAAGCCGATGGTGCCGAACCCGATATTCGCATGTCTGTCTTTGTGGGCCCCTCTCTCGTTTTTCGAGTCGTTGACATGGATCATTTTCAAACGTTCCAGTCCGATGATGCGATCGAATTCTTCCAAAACACCGTCGAAGTCCTCTTTGACATTGTAGCCTGCATCATTCGTATGACATGTATCCAGCGTTACGGACAACTTGTCGTTATAGATTACGCCATCCATGATGGCAGCCAACTCCTCAAACGTCCGGCCGATCTCCGTGCCTTTTCCGGCCATAGTCTCCAACGCAATCTGCGCTGTCTGACTGGGCTCCAGCACTTCATTCAGGCCCTTGATGATCTGTTTGATGCCTATCTCGGAACCTGCACCGACATGCGAACCTGGATGCAGCGTAATCTGTTTTGCGCCCAGCGCTTGCGCCCGCACGATTTCATCGCGCAAAAATCCGATTGCGAATTCAAAATGATCCGGTTTGGTTGTATTTGCCAAGTTGATGATGTAGGGTGCATGGACGACCAGTTCAACCAGACCATGCTTCGCCATGTAGTCCATGCCTTCCGGAATATTCATTTCATCGACGCTTTTTCTCCGGGTATTCTGCGGAGCGCCTGTGTAGATCATAAACACTGAAGAACCGTACGATGCTGCCTCCTCTGCGGAACCCAACAGCATTTTTTTCCCACCCATAGAAACATGTGAACCTAGCTTTAACATATCTTCACCCTTTTATTATGTATTATCCTAAAAAGCATTTCCGTCTCATACAAAACAAGAGACGAAAAACAAGCCTTATGATACGATTATTGTATCATAAGGCTTGTTTCCCTTACCATCAGATGCTCTTTTTAGTGCAATTGTTAGTCCAAGGTTAGTCTAATGAAGCGATTTTCAGGCTCAATTCTTTCAACTGAGCTGCGCTTACTTCACTTGGAGCGTTCGTCATCGGATCGAAAGCTTTCCCGTTTTTAGGGAACGCAATCACTTCGCGGATGTTCGATTCGCCAGCCAACAACATGACCAAACGATCCAGCCCTAAAGCGATGCCGCCATGCGGTGGGAACCCGTAATCGAATGCATCCAACAAGAAACCAAACTCCGCTTCCGCATCTTCTTTGCTGAAGCCAAGTGCCGCAAACATCTGCTCCTGTACTTCCCTTGTGTAGATACGCAGAGATCCGCCGCCGATTTCATAACCGTTCAAGACGATATCATAGGCTTGCGCATAGACTTCTTCCGGATGATCGACTAATTTGGCAAGATCTTCATCGTTAGGACGAGTGAACGGATGGTGCATTGCAGTGTAGCGTTTTGCGTCCGCATCGTACTCAAGCAATGGCCAATTCACAACCCAAACGAAAGAAAATTGGGATTTGTCGATCAGATCAAGATCGCGGCCGAATTTCAGGCGCAGCTCTCCTAATGCTTGATAGACGATCTCTTTTTTATCAGCAACGAACACCAGCAAGTCGCCAGGCTCCGCATCCATCAGTCTGATCAATTCTTCGCTGTCTTCGGTGAAGAATTTCGCTACTGCGCCTTTCAGTCCATCCTCTTCGACTTTCATCCAAGCCATGCCTTTTGCGCCGTATTGTTTGGCGTATTCGATCAGGTTATCCATATCTTTGCGCGAATAGGCATCGGCTTTGCCTTTGACGTTCAAGCCGCGGACTTGGCCGCCGTTTTCGCGGGTCGCTTTGAATACGTTGAATGAAGAAGTTTTCGCAAATTCATTCATGTCGATCAGTTCCAATGCGAAACGGGTATCCGGCTTATCGCTGCCGAAACGGTTCATCGCTTCATCGTAGGAAATACGAGGGAATGGAGCCGGAATGTCTTTGCCCAACACGTCCTTCATGACTTTCTGAAGCATGGTTTCGGTGATTTCCTGGATCTCAGCTGCAGACAGGAAACTGGTTTCGATATCGATTTGGGTGAATTCCGGCTGTCTGTCGCCACGCAGATCTTCGTCGCGGAAGCAACGCACGATCTGGTAATAGCGGTCAAAGCCAGCGCCCATAAGCATCTGTTTGAACAGTTGCGGTGATTGCGGCAGTGCGTAAAATTCGCCTTGGTGGACACGTGATGGAACAATATAGTCACGCGCACCTTCTGGAGTCGATTTGGTCAAATAAGGTGTTTCGATGTCCATGAAATTCAAGCCATCCAAATAATTGCGGACAGTACGCGTCGTTTGGTGGCGAATTTTCATGTTGTTCATCATCTTGTCTCTTCTTAAATCGATGTAACGGTATTTCATGCGTAATTCATCCGATACGTTCAGATCGCCTTCGATATAGAACGGCGGCGTTTTCGCTTTCGCCAAAATCTCCACGGATTCCGCTTCGATTTCGATCGTGCCTGTGCCGATGTTCGGGTTGATCTGATTTGCTTCACGAAGAACTACCTTACCTTTGACCTGCAGGACATATTCCCCACGGATCGTTTCCGCAATGCGGAATGCTTCTTCGTTGAACTCTGTGTTGAAAACGACTTGGACGATACCTTCGCGGTCACGCAGATGGATGAAGATCAATCCACCTAAGTCTCTTCTTTTGTTAACCCAACCATTGGCAACAACAGTCTGTCCAACGGATGCTTCCGTCAATAATCCGCAATACTCTGTTCTTCTATCCATTTTCACTACCCTTTTCTGTATGTTCTAGTCTTCTTTTCCGAAAAATTCATTAAAAGCCGTCATATCGGCTGTCTGTGTTTTGTATACTTTATCAAAATCCGCGTAAATCTCGGTCAACGCCACTTTCTGCTCTTTGCCGGTCGACATCACTTTGAATTGTACTTGTTTGTTGTTCAATTCATCCTCGCCGATTGTCAGCACTACTTTGGCCCCGTTTTTCGTCGCGGTCTTGAATTGCGCTTTGGCTTTGCGGTCATGGAAGTCCCGATCAGCCGAATACCCTGCTTGGCGTGCATTTTGGACCAATTTCAAGGATTCGATGTTCGTAGCTTCTCCCAAACCGACTACATAGACATCCAACTCGGATAGTTTCGGTACATCGACTTGCTGATCCTTCATCAAAAGAATCAATCTTTCCAAGCCCATCCCGAAGCCAAACCCTGGCACTTCCGGTCCGCCGATTTCCTGAACTAAGCCGTCATAGCGGCCACCGCCGCAGATGGTCGTTTCCGCCCCGAAAACTGCGGATGCACTCATGATTTCAAAGATGGTATCCTGATAATAATCGAGTCCGCGAACCATATTGCTGTTGATCGTGAAGGGGATTTCCAATGCCAGCAGCATTCCCTGGACCGATTCAAAATGCTTCTTCGAATCTTCCGAAAGGAACTCCAAGATGCTCGGTGCCTGGGCGACGATTTCCTTGTCGCGTTTGTCTTTGCTGTCCAACACGCGCAACGGATTCTTGTGGAGACGGGTCTGGGAATCTTTGCTCAATTCATCATGGAAAGGTTCCAAATAGGCAATCAAGGCTTCGCGGTATCTGATCCGATCTTCCGTCTTGCCCAACGAATTGATGACCAATTTCAAATCGCTCAATTCCAATTCCTTCAATATATCCCATGCCAATGCCATCGTTTCGACATCGGTCGCTGGATTGATGCTTCCGAAAACTTCGACACCCAGTTGGTGGAATTGACGCATTCTTCCGCCTTGCGGTCTTTCGTAGCGGAACATCGGGCTGATGTAATAGACTTTCAGCGGTTTCGGATGTTCAGGACCGAACAGCTTGTTTTCGACGTAAGCCCGGACCACGGGAGCGGTTCCTTCCGGCTTCAATGCGATGTGTCGTTCGCCTTTATCGTAGAAGTCATACATTTCCTTCGATACGATATCACTCGTATCGCCGACCCCTCTTGAGAACAGTTCATAACTTTCGAACATTGGGGTACGGATTTCTGAAAATTGATAGTCATGCAATAAAATCCGGGCTGTTTCTTCCACATATTGCCATATTTCTGCTTCTTGCAAAAATATGTCGGCAGTCCCTTTTGGTTTTTGAATCATTTTTATAACCATTCCTTTCGCTTCATACTGTCTTCTGTCTGAAAAAAAGCAAAAAAATAGCCCTCTTTCCATCATGGAAAAGGACGATTAGTCAGACGTGGTGCCACCTTTATTCGAAAGCATAGCTTTCCTTTAACGAGTAACGTTCGTGGCGTAATAGCTTTTCACTATTAATCCTCCAACCTGTCTTTCGAATAAACGTTCGGGAGTGCTCTCAGCCGCGGCAATCCTCTCTGAATCAAACCAATCTATTCTACTTCGATCTTCACTGGACATTTATAATTTCCTTAACGATACAAGATAAGCACCGAATTGTCAATACTGTTTTCATCATATTTCCACTTTCCGGGCTAACGCAGCGGCACGCCTGCTACTGTGATGGTTTCAGGAACAATTGCAAATGCAGCGTTGGAAGGTTACGATGCGGTTCTGTCTTGTTCATAAAAGCAACACAACTATAATTTCTGAAAAGGCTTTGCAATGGATACCGTATCTTTGCTATAATGATAGAAGAATTGAACAATTTTTGTAAATTTTATGCATCCCAAACCAGAAAGGAGACAATCAGTGAAGACTATCGCAAAAAATAGACACCTGTTCTTCTTGGCGCTTGTTTTGCTATTTGTCGGATTGGGCTCCTTCGGTACGGTAGCATTAGCCAACTATACTACAGTCAGCATCTCCGCCAGCATTGTAAATGTTCGATCCGGTCCAGGATTGTCCTATGACATTATGACGCAAATTCAAGGCGGTTCCTCAGTCAATGTTCTGGCCAATAAGAACGAATGGTATAAAGTTAGGCTAGCGGACGGAAGAATCGGATGGGTGGCCAGTTGGCTGATCAACAACACCGAGATCGCGGCAACATCCGAATTACTGGCAACAATACTGGTGCCCTCTGCCAACGTTCGAAAAGAGAACAATGAAACATCCGAAGTTGTCGGAACGGCCAGTGAAGGCGAAAAATTCGCTCTGCTATATGAGGAGAACGGTTGGAGCCAAATCCAATACAACAATAAAGTCGCTTGGATTCTGTCTGAACTGATCGAAATTTCTCCTGGCAGCATCCAGTTGGCGCCGGAAACAGTCGATACTACAGCGGTTGTTGCAGACGACGCCAATCCAAAAGTCCTCATCACGATGGATGGCGTAAATGTCCGCAGCGGGCCTTCTACCGGCAGTGACATCCTGTTCATTGCCGAAAAAGATGAAGAGTACGAATTGATCAGCGAATCCGGTGATTTCTATAAGATCCTTTATGAGGGAAACAAGGAAGGCTACGTCGCCTCCTGGTTGGTGGAAACATCCGAGTCGCTCAATACGCCCATCACTGCGTCATCCACCACCACACTTGCCGAAGCGACCATCGTGATTGATCCGGGCCACGGAGGAGAAGATCCCGGTGCGGAAGGAACTTATATTTACGAGAAGGAAGTAACACTCAAAACCGCTGAAGCGGTGGCTGATAAATTACGCAGTGCCGGAGCCAACGTCATATTGACGCGCACCTCCGATGTCTATGTAACTTTGGAAGATCGGGCAGAAATGAGCAATGTCAACAATGCCGATATGTTCATCAGTCTACACTATGATTCCACCGCAAGCGGTACTTCCGCGACAGGCTTCACGACTTATTATTATGATGATGCAGATATTCCATTGGCAAATTTGGTCGATGATCACCTGACTGACACTTTGCCGTTTCAGGACAATGGCTCCAAATTCGGCGATTTCTTGGTCACACGCGAAAATGATCAACCTGCTTTGTTACTGGAACTCGGCTATATGAACAATGATTCCGACGTCAAGACCTTCAATTCCGATTATTATCGCTCGCTGGTGGCAGAAAGCATCTACCAAGCACTGACTGAATATTTCCAATAAAAAAGCATAAAAAACAGAGTCGGCAGCTTGAACCTCGAATGGTTCAAGTTGCCGACTCTGTTATTTGTTTTTGGAATCGATGAGGATGGTTACGGGTCCATCGTTGTTCAAACGGACAGACATGTGCGCACCGAACTTACCCGATGACACCTGAAAGCCTTCTGCGCTTAACAACTCATTGAACGCTTGATAAAGCGCCTCTCCGATTTCCGGAGGGGCTGCATTAGTGAAGCTTGGGCGATTCCCTTTTTTGGTATCAGCGAACAAAGTGAATTGGGATATCGAAAGGATGGCTCCAGACACATCCTTCAGGGAGCGGTTCATTTTACCTTCCTCGTCCTCGAAAACCCTGAGATTCGAAACTTTACGGACGAGATAGTGGACATCGTCTTGGGTGTCGTCCTTGCCAATGCCGACCAAAAGCATGAAGCCCTCACCGATTTCCCCGATAATTTCATCATCAACAGAGACGGATGCTTCCGTCACTTTCTGTACAACAACACGCATAACTGCCCTCGATTCATTTTGATTAGGATGTGACCCTTCTGACTGTGTAAACATCCGGAATATTTTTGATTTTATCTACGATTTTATCCAGTTGACTCAAATTTTGAATCCCGATTTTCAACGTAATGACAGCGATTTTATTACTGTCGACCTTGCCGTTTACGCTGCTGAGATTTTTGGTCATCGTATTGACGACATGCAGGATCTCGTTCAACAAACCTGAACGATTATAGCCCTCGACCGTCAATTCGGTTTCGTAATCGATATTGGAGGTGCCGTTATCTTCCCACTCGACATCGATCAACCGGTCGCCGTGCTCTCCGGATACCTGAACATTCGGGCAATCTTTACGATGGACCGAGATGCCGCGCCCTTTTGTGATGTAGCCAACGATTTCATCCCCTGGGACCGGATTGCAGCAGTGGCTGATGCGGATGAGCAGATTGTCCACTCCTTGAATGACAACGCCGCCTTCATGGCGGATCTTCATTTTAGGATTGTCTTTTTTCGTTTTTTGCTCGATTGTGTCCAACTGTTGTTCCGCTTTGTGCTTATCGCGTTCACGACGGGCTTTTTCGGTCAAGCGATTGGAGACGATGAATGCAGACAGTTCGCCGAAGCCGATTGCCGCATAGAGGTCATCTTCCGAATTCACATTAAAGCGATTCAACAAATCTTTGATCGCTAGTTTGGTCAGGAACTCTTTTGGCGAAAATTCCATTTCCGTCAATTGTTTTTCCAGCATATCCCGGCCTTTGATTACATGTTCATCGCGGTCCTGCAGCTTGAAGTAGCGTTTAATTTTATTTTTTGCCTTGCTTGTGGAAACCAGGTTGACCCAATCCCTGCTTGGACCGAATGAGTTAGGGGATGTCATCACTTCGATGATATCGCCATTCTGAAGCTTGTAATTCAAAGGGACTATCTTTCCGTTGACTTTCGCCCCAATGGTTTTGTGGCCGATTTCGGTATGGATATTATAGGCAAAATCCAACGGGCCGGCACCCGATGGCAATTCAACGACATCACCTTTCGGAGTGAAGACATAGACTTTGTCCTTGAAGATATCCTCCTTGACACTTTCGACGAACTCACTGGCGTTTTTGGAATCATCCTGTAAGTCGATCAGATCGCGGAACCAATCGATCTGATGGGGCATTTTATCCGGTTCGATTTTTTTGGTGATGCCCTCTTTGTATGCCCAGTGAGCCGCAACCCCATATTCCGCGACTTGGTGCATTTCGATTGTCCGGATTTGGATCTCAATGGGCGTTCCCTGCGTCCCGATGACGGTCGTGTGCAGCGACTGATACATATTCGCTTTAGGCATGGCGATATAGTCTTTAAATCTGCCTGGCATAGGTTTCCATTTTGTATGGATGGCACCCAAAACGGCATAGCAATCTTTAATCGAATGGACAATGACGCGGATAGCCAGCAGATCATAGATTTCCGTGAATTGCTTCTTTTGGTCCTTCATTTTTCGGTAGATGGAGTTGATGTGCTTTGGTCTGCCGTAGATATCTGCCTCAATCTCCAATTCATCGATTGAATCTTTGATTTTGTTGATCGTATCTTTGATGTACAGTTCCCGTTCATCGCGTTTGCTGTTCATCAGATGAACAATCCGGTAATATTGTTGCGGATTCAGATATCTGAGCGATGTATCCTCCAGTTCCCATTTGATCCGGTTCATCCCTAGGCGGTGGGCTAAGGGTGCGTAAATTTCCATTGTCTCATTGGAAATGATCCGTTGTTTTTCCGGCGTATGGAATTTGAGGGTGCGCATGTTGTGCAGTCTGTCCGCCAGCTTCACCATGATGATCCGCAGATCCTTTGCCATGGCCATCAACATCTTGCGGTGGTTTTCGGCCTGTTGTTCTTCATGGGACTTGTACTTGATCTTCCCCAATTTTGTGACGCCATCCACTAAGATGGCTACGGTTTTGGAGAATTCACGTTCGATATCCTGTAAAGTATATTCTGTATCCTCCACAACATCATGCAAAAATCCTGTTGCAATCGTTTCTGGATCCAATTCCAAATCTGCCAATATCGCGGCGACTTGGGTCGGATGAACAAAGTACTCTTCACCGGACTTCCGCATCTGTCCGCTGTGAGCATCCCTGGCAAAGTCGCAAGCTTTTTGGACAAATGCCACATGGGTTTCATTCATATATTCCGCGCATAGCTGCACAACCTCTTCAGGCGAATAGTTTTTGATTTTCGGCATGTTGTCACTCCTGACTCTTAAGATTATGTATTTATTTACTGCGATTCCGTCTGCAAACGGAAAAGATGCTGAATATATCCTATTCTGCACACAAAAAAGTGAATATATTTCCCTTTATTATACTTTAAATCGTAACGATGCGCCATCAACATTTATCCTCTGTTTTCAACCTCAAACCTCAAAAAACCTTGAAGGACCGCTTCATAAAAAAGAAGTCACTCAAGGTTTCTTTGATCATTCGATTATTCGGATGCAGATGGAGCATCCTATGCATTTATTTTGCCGCAAGCCAACCTTCGACGATTTTCTTACCGCTGGAAGTGCCCAAGCGCGTTGCTCCGGCTGCGATGAAGGCCAGTGCATCTTCATACGAGCGCACACCGCCGCTTGCTTTTACGTCCATCACAGGTCCGACTGTCTTGCGCATCAGTGCGATATCCTCTAATGTTGCGCCACCTGTTGAAAAACCGGTGGAAGTCTTGACGAAGTCGGCGCCCGCCTTTTGAGCCAGTTGGCAAGCGATGACTTTTTCATCATCGGTCAATAGGCACGTCTCTATGATGACCTTCAGGATTGCCTTGTCTTTGACGGCTTCGACCAAAGCTGCGATTTCATGTTCGACTGTTTGATAATTGCCATCCTTCAAAGCTCCGATATTGATGACCATATCCACTTCATCGGCACCGTTCTGCACCGCCTGTTTTGCTTCGAAAGTCTTCACTTCTGCCGTATTGGCGCCATGCGGAAAACCGACGACGGTGCAGACAAGCACATCCGAACCCGTCAGGAAGGCTTCTACTTTTTTTACCCAGAAGGGTTGTACACAGACGGATTTGAAGTCGTATTCCCTTGCTTCTTCGCAAAGAGCTTTGATTTCCTCTTCTATCGCATCTTGTCTTAATAAAGTGTGATCAATATATTTGTTTAATTTTTCAACCATTATTATCCGCTCCCTTTCTTAATTCCATTTCATAAGATACTGCCGCCAATGCATATAAGGGCGCTGTTTCAGCCCGCAAAATCCTCGGCCCTAAGGCACAGCTCTTATGGCCGGCTTGTCTGAATGCCGCCAGTTCTTCCAACGTTAATCCGCCTTCAGGCCCGAACACAAACAACAACGAATCGCCTGGTTCAAGATTTTCAAGCGTGTTCACCAAGATGCTGCCCTCACCGGCCTTTGCATCCTCTTCATAGGCAATCAACACTTTGCTGTATTTTTCCGCTTCCGCCAGCAACTCTTTGAGATTGTGGACAGGGTGCACAAAAGGCTCTTTTTGGCGGTGCGATTGCTCCGCTGCCTCTTTCGCAATTTTTTGCAAGCGTTGCTGTTTTTTCGTACTTTTGTCCGCTGTCCACTTTACAACCGCATTTTTTGCTGCGAATGGGATGAAGGCAGCCGCACCCAACTCTGTGCCCTTCTGTACGATGTATTCCAGCTTGTCGCCCTTCGGTAATCCGCAGGCAATCGCTATCTTGACCGGAAGTTCCGTGGAGCGGTCTTCATCGGCCACCCACTTCAAACTGACCGTGTCTGCTGATATGTCGGTGATTTCCGCAACAAACGAAATGCCCGAGTTATCGGCTAAATAAACTTGTTCCCCTTGCTTCATGCGCATCACATGCACCATATGGTGATGGAAATCATCCGACAAAATAATCGCCTGCATTTGGTAATCTTTTGCTAGAGGCGGAATGATGTATCGTTGCATGCTTCAATCCTCCACATTTTTAGTGCAGATCAGGCAAACCCAATCTTTCATTTGCTTTTCTTGCTCGATCTCAAAACCATTGCTGACCAAAGCTGCGATCAGCTCTTCTTTCTTCGAATCGATGATCCCCGAAAGGATGAAATAACCATCATCCTTGAGGTTGTTGTAAGCATCGGGAAGCAACAGCATCAGGATTTCCGCCAGTATATTCGCAACGATGATGTCCGCTTGCTGATCGGCAATCCCTACCAAAAGGTTGTTCTCTTTGACGATGACATCCGAAGCATAGGCATTATAAGCGATGTTCTCTTTGGAAACGCGTGTGGCGATTTCATCGATATCGTAGGCATAGACAGTGTCTGCGCCCATTGCCTTGGCCGCGATGCTCAAAACGCCCGACCCGGTTCCGACATCGATTACTTTTTCGCCGCCCCGCATCACTGCTTCAAGCGCTTCGATGGACAGACGCGTCGTTGGATGCGTGCCGGTACCGAAAGCCATCCCGGGATCCAATTGAATCAGCATTTCTTTTTCATCTTCAGGCGTGTATTCTTCCCAATAAGGTACAATCGTCAAAAAGCGCGTCAGTCGGATCGGATGGAAATATTCTTTCCAAGAATTTTCCCAATCCTCTTCTTTCACTTGGTTGATCTGCAGCTCATTCTTCCCGATCTTCAGATCAATTTTTTCCAGTTCCGCCAGTTGTTCTTTGATGAACAACACAGTATCCTGGAAACCCGCGTTGTTCGGATAATAAGCCATAATGTAGACGGCATGCCCTTCTTCAGGCAACGCACGTTCCTCCTTTATCTGGCCGAAACCATCATCCTGCAGATTGACAAAGTCCAATTCGTCATCTATCGCGACGCCTTTCGCACCGGCTTCCATCAATATATTTGATACAGCCTCAACTGCTTCGGTAGCAGTCACAACCTTCACTTCATTCCATTCCATTTGCAATCACCTTTCCTATCATCAAGGGTAACGATAATACGTTTCATCATATCTTCCTATTTCCTTCAGTGTTTCGATTGTCTGAACAAAATTCTGCTCATTCCAATGCAATTCGAAGCTGGAGTCGCCTTCGTTATTCAGAAAGTCCCTGAGCTTGCTGTTAGCCTCACCAACAGTCAAGCGTATGTTCTTGACCGCTGCTTCGGCCAATCCGCCTTGAATCCCTTTTTTCCGATCAAAGGGAATACCGGTCAAGTACTCCTCTGTTTTGATTTTTGAAGAAGCACGATCATAGAACAAAACAGAATCTTCAAAAATGAACCGATCTTCGTGATTCGAATGGCCAAAAATATCAGAAATACTGTTGTCTGGAGGATAACTGACTTCTAATAATAACACAATTTCGACTGTATGGAAGGGTTTATGCCACTCCAATCGCCATTCGCAAGGCAAGTGCTGTTCTTCCAATTCCTCATGGATTTTGTCGATCATACTTTTGTCCATTTTCTTCCTCCTCGTATCTTCGTTTCGGCCTTGCCTATGCGGCTGTGTATCGCCTCCAGATGATGCTCTCAATCCATTGTAGCAAAAAACGGGAAAAAGATATATTCCGGGCTATTCAGCAGCTGGTCATTTCCCGTAAAAGGGATAATGACTTGCATGGAAGGATTTCTATAAGGGTTAGTCTGTGATATATTTAGGATAGGCAAAAAGTTGGAGGGATATTTCATGACAAAACAATCAGAGATCAGACAATCCATCGATTACTTAGTGACGCGCATCGCCCGTGATTACCAAAAAGAAGAATACCAAGACAGCTTAAAAGTCCAGATTCCATTCGGTAGAAGGGCTGAAATACTGTTGGTTGATGATTACCTCACAGCGGATGAAAAGATCATTTTCGAAGATAGCATCGATCCGGCCACAAAAAGCGAACTCTTCAAAGAGGTCCTGCAATCCAAAACGGATAAAGTCTTCAAGAGTTTTCTGTTGGAAATATTCGGCAAGCAGCCTGTTCTTAATGAAAATTTATCCATCACGACAACCAACTCCGGAAACAAGCACTACATCATCATCAATTTTCAAGGAGCCATGCCCTATTAGGCTTTCCAATCACTTAGGTCTTTCCTGAACAGCCACGGTGACAATAAAAAATTAGGTTGAGTTTATGCGAAAAGCCTGATATGATGTTGATTAGAATATTTGCTTATTAATATTACGGTTTTATGTTATACTGTTTAGGTAACAAGGACAACTAACGAGGTGTGCAAATATGGCAGATAAAAATCTAACAACTAAAGATATTCTGCAAAAAGAATTCAAAAGCGCTATGAGAGGCTATAATGTTGCAGAAGTCGATGAATATCTGGATATGATCATAAGAGATTATGAGTCTTATCAAAAAGACCTTTCTTATCTTCAAAGCGAAAATGAACGCTTGATGAGCCGTGTGGATGAGTTGACGAAGCAAGCAGTTTTAGCTAAGCCGACCCAATCGAATGTATCATCAGTCGGCAGCGGTGTAACGAATTTTGATATTCTGAAACGCCTTTCCAACTTGGAGAAACATGTATTCGGTTCAAAACTGGATGAAACCAACGAAGAAGCAAACTAGCATCAAAAAACATTTGTAAATTTCGGGTAATTGCGGTCTCCTTTATGGAGGCTGAGGAAAGTCCATGCTCGCACAAGCTGAGATGCTTGTAGTGTTCGTGCTTAGCGAAACAATAAGCTAAGGCAATCGATAGATTGACGGCAGAAAAAAAGGCTAAGGGCTCTGCCTATGCCTGAGTATTCTTGAAAGTGCCACAGTGACGAAGCAGACGGGGAAACCTTTCTGGTGGAACGCGGTAAACCCCTCGAGCGAGCAACCCAAACTTTGGTAGGGGCACTCTTTCCAAGGAAATGAACGAGGGAAAGAGGCAGAAATGCAGATAGATAATTACCTCCGCCATCAGAGGCCTGGCTCCGATGGCGCGACAGAACATGGCTTACAGAAATTTACAAATCAGGTTTTTTTTCTTCAAAAAGAATATGATCGAGGATGGGACAAGCTAATTTTTGTCCCATTTTTCGTGCATTATCCGGCAATTTCTAAGGCAAAACTATAAGGAGTTATCAATGAAAACATATCAATTAATGGCTACGGCCGCAAGCGGCATCGAAGCCATCACCGGCACCGAGCTGAAAAAAATGGGCTACAACGTCCAGGTCGAGAACGGCAAAGCCTACTTCTCCGGTACGGAAGCGGACATCATCACTACCAACCTGTGGCTGCGCACTGCTGACCGCATCAAAATCGTGTTCGGCAAATTCGAAGCAAAAACTTTCGATGACCTTTTCGAGCAAACGAAAGCTTTACCATGGGAACAAATCCTACCGATGGATGCGGAATTCCCTGTTTCCGGCAAATCGCAAAAATCGACCTTGTACAGTGTCCCCGATTGCCAAGCGATCGTCAAAAAGGCCATCGTCAACCGCCTGAGCGAATATTACCACCGTCGTACCCGTTTGCCTGAATCCGGCGCGCTCTATCCGATTGAAGTGGCCATCAATAAAGATGAAGTAATCCTGACGATCGATACGAGCGGTTCTAGCCTTTTCAAACGCGGTTACCGTTCCGAAAAAGGTGGTGCACCCTTGAAGGAAAATATGGCAGCAGCTTTAGTGATGTTGACCAATTGGTTCCCTGACCGTCCCTTCTATGACCCGACTTGCGGTTCCGGCACGATTCCGATCGAAGCGGCTTTGATTGGGCTGAACATCGCTCCTGGATTGAAGCGCTCCTTCCCTTCCGAAGAATGGAACATTTTCGAAGAAGGTTTATGGGATCGCATCCGCAATGAAGCAAAAGCTGCTGCGAACTTCGATGTTAAATTGGATATCGGCGGTTCGGACATCGATCCGCATGTCATCGCCATCGCAAAGAGCAATGCCGAAAAAGCGGGCGTTGCGGAATATGTCACTTTCAAACAACTGGCTTTGGCCGACTTCACCACAACCAAGGAATACGGCACGATCGTCTGCAACCCGCCATACGGTGAACGCCTTTCTGATCAGGATGAGATCGAGATACTCTACAAAGAGATGGGCCAAGTTTTCCGTCCGATGAAGACATGGAGCAAATACATCCTGACAAGCGAATTGCTTTTCGAAGAATTCTACGGCGAAAGAGCCACGAAAAAACGCAAACTCTACAACGGCAGATTGCGTACCGATTTCTTCCAATATTGGGGAACGCGCCCGCCAAGAATCAAAAAAGAGCTTGACGTTAACGAAACCAAAGAAAAATAATTTTTGTAAATAAAAAAAGCAGTCTGAACGCCCCGCATCAGCGAGGGAGTTCAGACTGCTTTTTTTGGGATAGTATGCTTTTTTTGTGAACAGTACCCAGTTGATTAAGGTCTGATCAACACTTTCAACGCTTCGCGATTATCCATGGCTCTGTAGCCATCCGGGACACCATCCAGGTCGACTGTCACGTCGAAGACACGGCCAGGTTCGAGCGTGCCGTCAAGGATATCGGGTAAAAGCTCTTCCATGTAGGCACGTGTTGGTGCCGGCCCTCCGGTAAGCGTGATGTTGCGGCCGAAAAGACTTGCAAAGCCGACTGGTGCTTCGACATACTGGGGAACACCGACACGGCTGATGACTCCGCCGGCACGGACAGCACCCAGGCTCATCTCGTAAGCGGGCATCAGGCCGACGCATTCGAGTACGACGTGCGTGCCTTCCCCGTTAGTCAATTCCTTGACCTTCGCGATCCCCTCTTCACCTCGTTCAGCGATGACATCCGTTGCGCCGAAGTCAATCCCAAGATCGGTACGATCTTTGTGGCGGCCCATTAGGATGATCTTCTTGGCACCGAGTTTCTTCGCCGAAAGGACTGCCAGCAGGCCTACAGCACCGTCTCCGATGACCGTCACCGTCGTATTCTCGTTGACGCCGCCCATGACGGCCGCATGATAACCGGTTCCGTATACATCGGACAAAGTCAACAATGAAGGCAACAGAGGCGAATTTTCGTCAATGTCGTCGGGTAATTTAAACATGCTGCCTTGCGCTTGAGGCACCCGAACGTATTCCGCTTGGCAACCGGTCATGAAGCCGCCGTTCACGCAGGAAGTCATCAATCCTTCTTTACAAAACGCACAAGTGTTGTCGCCGTATGCGAAAGGAACAACGACCAAATCGCCTTTTTTGAATCCAGAAACTTCAGAACCCATTGCGTCGATTCTGCCGAGTACTTCATGCCCCATCGCTTCGCCTTCACCGTGCTCGTGCGCATGCATTTTGTGGTATGGATGCAAGTCACTGCCGCAGATGCAGGCAGCCACTACTTTCAGGATCACATCCGTAGGTTTCTGTATTTCAGGTACTGGCAATTCTTTCACGCGCACGTCGCCGGCCGCGTACATTATGTTTGCTTTCATTTATATCTCCGCCTTTTCTTGATAGTCACTTGCGCTTGCATAAACCAATGGTAACACTTAAAGTCCACATTAAGGCAAGGATTTTCTGAAAATATTTTATCGAGCCAAGATTATCTGCACTATATTGAAATAACTACTGGGTTTACTTTTGCCACACGCCAAATTTACCAAGCGTTTTTTCTTCCGAACGCCCTGTTGCCGGTTCCGGAGCAAGGGAAAGCGAACTGATTTCTGCCCGCAACTCGGGCGTCATCTCAAAATCGGCTGCTGCCAGGGAATCCTCCAATTGGGCCAGATTCCGGGCACCGATGATTGGAGCGGTAACTGCTGGGTGGTTTTTTGCCCAAGCAACGGCTAAGGTCGCGGGGCTGACCCCCAGTTTTTTTGCAAAAGCGGTAAAGCGATCGGCTAGCTCCAGGTCATGTTGATAACGCAAACGGTTCAGTTCGCTCTCGACGAGACGTCCGGAATCCGGTTGTTTGGTCGAGCCGTATTTCCCCGTCAGCAAGCCTGCCCCCAGAGGGCTGTAAGGGATGACCCCGATGTTCTTAGCTTCAGCCAATGGCAGCAATTCCACTTCGGATTGTCGTTTCGCCAAGTTGTACAAAGGCTCCATAATCTCGAAACGACTGAGCAATTCCCTTTCCGAAATGCCAAGCGCATCCATGATCTGCCACGCAGCCCAGTTGCTGACGCCGGAGTAAAGTATTTTCCCCTGTTTCTGCAGATCATCCAACGTGCGCAAAGTCAATTCGATATCGGTAGTCGGATCGAAATAATGCAGGATATAGAAATCGATATAGTCCGTATCCAAACGTTTCAGACTGGCGTCGATGCTGGTCAGGATATGTTTGCGGGATAGGCCGCGGTCATTGACGTTCGGTGTTTTCGAAGTCGGGAAGAAGACTTTGCTCGTGATCACCAGCTCCTCCCGTTGCCCCTTCATCAATTTCCCGAGAATTTCTTCGGATCGGCCGTGCGAATACATATCAGCTGTATCAAAAAAATTTATTCCTGCATCCAGACAGCGGTTGTACAATGCTTTTGACGTTTCCTCATCCGCATCGCCGCCAAAAGACATGGCTCCAAAACACAATTCAGAAACTTTGATGCCGGTTCTGCCAACAGTTGTATATTTCATTGATTATCATCCTCTCATAGTTGAATAATGGACCCCGCTGATCATTCCGGACGATTGATGCCGACACTTTCACGGACATAAAGATTCGGATCGACAGCAAGGCGAACGACTAGATCCGCAATGCTTTTTCTAGATACATCGTGACCGCCGAAAGACTCGCCCTTGACGGTAATTTCATAATCCGTATCGTCGCTGCTGTCGAACCAACCCGGACGGATGATCGTATAATCCAGACCGGACGCTTCAATGACGTCAGCCGCTTCACGGTACGTCTGCAACACCAGATTGGAGCGAAGATTGCCGGAAGAGCCTACTGAAGCCGGGATTTCGTTATAGATTCCCATTGAAGAAATAAAAATCAAACGGTTGACCCCAACGCGTTTCATAGATTCCACAACCGCCGCGGCCATTTTCCCCAGGTTCCCTGTCAAAGAAGCAAAGACAACATCCTGGCCTGAAATGACTTTGTCAAGGTCGGCTACATTCATCACATCACCCGCAACAGCAACTTCTCTCGTTGAATCGAATGGCTTGAGCCTGTCCGGACGCCGTGAGAAAAGCGTCAGTTCATCTTTTGTTTTTTCAAGGAACAGTTGTCTCGCCACGCGACCGACTGAACCGGTTGCACCGATAATCACTATTTTTGTCATCATTACCACCTCATATTTCTTGTTGATAGGAGTATGGTATCACTTGGAGTTCACTCCAAGTCAACCATGAACCGACATCTTTATTTTTCCGAGCACGGAATCCAGCCTCTGAATGGTTAATCCAGCACCGTAAATGTATAATTAAATTAATCCATCAGACGTACCGCATTATTTTTTTATAAACAAAGCGCTTGACTTGGAGTCCACTCCAAGAGCTATAGTCTGAATATAAATGAAATGGAGGTAAGCATGATGAGAAAAACATGGTTGATTACAGGCGTGAGCAGTGGCTTCGGCTACGAGCTGACCAGGCAGTTGTTGGATAAAGGCGATACAGTGGTCGGTACGGTGCGCAATAAATCCAAAATTTCTGATCTGATTGCGGAGTACCCGACGCTGTTTGATTGCCAAATCCTTGATGTGACGGATACTCCAGCGGTCCACCAAGTGGTGAAGGAAGCTTTTGAAAAACACGGAGCAATCGATGTCATCATCAATAATGCGGGCTATGGCCTGTTCGGTGCTGCTGAAGAGTTGAGCGACGAGCAAGTGGATCTCATCATCGCAACCAATCTGACCGGCTCCATCCAGATGATCCGTTCCGCACTTCCGTTCTTACGCAAACAAGGCCATGGCCGCATCATCCAAATATCATCCTATGGCGGACAAGTCGCGTTCCCCGGCAATTCCATGTACCATGCCACGAAATTCGGGATCGAAGGCTTCTGCGAATCCGTCGCCCAGGAAGTGGCACCCTTCAATATCGGCGTGACTATTGTAGAGCCAGGCGGTGCCCGAACCGAATTCCGCTACGGCAGCGCACAAGTCGCTGACCTGATGCCTGAGTACGACGGCAACCCGGCACACAGCTTTCTTGCGATGCTTGATTCAACAAAAGTACAGGCTCCCGGAAATCCTGCGGAAATGGCAAAACGAATCATCGAAAGCGTGGATATCACACCCGCCCCGCTTCGCATGGTCCTCGGCTCGCAAGCGCTCGCCAGCACCATTGCTACGCTTGAGAACCGCTTAGCCGATTTCCGGACGCAAACAGAATTGGCCGCCTCAACGGACTATAAGGAATAATCCCTATGGCCTAAAATAAGGCAACGACTAGTAAGCATAGGCGTTTGTATAATAAAAGTAAGCCCGACTGGATCTCCTGGCAGCAGGAATCCATTCGGGCTTATTTTATGTTCAATGATTTATGCACAAGTGCTTTTTAGTTGTGCCCCATTATGTGATGAGGGATGTATGGTTCTTCCAGAGATAGGATATCCTCCGCAGAAAGCTTAAAATCGAGAGCCGAAATGGCGCTGGTCAGATGGCTTTCCTTGGTGGCTCCGATGATCGGCGCTACGACTTGATCCTTCTGCAGCAGCCAAGCCAGAGCGACTTGAACCCTCTCGACACCATATTTTTCGGCAATCGCTGCAACCCGCTCCACGATGACACGGTCCTGCGCTTCGGTCGTATCATACTTATGCTTCGCCACCTGGTCCATTTCGAAGCGTTTCGTAGTGGCCGACCAATCACGGGTGAGCCTGCCTGAAGCCAACGGGCCGTATGGCGTCACGGCAATCTTTTGATCTGCGCACAACGGCAGCATTTCCCGCTCTTCCTCGCGGTACAAAAGATTCAAGTGATTCTGCATCGAAACAAATTTCGTCAGGCCGTTTTTTTCGGCAACAGCTTGAGCTTTGGCGAATTGCCACGCAAACATGGCGGACGCTCCGATATAGCGGGCTTTGCCGGATTTCACGACATCATGCAGAGCTTCCATCGTTTCCTCGATCGGTGTGTTGTAGTCCCAACGGTGGATGATGTAAAGGTCCACATAGTCCATGCCCAATCTTTCCAGACTGTGATCGATTTCAGTCAGGATCGCTTTGCGGGAAAGGCCCCCTCCGTTTGGCGCCTGGCGCATCTTCTGATGTACTTTAGTCGCCACAACGATCTCATCCCGGTTGGCGTAATCGTTCAAGGCTTTCCCGAGTATGCTTTCACTGGCTCCGTATGAGTAGATGTTTGCCGTATCGAAGAAATTGATTCCCAAATCCAACGCACTTTTTATGACTTTTCTGCTATCTTCTTCCAGTACCCAATTATGGAAGCCGCTGTTCGGATCGCCGAAACCCATGGCTCCCAAACAAATCCTTGAAACATCCATCCCTGTATTGCCGAATTTCACATAATCCATCATCATCTCTCCATTTCTTTAGGATAGGACCACTGCCGGTTGATCGCAGTCCATGCCTGTTTCATTAGTTCATCTGCCTGGCATTAACCGCGGTTCACCAGCATTTCGACCAACTTCGGATCATAGTGCGAGAAGAAGGCGCTCTCTTTTTTGTCCAAGCCTTTGATCGTTTCCATATCCTTTTCAGTAAGGCTAAAGTCAAAGACATCCAAATTTTGGATCATCCGCTCTTTATGCGTCGTTTTCGGAATCACCACGACGTCACGCTGCAACAAATAGCGCAGCGCAACTTGAGCCGTCGTTTTGTTGTATTTGTCGCCGATCATTTGTAACGTTTCATTCGTGAACAGTTCATTTCTGCCTTCAGCAAAAGGACCCCAGGATTCGATTTGTGTGCCGTATTTTTTCATGATTTCATGCGCATCCAGCTGCTGATTGAATACATGGGTCTCCACTTGGTTGACGGCCGGTACGACATTTGTGAAACGAACCAAATCGATGTACCGGTCAGGATAAAAGTTGCTCACGCCGATGGCACGGATTTTGCCTTGCTCATACAGTTCTTCCATGGCGCGGTAAGTCCCGTAATAATCACCGAAGGGCTGATGTACCAGAACCAAATCCAGATAGTCCAATTGAAGTTTCTGCAGCGATTCTGTAATCGAAGCTTTGGCTTTCTCATAGCCGGCATTCGATATCCAGACTTTTGTCGTAATGAATAGTTCTTCGCGTGCAATACCGCTTTTTTTGATTGCATTGCCGACCGCTTCTTCGTTCCCATATGCTTGGGCGGTATCGATCGAGCGGTAGCCTACCTCGATCGCATCCAGCACACAGCGTTCGCATTCTGCGGCATCAGGTATCTGATACACGCCATAGCCCAAAATTGGCATCTTGACACCATTATTTAAAGTTACATATTCCATCAATATTTTCCTCCAGTTCAAATTTGATGACATAGAAATTCACTATGTTGCTGAAAGTATACTCCTTGAAGTGGACTCCAAGTCAAGCATAATCTATGACTCGTATATACTTAAAAGCGACTGACGGCTAACAAAAAAGCCATCCCCGTTTCAAATAAGAATGGAGAGAGCCTTTATTGTGTGATAAAAAATGCTTTTTTGGATTCCGGAAGACAGCCCATCCAGAATCATTTTTTCTTTTTGGTGAGCTGATAGAGTGCTTTTTTTGCGAGATTATCGGCTCCCTTGTTTTCCTTTTCCGGAATCCATTCCAAGTAAAAATTGGTGAATACAGCCAAATCCTGCAAGGCCTCCTCCAGATACAGTTTGTGTTCCGCTTTTTTTGTATATCTTTTTCTGATCGAGTCGGCAACGAGTTTACTGTCGGTGTAACAAAAAACGAGCTGATCCTGTTTGTTGCGTGCCTTCAGATGACGTAATCCGTACAGGAGCGCTTCGAATTCTGCCCGATGATTATCCATTCTGGCCTCTAAAGGCAAACCTATCTGCTCTTGTACCCCGTCCTCAACGATTAAAATTCCGATGGCAGCATATCCCTCTTTTCCGGTAGCTGCCCCATCCACAAATAATTTTATCACCTGATCCACATCCTAAAAAACAAAGGTGAAAGAAAATCCGGAACGGATTCCCTTCACCTTTGCGGTTTACTGTACTTTTTTTATGATTCTGCCAAGACCAACACATTAGTAGCCTGTGGTCCCCTGACGCCTTCTGCGATATCGAACTGAACGCGTTGCCCTTCTTCAAGTCTTTTGAAGCCTTCTCCAGCTATACCGGTAAAATGTACGAAAATGTCGTCATCCTGTTCATCGAGTTCAATAAAACCATACCCTTTATCATTATTGAACCACTTTACTTTGCCAAATTCCATTGTACATCCTCCTTCAACACTCATTTCTTTGGAACTGCTTTCACAAAGAAGGGTTACCCTCATTATAGAGAGGAAACCCTATAGAGTCAATTATTCTGATAGCCTCGTTGGCACTTATTCGAAAAATCCAAAAAAATCGGCCAGCTTATTTTCCAATTGTTCAATTTCATCGCGGATGTTCTTTTCGCTTGGTTCGTCCGTTGATTCGGCCCCGTTGTAAATGCGGTAGAGCACCTCCAACCATTCCGTCACGTCTGGGATCGTCCTGTCTTCGAACGGATAAAGAAGCGATAATTGCATGAAGAAGGCATTTTCCATTGTATCTGCCATAGTCGGATTTTTATTGGCAATTTCTTCCTGGATGTACGCCATTCCTTCTTTGTACGTTTTCGAGTCGATTAACGGGACCACTCCAGCTAGGTCCACTTTTTCCTCGGACCCTTCCAATCTGATAGTTACCGTTGGATGGAGCCCGCGCGCAAGAAATTGATGAATGATCTCTGTTTTGAGCATCCGGTGGAGATTATTATTCATGAGCAGGCGTTGCGCTATCTTGCCGAATTGGTCATCCTCCAATTCCTTCAATTGTTGCGCGTAAACTTGTTGCTTGTGGAACGGTTGCGTATCGATGGTTTTTTCGGCCTGGAGGATTTCCGAACTTTTTTTCAGCTTCTTCTCCAAATTCTTCAGTTCAACTTTTTCGACTTCAGCCTCCAATTGCTCCAAAGCGAATTGATGCTCCATCGACAGACCAAAAGTATTTTTGCGTGCGTTGATTTGTTCGCGGGCCATTTCGAATGCTCCGGAATGCAGCAAGCCTTTTAAGTATAGGAAATCGATGTCATCCACCGAAATGGCGGATGCAATATCCGGGCGCATTTCGGTTATCATTTCCAGACTCTTCTCTGCTTGATCGGTCTCCTGCAGCAACATGAGATACAGCGGCAGGATATCGTCCGCCTTTTTGATGGCAACAGCCTTGCCAATCCATTCTTCCGCAAGCTGCAGATTTCCCTCTTCAAATGCCAATAGTCCTTTTTTCAAGTATCCCTCGTAATTTAGTGGAAAAATAATTTTTTCTCCCATTTCCATCACCCCAATCTAAGCTGATTTTACTGTTAGGTCATTATATCATAAAAGCGAACGCGAAAAAAACCGCCCGCACAACTGCTGTTGTGCGGGCGGTACATAGCTGTTCTTGAATCAATAATTACGGAATCGTTTTTGGCGTTGCTCGACCAATTCTGCTGGAGTCAGTTGCTTCAGCTCTTTCAGCTTGGCACTTAATTCCCGCTTCAGTTCCAGCATCACATCATCCGATTTACGGGCCACTTTCCTGCGGGTTTCCATAATGATTTTGTCAATGACGTCCAATGAAAAAAGATCATCAGGCGTCAGCTTCATTACTTTGGCTGCTTCATCGGATCGCGAGGAATCTTTCCATAAAATGGAGGCAAAGCCTTCCGGGGACAGGACAGAATACATGGTATTCTCCAACATCCAAACCTCGTTGCCCATTGCCAACGCCAATGCACCGCCGCTGCCGCCCTCGCCGATGAAGATAGCGATGAAAGGAACCGTCAGTTGACTCATCACTAAAAGCGATTCAGCGATTGCTTCACCGATGCCTCGGTCCTCAGAATCGACATCGCAAAAAGCGCCTGAGGTATTGATGAAAGTAACGATCGGACGATTGAATTTCTCCGCCTGCTTCATCAAGCGAATTGCTTTACGATAGCCTTCCGGATGCGGTGACCCGAAATTCCGATAGACATTTTCGGTCACATCATGGCCCTTTTGGGTTCCGATGACGGTTACCGGCATGTCATCCAGCAATGCAATCCCACCGACGATAGCAGGGTCGTCACCGAACTTTCTGTCACCGTGAAATTCAACAAAACCATCACAGATGGCATGGATCATTTCTGTCGCTGTCAGACGGGAGATACTTCTTGCAGAGGTGATAATTTCTTTGACATCCTTCACTGCACTTCACCCGCCTTTTCTGCTGGAGCATGCAACAGCAATAGATGCTGCAATGCTCTTTTCAAATCTTTTCTGGCAACAATTTTATCGATAAAGCCGTTTTCCAGCACCTTTTCTGCTGTCTGGAAACCTTCAGGCAATTTCGCTTTGATTGTCTGTTCGATGACGCGCTTGCCGGCGAAACCGACAGTCGCCCCTGTTTCAGCCAGGATAATATCCCCTTGCATCGCAAAGCTGGCCGTTACGCCCCCAGTCGTCGGATCGGTCAAGACTGTGATGTACAATAGCCCTGCTTTACTGTGATTGGAGACTGCAACGCTGACTTTCGCCATCTGCATCAAGGACATGATGCCCTCTTGCATTCTGGCGCCGCCCGAAGCAGTGAAGACAATGATCGGGAGCTTTTCTGACGTTGCGCGTTCAAACGCGAGCGTCAGCTTCTCACCGACAACTTTCCCCATGCTTGCCATTATAAAGTTCGAATCCATCACACACAAAGCAACTTTATGCTTATTGATGAATGCCGCGCCGGTTACAACCGCCTCGTCAAGTCCCGTTTTTTCTTTGGCAATCTTCAGTTTGTTCTCATATCCCGGAAAAGCCAATGGATTTTCTTCGGGCATGAGCGCGTTCCATTCATCAAAAGAACCTTCATCAACGATATTGGAAATGCGTTCATATGCCGAAATCCTGAAATTATAGGCACAATGCGGGCATACTTTATCTTTCCCCAAATCCTTGCTGTAGATCGTCTTTTGACAATTCGGGCATTTTTCCCATAAGCCTTCAGGAACGATCGGTTTCTGATCGTCTGTTTTTGAAGCGGGAACTTGAGCTATCGGAATGTAAGGACGCTTACGAAATAATTTCATTTCCTCACCTCTAGTGTGACTTCTTGACTAATTGATTTATACACTTTCCTCTTCTTCAGGTGCCCACGTTTTCAGGAACACATTCTGAAGATATTCCGTATCGTAATCTCCGGAAATGAAATTAGGATCCTGCAGAATATCTTCCTGGAAGAATTGGTTCGTGTCGACTCCTTCGATGACCAGTTCCTGAAGCGCACGCCTCATTTTGGCGATTGCTTCGCTTCTGTCGTCGCCTTTTGTGATGATTTTGGCGATCATCGAGTCATAGAATGGCGGAATCACATATCCACCATACATGGCGCTTTCCACACGCAGTCCATTCCCGCCGCTAGGCAAGAACAGGTAGTCGATTTTCCCGGATGAAGGTCGGAAGCCCAAAGCCGGATTTTCAGCGTTGATACGGCACTCTATCGTGTGACCGGTGATGGCTACATCATCTTGCGTAAAGGACAAAGGCTCACCGCTCGCGATGCGCAATTGTTCTTTGACGATATCGATGCCAGTAGCCATTTCGGTCACCGGATGCTCCACTTGGATTCGCGTGTTCATTTCCATGAAATAGAAACGTTGTTCGGCATCAACAAGGAACTCGATTGTGCCTGCGTTCGTGTAGCCGACATGTTTAGCTGCTCGGATGGCGACGTCTCCCATAGCTTTGCGTGTCGCTTCGGTGATGAAGGTGGACGGGCTCTCTTCCAGCACTTTCTGATGATTGCGCTGAAGGGAGCAGTCTCGTTCACCCAGATGGACAACATTTCCGAATGAATCCCCTAAAATCTGCACTTCAATATGACGAGCCGGTGTGATGATCTTTTCAAGATACATGCGGTCGTCTCCGAAGGCTGCTTTAGCTTCCGCTTTCGCCTGGCTGAAGGCTGCCTCCAAACCGTTTTCTTGGTAGACTTTCCGCATCCCTTTACCGCCACCACCAGCGGCAGCTTTCAGGATGACCGGATAACCAATCTTCTCAGCTTGCGCCACGGCCTCTTCATACGAAGAGATATAGCCTTCGCTTCCCGGAGTGACAGGCACGCCTGCTGCGATCATCGTTTTACGGGCATTTGCTTTGTTGCCCATCAGGTCGATGATGGTGGAAGAAGGTCCGATGAATCGGATATTCATTTCTTCGCACATAGTGGCGAATGCACTGTTTTCCGAGAGGAAACCAAAGCCTGGGTGAATGGCTTGGGCACCTGTAACGACTGCCGCACTCAAAATGCTTGTCATATTCAAATAGGAATCGCTCGCTTTTGCAGGACCGATACAAATTGCCTGAGTGGCAAGTTGGGTATGCAACGCTTCGCGATCAGCTTCAGAATAGACCGCTACCGTCTGGATTCCTAACTCATGACAAGCCCGAATGATCCTGACAGCAATTTCTCCTCTGTTTGCGATCAATACCTTCGTAAACATATTATCTACCAATGATGAAGGTCATTTCAACTTCACAAACTTTTTTGTCTCCGACAAAAGCTTGTCCGTAACCGATACCCGCAAATTTCTTCAATTTGATGATATCCACTTGAAGACGCAAAACGTCGCCAGGAACAACTTTTTGACGGAATTTGACTTTATTCAATCCGCCCAGGTAAGCTGTTTGTCCCTCGAAATCCGGTAATGTCAACAATGGGATAGATCCTGCTTGAGCCAATGCTTCAACGATCAATACACCGGGCATTACTGGTTCGCCTGGGAAATGTCCTTGGAAGAATGGTTCGTTGATTGTTACGTTTTTGTAGCAGACGATGTGTTCGCCTGGTGTCAACTCTTCAACTTTGTCGATGAAGAAAATTGGGTAGCGGTTCGGGATGATAGCCATAACTTCTTGTGCGCTTAATAAACTCATTTTAATAGTCTCCTTTTTTTAGACGATGCGGAATAATGGTTGGTTGTATTCAACGATTTGTTCATTTTCAACCAACACTTCAACGATTTCCCCATCGAATTCGCTTTTGATTTCATTCATCAGTTTCATTGCTTCCACCAAGCAGACTACATCGCCTTTAGCGATGATTTGGCCTTTAGTGGCATAAGGTTTCGCATCCGGAGTCGGTGAAAGGTAAACAACGCCGACAATCGGAGAAGTAATGATCTGTCCTTCTTTTTTCGCAGTCGCTTCAGAAACGGCTTCTTTGATGTTTTGGACCGGAGCAGTCGCTGCTGGAGTTGGAGCTGCTGCCGGAACGCTGTCGCTTGACTGTTGGTTCGATTGGACCGACTTGTTCTTGGACAACAAAAGTTGAAAGTCGCCTGTCTGATAATGCAACTCAGTCAAGGTCGATTCATCGATCAAGGAAATGAGGCTCTTTACATCTTCAATATTCACGTATTAAGCCTCCCATTTTTTGAAACATAGTACGGCATTGTGGCCGCCGAAGCCCAAAGAGTTGCTCAATGTGTAAGTAACTTCTTTTTCACGACCGACATTCGGGATGTAATCCAAATCGCAGCCTTCATCAGCCACTTGGAACCCGATTGTTGGCGGCAGGAAGTCGTCTTGAATGGCTTTAACGCAGACAACAGCTTCAATACCGCCGGCAGCGCCCAATAGATGCCCAGTCATGCTCTTCGTGCTAGAGATAGCAACGTTGTATGCTTCTTCGCCGAAAGCGTATTTGATGGCAGCTGTTTCGCCTGAGTCATTTGCTGCTGTGCTTGTTCCGTGAGCGTTGATGTAATCAACTTGCTCCGGAGTGATGCCCGCTTCTTTCATAGCTTGAAGCATCGCCTTGCCAGCTCCGCTGCCATCAGCTGAAGGAGCCGTCATATGGTAAGCATCACAAGTGACACCGTATCCGACAACTTCAGCCAAGATGTTTGCACCGCGTTCCAATGCGTGATCAAGATTTTCAAGCATCAAGATGCCTGCTCCCTCACCCATTACAAAACCATTTCTTTCTTTATCGAAAGGAATGGAAGCGCGATCCGGATCAGTGCTTGTGGATAATGCTGTCAGTGCCGCAAAACCAGCAATGCCGATTTCGCAGACAGTTGCTTCAGCCCCCCCTGCAAGCATCAGGTCTGCATAACCATGTTTGATGCTGCGGAACGCTTCTCCGATTGAGTTTGTCGCGGAAGCACAAGCAGTAACGATGTCCATGCTTGGTCCTTTAGCGCCGAATTTGATGGCGGTATTTCCTGCTGCCATGTTTCCGATCGCCATCGGTACGAACATAGGTGGTACGCGTTTCGGTCCTTTTTCATGCATTTTGATGATACCGGATTCCATGGTGATGAAGCCGCCGACACCAGACCCGATAGTAACACCAAAGCGATCGGCATCGATTTTCTCCATGTCGATTCCGCTTTCTTTCACGGCTTGAGCTGAGGCTGCTACCGCATATTGCGAAAACAGATCCATACGCTTGTATTCTTTGCGGTCCATATATAAGGTCGCATCGAAGTCTTTCACTTCACCTGCGACAGAAATGCCCGTTTCGGATGCATCAAAATTAGTGATGGCAGCAATGCCGTTTTTACCATTTTTGATGCCGTCCCAATATTCAGTGACTGTATTTCCTAATGGTGTGATAGCACCCATACCTGTAATAACCACGCGATTCATATTTATCCTCCTGTCTTACATGTACATGCCGCCATTGACACTGATGGTCTGGCCGGTAATGTAAGTATTCTCACTTAAAAAGACAGCGGTGTTAGCCACTTCTTCGGCTGTTCCAAATCGTTTCAATGGGATTTGCGTCAACATTTGTTCCTGAATTTTTTCTGAAAGAACATCCGTCATTTCCGTTTCGATGAATCCTGGAGCAATGGCATTACACGTAATGCCTCTTGTCGCAGCTTCACGGGCGACAGATTTCGTCAATCCGATGATTCCGGCTTTGCTGGCAGCATAGTTGGCCTGCCCGATATTTCCGGTTTCACCGGCGATGCTTGACAGGTTGATGATGCTTCCTGCTCTTTGCTTCAACATAAGCGGCAAAGCATGGCGGATCATATTGAAAGTACCCTTCAGATTCACTTGATAAGTGGCATCGAAGTCTTCTTCATCCATACGCATGATCAATTTGTCGCGGGTGATCCCTGCATTGTTAACCAAAACATCAACGGAGCCGAAAAGTTCTTTGGCTTGGCTGACGATTTCTTTGGCAGTCTGAAAATCGCTGACATCGCCTAAGAGTGTTTTGACAGTGACGCCGTAAGATTCCAGATGCGCGACTTTTTCTTCAGCAATCGGTTTGCGTGCATTCAGAACAATATTGGCTCCACGTTTCGCATACGCTTCAGCGATGGCTTCCCCGATTCCTCTTGAACTACCAGTGACGATGACCGTCTTTCCTTTTAAATCCAAGACTATCCCTCATTTCTTGTCAGATTTCTTTATTTTTGTAATGCTTCAAGGGTCTTGGTGAGGGATTTCAAATCCTCCACATTGTACACAGCGACCTCTTTGTTGATTTTTTTGATGAATTTGCTTAAAGTCGTGCCTGGGCCGACTTCCACGAAGGTGTCCACACCCAATTCAACCAGCTTGCGGACGCTGTCTTCCCATAATACCGGCGATTCAATCTGACGCACCAACAGACCCTTGATGGCATCCCTTGTTACGATGGTCGCTTCGGTATTGCCGACGACAGGAATCTTCGGTTCATCCACATTCACCTCAGCCAAAGCAACTTCCAACTTTTCCGCTGCAGGATGCAGCAGAGCTGTATGGAAAGGACCGCTGACGTTCAAAGGGATGATGCGTTTCACGCCTTTGGACTCAAGGATTTCGATGGCTTTATTGACGCCTTCGATTTCCCCGCCGATGACGATCTGCGTCGGCATATTATAGTTGGCAGGCGCGACATAAGCTGTCTCGCTTGCTTCCCGGCAAGATTCTTCGATCACAGAGCGTTCCGCATTCATGACGGCGGCCATTTTGCCACGGCCTGCAGGAACTGCCTCGCTCATGTATTTGCCGCGTTTCGCTACGAGCGAAATAGCCTCATTAAAAGAAAAAGCATTGGCTTTCACCAGTGCTGTATATTCTCCGAGGCTCAATCCTGCAACAAAATCTGGCTGAATTCCCTTTTCAGCTAGTAATTGATCAAGGGCGTAGCTAACCGTTAAGATTGCTGGTTGTGTATATTCAGTTAAATGAAGCTTATCATTCTCTTGGAAACATAATTCTGCAACATTGTACCCAAGCGTTGCTGAAGCTTCATCAAAAACAGTGCGCACAACGGCATACTCGTTATAAAGTTCTTGACCCATTCCGAAATATTGCGCACCTTGACCACTATAGACAAAAGCTGTTGCCATTATTTCACCTCTATAAATTTGTTACTCAGCCCACAATTTTGCTTGGGCCAAGATAACTTCTTTGCATTCCGTCATATACTCTTGTATGATATCGTGACACGTTTGTTCCTTCGAAATCAAGCCGGCAATTTGCCCGGCCATCATCGAACCGTAGTCTTTATCACCATCGACAGTCGCTCTTCTCAGAGCGCCTTTGCCCATTTCTTCAAGTTTTGCAAAGTCCGGATTTTCCTTGCTCGTCTCTTCTTTCTCGACTTGCAGATATTCTCTGGTCAACTTGTTGCGCAACACACGAACAGGATGTCCGGTAATCTGACCGGTAATGACTGTGTCGATGTCTTTCGCTTTTAGGATGGCATTCTTGAAATTTTGATGTGCATTGGATTCTTTGGCAACTACAAAACGGGTCCCGACTTGAACAGCAGATGCTCCCAACATGAAAGCAGCTGCCATTCCGCGTCCGTCACCAATACCGCCGGCTGCGATGACTGGAATCGATACGGCATCGACAACCTGAGGAACCAGGGCAATTGTCGTTGTTCTTCCGATGTGACCACCGGATTCCATACCTTCGACAACGACAGCGTCTGCGCCGTCTTTTTCCATTCTTCTCGCTAAAGCAACGGAAGCCACAACCGGGATGACTGTGATGCCTGCTTCTTTGAATTGGCTCATATAGCGGGCTGGACTTCCGGCACCGGTTGTGACAACCTTAACGCCAGAAGCAATCACTGCTTCAACAACAGCATCGACCTGCGGATTCAAAAGCATGATGTTTACGCCAAAAGGTTTATTCGTCAATGCTTTCATTTTGGAAATTTTTTCTTTCGCTACATCCACACTATCATGTCCAGTCCCTATAAGACCAAGCCCACCAGCATTGGAAACGGCACTTGCCAAATCAGCATCCGCTACCCACGCCATTGCTCCTTGAATGATTGGATATTGGATGCCTAATAATTCACATAATTCTGACTTCATACAAGGCCTACTTTCCTTTTACTGCTTATTCTGCTAGTTGAGCGTCAACGTATTTAACTAAATCTTCAACAGTGTTGATGCCTTCGTCTGATTCGATTTTGATGTCAAATTCGTCTTCGATGTCATTGATGATTTGGAATAAGTCCAGGCTGTCAGCATCCAAGTCTTCTCTGAAGTTAGTTAATAATTGTACTTCTGATTCTTCCTTGTCCAATTGGTCCACGATGATTGCTTTGATTTTTTCGAATGTCATAATAAATTCCTCCAAATATTTTTTTTAGTTTAATGATACTACGATGGCTCCCCAAGTGAGGCCGCCACCAAATCCTGTCATCAGCACCTTATCTTTGGTGCCGAGTTGAATTTCCTTGGTTTGAACAAGCTGATCCAACAGTATCGGAATGCTTGCTGCTGAGGTGTTGCCCGTTTCCGCAATGTTTGTGGCAAACAATGAAAATGGCAATTTCACTTTTTTACTGATTGCCTCCAATAAGCGCACATTCGCTTGATGAGCCAAAATCTTCTTCAGATCGCCGTCAGAAAGATTTCCTTTCTCCATCACTTCGCGTATGACACTTGGCACACTGCGGATTGCAAAATCGAAGATGGCTCTGCCATCCATCGTAAGGAAAGCTTGGTCCTCCTGAGAGGAGTCTCCATACGGGTTTTCTACTTTCATCGTGTTCGCCACTAATGCCATATGGCGTCCACCATCAGAATGGATCGCTTCTGCAACGAAGCAATCATCTTCCGTTCGTTCCAACAACACGCCGCCTGCGCCATCCCCAAACAGGACAGCCGTAGAACGGTCTTCCCAGTTAACGACTTTGGACATTGTCTCAGCACCGATGATCATGCCATATTGATATAGATTGCTCTGCATCATATGGAGACCTGTGGACAATGCGAAGACAAAACCGGAACATGCTGCATTGATGTCGAAACAGAAAGCATTTACTGCACCTATCTTTTCTTGCACTAAGCAAGCGGTCGATGGGCTAAGAGCATCCGGCGTCATTGTAGCTACTATAATGAAGTCCAGTTGGTCTGCAGTGATGTTGCCGTTTTGCAAAATTCTGAGAGCCGCTTTGCTTGACAGATCGGAAGTATTTTCATCCTTCGAAATGTGTCTGCTGCGGATGCCTGTCCTTTTGCTGATCCACTCATCACTCGTGTCCATGATTTTAGACAGATCATCGTTCGTGATGATCTGTTCAGGAAGATAGTGACCTGTTGCGCTAATTTTTGAACCCAATTCCATCAACCCTGTTCCTTGATATTTTGAACTAACCCAAATAAGAAACCGTGAAGATTGTTTAGGCCTTTCAGCAAAACTTTCACTTCCTGATCTTCCATATCGCGAATGGTATTCTTTACCATCTCTCTATGGAACTTATCATGAAGACGATACAGTAAGCGTCCTTTTTTGGTTAATCCTAGTTTTACGACTCTGCGGTCTTTCTCCATCCGAATGCGTTCGACATACCCCTTTTTTACCAGAGCGTTTATGGCCACCGTTAAAGTTCCCGCAGTTATGTTCAATTTTTTTGCTACTTCTGAAGTTGTATGAGCTTGATACATGCCGATTGCCTCGACTGTATGCATCTCCTTGATGGATAGATCAGAAAATGTACTGACACGCAATGCACCCTCTTCGATATCCAACACTTCATTGAAGACAGCTACGAGATATGAGTTAATTTTATCTATGGAATGATCCAAAGATAGCTCTCCTCCTTTCGATGCCCAATCAAACCACATTTGTTTGAAGGTCAAAATAGTTTGATGTTCAAACCTTTCGACTTTCAAACTATATAAAATTTTATACAACCTGTCAAGCATTTCGATAATAATTTTCTCTTATATCTTCCGGTATAACAAGATTCATTGATTCCTTACTACTTTAAAACGGTTACGGTAAACTGCAGTATAAATAGCCCGCTTGGTACGACCTGCTACGACAAAAAGAAGCGACAACGAGCGCCGCTTCTTTTGCATATATGTATTAATCAACTTTAACAAACTCTTCAATGTCTTTGAAATTCACAATCGTTTTATCTTCACAGATATCCTTCATCGTGCCCGAGGATAAATCCCAATAGATTTCAACGACGGCGCTATTTGTCAATAATTTTCGGATTACCCCTACCATTTCCTGCTTGCGGAATGTAAATTTTATTTCATCACCGATTTCAGGACGTATAGATTCCTTGATGGCATCAACGACCTCCAAAGCCTGCTCATACGACACGCCAAGCAAATTCGCAATACGTGAATTGCTCGTACCTTTACGTAATTCGGTCTCAATCATGGTTTTCGTTTCGTTAGTAATATTTCGTACCATTTCCATTATCGCCTCACTTTTAAGAACCAGGAACTGCAACAGACTTACAAGTAGTAGTATACCACACTTTTCATAATTTAGCCTAAATTTCCACTTATTGCCTTTAACATCGACATATAACTTTCAAATTATTGATTTGGGTCCGCAATTTCATTTCAAAAATGTATTAATTATCTGCTTGCTATGAGGTATAATGGGGATGTGAAGAGTTTAACATTCTGTTTAGGAGGGATTTATGATGTTGAATGACCTTATTACGATACTGAAATATGAATACACAGTTCATCCAGGTGAATATTTCAATGTGGATACCTACTGGGTGAAGAGCATGTCTGAAGTGAAGACTGTCATCATTGACCAAGACCATGTATTCACGAAAATGGTCAGTTTCTACCCGAAAAATTTTGTCATTTATTTGGAGCAGTTCCCAGATCAAAGCATCTACCGTACAAATTTCCCATTGAAGAAAATCGACAACAGCGACTCGCATGAAGTTGTTTTCGATGAAACTGCAAAAAACGTTTTTGAATACCTGGATTGATTTCTCGAAACCTGGAATCATTCCCAGAGAAAAAGCCCGCTGCAAGGAATAGATCCTTGCGGCGGGCTTTATTTTTGTTTGATACGTCTCAAGAGAGATTCGAACTCCCGACCGTTCGCTTAGAAGGCGAATGCTCTATCCTGCTGAGCTATTGAGACAAAGTTGATATTCGGCAAACCAAGTTTGAATCTATTTCAAACCGGTGTCACAAGAAATGATTATACAGCAAACCATTTAAATTGTCACTATGATTTTGATTTTTTACCAAAAAATATTTCACACTCGCAATAAACGGATAATTGCGCTGCGGTTTCTATCTGCCGACCAGTCCATAAGGCTGTCATGAGAAAAAAAACGTCGCATCCGCTTCTTCACGGATGCAACCGATTCTCTGTTATGGACTTATGATCCTGAAAACAGATATGACGTCTCAAGAGAGATTCGAACTCCCGACCGTTCGCTTAGAAGGCGAATGCTCTATCCGGCTGAGCTATTGAGACAAAATTTTGAGCCGTCTGAATGACTCACAACATTTAATAGTATAGGCGGAAATCAGCTTAAAGTCAACACTTTTTCTCAGTAAGGTTTTGAGGTATTACATGATTGGTAGTTCTTTATTCCCAAAAGTGTGATTTCTGGGCTGAATGTGCGTGCTGTTCAGCCCGGAATCACAAATTATTCTGCGAAAAACGTATCCTTCACTGCTGCCGTGACTGCCAATTTAACATGTTCATAGGTCAGGCCGCCTTGCACGTAAAGCAAATAAGGTGGTCTGATTGGACCATCTGCCGTCAATTCCAAGCTTGCGCCCTGAATGAAGGTTCCGGCAGCCATGATGACATCATCCTCGTAACCAGGCATATAGGCCGGAATCGGTTTGACTGCTGCGTTCACGGGGGAATATTTCTGTATCGTTTGAGCAAAGGCGATCATAGCTTCCTTGCTCGGCAGTGCGACCATTTGAATCAAATCAGTGCGCGGGCTGTCCCATGCAGGGGTGGAAGATACGCCGCATTCTTCCAAGAGTCCAGCAGTATAGACAGCACCCTTCACCGCTTCACCGACAACATGGGGCGCCAAAAACAAACCTTGATACATTTCCAGAAGGCTGTACAAGGAAGCACCGGCTTCACGTCCGATCCCCGGAGTTGTCAGACGGTAGGCGCACCGTTCAATCAGGTCTTCACGGCCGGCGAGGTACCCGCCCATTTTTACGATGCCGCCACCCGGGTTTTTGATGAGAGAGCCGGCAATCAAATCGGCTCCAACTTCGATTGGCTCTAGCGTTTCGACAAATTCCCCATAGCAATTGTCGACAAAAAAGACGGCTTCTGGCCCCACATGCGGTCGGATTGCCGCAATCATCTCTTTTATCTCATTTATCGTAAAGGAGGGTCTGGCGGCATAGCCGCGGGAGCGTTGAATCGCAATCATTTTTGTTTTGGGACTGACTTTCTCAAGAACCGTCGGAATATCGACTTTGCCGTCTGCACGCAGATCGATATGCTGATAAGCGATATTATACTCCTTTAAAGAACCGATTCCGTTCCCGGTCAGACCGACAATATCCAGAAGGGTATCGTATGGCGTTCCGGTCACATACATCAATTCATCCCCGGGCCGCAACACTCCGAAGAGCGCAGTCGAGATCGCATGTGTTCCGGAAATGATTTGCGGTCTGACCAAAGCAGCTTCAGCCTGAAAAACCTCCGCATAGACTTTTTCCAGCGTATCGCGGCCATCATCGTCATAGCCATAGCCTGTGCTCGGGTTAAAGTGGTAATCGCTGACGCGGTGCTTTCGGAAGGCTTCCAACACTTTGCCTTGATTAAATAAAGCCTTTTCCTGTATCCCTTTAAAAACGGGCTGGATTTTGTTGTCAACTTTTTCGACTAACCCGGCCAGCCTTGCTTCTTTATTCGTCACTTGCATCCGTTGCTTTGTCCCCTAACCATTTTGAATTGCTTTTAGCGTACCCTCTTAAGCGGTATGCGTTTGTTTCTTCTATATATTCGATGGATTCCACAAAGGTCTCTTGCTGCATTTTATTCATCGTGCGGGCTTCAGGACCGCTTGCATCAAGGTCTTTTGTATACGGAACCAACATTTTTGCGATTTCATCCCAGATGAAGTCCTTCAATCGGTTGATGTCATCATCATCAAGTGCTGAAATAACGATATTCGGAAAGAGGCGCGGCTGGAAATCCGGACCGGCAAGATCGCGTTTGTTGTAGATCGTTAACATCGGTGTCTTATCCATATCCAAATCCTTCAATAGATCCAATACGGTTTTTTCATGTTCATCTATGAAGGAGGTCGAAGAATCGACCACGTGCAAAAATACATCCATATTGCGGCTCTCTTCCAATGTTGAATGGAAAGCATGGATCAACTGTGTCGGAAGATCCTGGATGAAGCCTACGGTATCGGTTATCGTAGCCTGGAATTGATTCGGCAACGTCAGCTTTCTTGTCAACGGATCCAGAGTTGCGAACAACTTATCCTCCTCCAGAGTTGCTGCGTCGGTCAAACGATTGATGACAGTCGATTTCCCTGCATTCGTGTAACCAATTAAGCCGATCTGGAACACTTCGCTGGCATGGCGTTTTTCTCTTGCTCTTTGGCGGTGCAACTCTGTTTCTTCCAAGGTCTTCTTGATTTCCTGCATCTGGCTGTGGATGTGTCTGCGGTCGGTCTCGAGTTTTGTCTCACCTGGTCCTCTTGTTCCGATTCCCCCGCCCAGACGGGATAAATTGACGCCTTGGCCCATCAAACGCGGCAACAGATAACTCAACTGCGCTAAGGCTACCTGAAGTTTCCCTTCTTTACTGCGGGCGCGCATCGCAAAGATG
Source organism: Trichococcus sp. (assembly GCF_049684335.1). Taxonomy (GTDB): domain Bacteria; phylum Bacillota; class Bacilli; order Lactobacillales; family Aerococcaceae; genus Trichococcus. The sequence goes on from NZ_JBAVFV010000030.1 coordinate 40,309, forward strand.
TCCAATATCAGTTGAACGCGATCGATGACTTTACAATCGACACTCTCTTGGATGTTGCGTACGTGTTTTGAAGAGAGTTCTTGCTGGAAAATGACGGTATCCGCCTCCAGCTCTGCACACAAATTCACTAGCTCTTCGACTTTGCCTTTTCCGATGACCGTCCGGGAATCTTTGCGGTCCCTCTTTTGGGTCAATACGCCGACAACTTCCCCTAACGCGGTTTCGGTCAATTCCGCCAGTTCTCTCAGTTGATATTCAAAGGCTTCATCTGTTTGAGTCGTCTGCACGTTAACCAGAATAACTTTTTCTTTCTTATTTTCCATAAAATTTCCAACTTTCTTTTTTCGTTCTTTTCAAAGCTTAGGCTAAGAACGACTCGACTGAATCTTCGATTTTTTTCATCTCTTGATTGTTCTGAACTAGATCAAACCAATGGATGCCGCTCATTCTGTTCCGGAACCAAGTCAACTGCCTTTTGGCATAGCGCCTTGAATTTTGTTTCAGCAGTTCTGTGGCTTCTTCGAATGTGACATCACCATTGAAATAAGCGAACCATTCTTTGTATCCGATGCCTCTTGTCGCTTGCGTCTTGGCCGGCAGCCGTTTGTCAAAAAGAGCTTTTGCTTCTTCGACCAGTCCACCTGCCACCATCAGATCAACACGCTGGTTGATGCGCTCGTAAAGAACGCTTCGCTCAGTGTCAAGACCGATCAGCAGCGCATCATAATGAGGAGCTGCTTCCCGATCGGTCTGATCCGAGAAGCGTTTCCCGCTGAAGTGGATCACTTCCAAAGCCCGGATCACCCTTCGGCTGTTGTTCGGGTGAATCTGTTCGGCAGCTTTGGGGTCCTTATCCTGCAATTGGTTCCATATGTGCATGGCATCAGTCCGTTCCAGCTCAGCTTCCAGTTGTTTCCGGTAGTGAGGATCTTCGGCAGCCACCCCGCCGAACTGCATATCGAACAAAAGTCCTTCTATATAAAGTCCCGATCCTCCGACCACAATCGGAAGCTTGCCTCTTGCCAGGATCGCCTCGATGGCTTGTCCCGCGTCCCGTTTAAAGTCAGATGCAGTGTAATCCTGCTCTACAGGAACGATATCCAACAGATGATGCGGGATGCCCTCCGCTTCTTCCTCGGTCACTTTAGCGGTCCCAATGTCCAAGCCTGTGTACACCTGCATGGAGTCCCCATTGATGATTTCACCGTTGTATTTTTTTGCCAACCGGATACTCAGCGCGGTTTTCCCGACTGCTGTCGGACCGACAATGACCATGATTTTAGCTAACATTTCTTTTGTTTTTTCAGACACCTTGAATCACCTTTCTCATTTGCAGTGCGCGTTCCGGATAATCGGTGATGATCGAATCGATATTTTTGCGCAGACAGACCTGCATTTCGACTTTCCGGTTCACCGTCCAAACCCGAAGCGGGATTTTGGATTGTTCGAAAGGCGGAAGACTGCGCAGAATCGAGAATTTCGGATGCCAACCCTCTACAGGGATGCCTTCGCCCAGGTCCATTTGTTGCTTCCCTTTTTTGCTGAAAAGCAGAGCAATTTTCGAGTCCTCGCGCAACGCCTTGATTTTTTTCAAGGTCTCATAGTGGAAACTGGAGTAGATGACCGAAAAATGGGCAAGATAAGGCTCTGCCAGAGCAAGCACCTTTTCTTCGATTGAGGGATATTGGAACACATCCGTCTTCAATTCAACATTAAGGACCCCTGTAAAACGATTCTCCTCCAAAAGGATCAACACCTCTTGGAGTGTCGGGATGCGAGCATTGCTGTATTGCGGATCGAACCAGCTGCCGGAATCCAATTTTTTCAATTGTTCCAAAGTCATCTCTTTGACATAGCCTTTTCCGGATGTCGTGCGGTCCACGGTCTCGTCATGGATTACCACGACCTCACCATCTTTAGTCAGATGGACGTCCAATTCTATGCCGTCGCATGCAACTTTTAGCGCTTCCTGAAAAGCCTCCAGCGTATTTTCTGGTCGGGTCCCGCGACTGCCCCTGTGCGCGATGATTTTAGTGTATGCCAATCTCCCCAGTCCTTCCGGTCTGCTCTTCTTCTCTTCAGCGCAGTTCTTCATTCAAGCTTTCAAGCTTTATTTTTTTCGGTATCGGCCAACTCCAGCAATTCTTTTGCGTGGGCCAGTGAGAGTTCCGTGATATCGGTACCCGCCAACATGCGTGCGACTTCGTTGATGCGTTCAGGCCCGAACAGCGATTTGACATGTGTCTTTGTCCGTTCGGCGATGATCTCTTTTTCGATATAGAGATGCTGATCCGCCATCGCTGCCACTTGCGGAAGATGCGTGATGCAGAGCACTTGTGAATAACTGGCCACCAAGTGGATCTTATTGGCGATTGCTTGCGCTACCCTGCCCGAAACGCCTGTATCCACTTCATCAAAGATGATGCTGGTGATGCCCTGCGTTTTGGTGAAAATGGCTTTCATCGCCAACATCATCCGCGAAAGTTCGCCGCCGCTGGCAACCTTGGCCAACGCTTTCAGTGGTTCGCCGACGTTCGTCGCGATATAGAATTCCACGTGGTCCAGCCCGTTATCGGTAATCGCAATCTTCCCTGGCTGTGCATGGAAAACTGTCTTGAAAAGGACCTTTTCCATGTACAGTTCCTTTAACTGCAGTTGGATCTGTTCTTCCAGAATGACTGCAGCTTTTTCGCGGAGGACTGTCAGTTGTTTACCGATGGCCAGAATCTCTTCTTTTGCCTTGTTATAGTCCCCGTTGAGTTTCTCTAGGTAGGTTTCCCGGTTTTCGATCAGATCGAGTTCTTGGGAAATTTTTTCGTAATGCCCCAGAACTTCGCTGATTGTGTTTCCGTATTTCCGCTTCAACTGGCGGATCAATTCCAATCGGTTCTCGATCTCGTTCAAGCGTCCTTCATCATAGGATAATTGTTCGATCTCCGACAAGATGTCACCGGCGCATTCCTGCAGCTGGTAATACGCTGCCGAGACGGAGGATGCGATTGTCTGGTAGGCCGGATTGATGTCCTGCACTTTTTCCAACGCCGCCATGCCGAGACCGATTTTGTCGATGCCGTTTTCTTCGCTGTTCTGCATTGAATCGTACGCACTCGTCAAAGCTTGCATGACTTTTTGATAATTGACAAGCAGGTTCCGTTCTTCTTCCAGCTTTTCATCCTCTGCAGGGTCTTTCAACTGCGCTTGCTCGATTTCCTGGATTTGGAAAGTCAACAAGTCGATTCTTTGGACTGTTTCTTTCTCGTCTGTCTTCAATTTGATCAATTGCTTGCGTGTATCCATATATGTGGCATAAGTATCGAGATATGTCATTTTGACTTCTCTCAGTTCATTCCCGGCGAACTGATCCAGCAGGTCGATATGTTTTTGCGGATCCATCAATTCTTGGTGCTCGTTCTGCCCGTGGATATCGATCAGCGTTTCGCCGACTTCGCGCAGAGTCGCAACCGTTACGATTGTGCCGTTGACGCGGGAAATGTTTTTGCCGTTCCGGGAAAGTTCTCGCTGCAGCAGAACTTGGTTCCCGTCCGCTTCGATTCCATACGATTCCAGCACAGCCACTGTCTTGGCGTTTTCGGGAATACTGAAAAGCCCTTGGATGACCGTTTTGTTTTCGCCGTATCGAATCAAATCGTTGGATCCTCTTCCGCCAGCCAACAGACCGACGGCATCAATGATGATGGATTTCCCGGCTCCAGTTTCCCCCGTCAGCACCGTCATCCCCTCATCAAAACTCACTTGAAGATTTTCAATTATCGCAAAATTTTTAATGGACAACTCTTGTAACATTCCGCATTCCCCTTCGCAACAGTTCCTTGATACACCTATTTATCGGAAATTGAGATCGATTTGCTTTTCAGTTGCAGATAAGCCTCTTTAACCACTTGTGGGCTGTCGATTTCTGGAGAGACGATACCCGGCGCATGATCATTGGCCTGTAAATGGACCAAAAATTCGATGTTTCCTGTTCCTCCAGTGATAGGAGAAAAGCTCAGATTTTTCACATCGAATCCGGTCAGGGAAGCAAACTCCAAGATATCCCTTAACACTTCATTATGAACTGCAGGGTCACTAACGATGCCTTTTTTGCCGATTTTCCCTCTTCCAGCTTCGAACTGCGGTTTGATCAGTGCAACGACGTCTCCGCCGACTACGATGATTTGCTTCAGAACCGGCAAAATCAGTTTCAGTGAAATGAAAGATACATCAATGGAAGCCATCTCCGGCTGTCCTTTTTCAAAATCCTGCAATTTGCTATAACGGAAATTCACCCGCTCCATAACCTCAACCCGTTCATCCTGACGTAATTTCCAATCTAATTGATTGTAGCCGACATCCAACGCATAACAAAGCTTCGCCCCATTCTGCAGCGCGACATCTGTAAAACCCCCTGTTGAACTGCCGATATCCAAAAAGATTTTGTCCTTGGGATCCACTTGGAATAAAGCGATGGCTTTTTCAAGTTTCAAACCGCCACGGCTCACGTATTTCAATGTTTCTCCCTTTATGTGGAGGGTTTTCTCGACGGAAATCTTTTCGCCTGGTTTATCGTAACGCTGGTTGTTTTCGTCATAGATTTGCCCGGCCATGATCAATCTTTTGGCTTTTTCACGGGAATCTGTCAAGCCTTGTTGTACAACAAGTAAATCCAATCTTTCTTTTTCCATGGTAATCTCCCGTTATATTCTGACGTAATCCAATAATTGTCGGAATACATCTATTTTATCCTCCGCATCGCCATTGGACAGTGCCACTCGGTCCAGACAGTCTTCCGCTTGGCGGATGACGCCGGTCAGTTCCCGGATGGCTCCGGTGACTCCCAATAAGGATGGGTATGTATTTTTGTTCAATGCTGCATCGTGATGGATGGTTTTGCCTGTCTCGGCTTCATCCAAAACGACATCCTTCAGATCATTGTGGATCTGGTAAGCCAAACCCAAATGACGGGAGAAATCTTCCATTTCGGTTGAGAATGGTTCATCCGCCTCCGCAATGAGGCATCCTGCTGTAACAGCGTACCTTATCAATGCGCCTGTCTTTTTATCGTGCACTTGTTTCAATTCTTCTATTGTGAGTGCCTTCGTTTCGCCCTCAACATCATCCATCTGCCCGGCAATCATTCCGTTCGGCCCAGCGGCTTTCGCCAGTAAGCCGATCAGTCTGACTTTTTTGTCTGCCGAAATAGTGGCAGATTCAGCAAGGATCTCGAAGGAAGCCGTCAACAACGCGTCACCCGCAAGGATTGCGGTGGATTCTCCGAAAACTTTATGGGAAGTCAAGCGTCCCCGTCTGTAATCATCATCATCCATAGCCGGCAAATCATCATGGATCAAGGAATAAGTATGGACATATTCCAAAGCGGCTGCGGCTGCGAAGCCATCCGAAATTTCACTGTTTGCCAACGAAAGGGTCGCCAACACTAAAAGAGGGCGAATTCTTTTTCCGCCCCCCATTAAAGAATACGCCATCGCTTTGTGCAGATTTTTTTGCGAAGGCACACGTGCATCCAATTCCGAGTAGAGAAAAGCATCGAATCGAGGCATCCATTCCGATTGAAATTCGCTAAGATTCATGCTTGTCATTCTCCTTCGATTTGGATTGCCGGCTCTTCAAAATTCGCTTCCGAACCATCCGGATTGACGATTTTCGTCAACGTCTTTTCAGCATTGTTCAAAGTGTCTTGGCAATACTTGCTGAGATCCATCCCGACCTTGAATTGCTCCAATGCCTCTTCCAATGGGACATCCCCTGCTTCCAGTCTTGTTACAATAGCTTCTAATTGGTTCATCGCTTCTTCAAAACTTACTTTCTTTTCGGCCTTCATCATTTTTCCTCCACCACATGTTTTACTTCTGCTTCGACATAACCGTCCGAAAAATTCACCTTCAATTTATCGCCGCTGTGCAACTCTTTGACGGATGCGACTACGTTTCCGCCCCTTGTCGTGTAAGTGTACCCGCGCGACATGATCTTCAATGGACTCAACAAGTCCAACGACTGCATAGCCGATGTCATGCGCATCCCTTTCTGTAACAGGTAGCGATCCATGGCCCTTTTCAGTTCATCGGTGAGCTGTTGTCTGCGATTGCTTGCCAGCTGCACGTCCCTTGCAGGATTGCGGTTTTCAAGGCGCAATTGCAGCCGTTGCAGCTCATTGGAGCGCAAATGGATCTGCTGCTGCATCTGATTGGCCAGGCGTTGTTGCACCTGATCCGCTTTGATGGCATAACCTTCATACATCCGCTCCGGTTGTCTGAAGATATAGGATTGCATGGCGCGATTCAATCGCTGTTGTTGCATCGTGTGCAGATGCCGCATCTTTTGATAGAGCCTGTTGTCGATCTGATGGATATAACGGATGACATCGCTCAACACCGGCACAGACAACTCCGCCGCTGCTGTTGGAGTAGCGGCGCGGACATCCGCAACAAAGTCGGCTAATGTCGTATCCGTTTCATGCCCTACGGAAGAGATGACCGGGGCACTCATGGCCGCTATTTGACGGACGACTGTTTCCTCATTGAAGGACCAAAGATCCTCGATGGAGCCGCCACCCCTTGCGACGATGACCACATCAAAATCACCTTTTTGCTCAATTGCTTGAAGATTCTTTATGATGTTGGCAGCGGAATCCTTTCCTTGCACAATGGTCGGATAGAGCACAAGCTGGACGATCGGGTATCTTCTTTTCACAGTCGTCATGATGTCCCGGATGACCGCACCGCTTGGGCTAGTCACAATGGCGATGCGTTTCGGAAATAGTGGGAGCTTTTTCTTCGGCAGGGAAAACAACCCTTCACGCGCTAATTTCTCCTTCAGTTCCGAGAACGCTTGGTACAAAGCACCTACGCCATCGGGTTCCATATGCTCGACCATGATATTGTAGGTTCCGCCCGATTCGTAGACGTTCACCCGTCCGATGAGCATGACCTTCATCCCTTCCTTGGGCTTGAAGGCCAACTTGTCGAATCTTCCTTTGTACATCACTGCTGAGATGACGGCATGGTCATCCTTCAGGCTGAAGTATTGATGGCCCGGACGCGGACGATAATTGGATATTTCACCAGTAAGGTACACACGCTCGAGATAAGGATCGGCATCAAATTTTCTTTTGATGTATTTGGTTAAAGCGGTGACGCTGAGATAGACAGGTTCCAACTTTGTGCCTCCTTGATTATTTTGCTTTATCGATTGTTTGTTGCAACAGCATCGTGATGGTCATCGGACCGACACCGCCAGGAACTGGTGTGATATGGCTTGCGATGCCCATTGCACCAGCCGTGTCCACGTCGCCGATCAATTTGCCTTCTGCACTGCGGTTCATCCCTACATCGATGACGACTGCGCCCTCTTTGATGAAATCAGCAGTGACGAAATGGCCTCTGCCGATCGCCGCAACCAGGATATCGGCTTCTTTAGCCAATTCTTTCAGGTTTTTAGTGCGGGAATGAGCGATCGTGACTGTCGCGTTTTTGTTCATAAGCATGATGGACATCGGTTTGCCGACGATATTGCTTCGGCCGATCACTAATGCTTTTTTACCTTCAAGTTCGATGTTGTATTCTTCCAAAATCTTCATGATGCCGTACGGTGTGCAAGGCAAAGCTGATTCATTGCCCAGGAAGAAGTTGCCGACATTCATCGGATGGAAACCATCCACATCCTTCTCATAACGGATGGCGCGCAAAACTTTTTGTTCATCTATGTGTTTCGGCAAAGGCAACTGTACCAGAATGCCGTGCATGCTTTCATCTTGGTTCTGCTTTTCAACTTCTGCCAGAAGATCTGCTTCAGAAATATCTGCCGCAAGACGAACGACACGCGAATTCATACCCATTGCTGCGGATTGCTTCTCTTTATTGCGGACATAGACTTGGCTCGCTTTATCCTCGCCGACCAAAATGACGCAAAGACCCGGGGTTTTCCCTTCTGCTGTCAATGCTGCTACCTGTTCTTTCATCTGATCCTGCATTTTTTTTGCTAAGCCTTTTCCATCCATGATAATCGTTTCCATTAATCAATCTCCTTTTCCTTGGTGTTACCGTCTATTTTAACATATTATCTTTGATTACGGTTAGAAAAGCGGGCTTGGTATGTCCGAATTCATCGACAAAAAAAGAAAAACCCTTATGCCTAAGCATTAAGGATTTTCCGTTTTAGGAATGAGGTTCGACAATACGCCATTGATGAATTTGCTCGATTGTTCATCGCAATAAAGCTTTGAAATTTCGATTGCTTCATTCAACGCTACCCTTTGAGGTACTTGTTCCGTATCTCCCAACAGCATCTCATAAGCAGCAATCTGCATGATCAAAGCGTCTGCTTTGGCCAATCTGCCCACAGTCCAGTTCTTCAGATACGGTTGGATTGCTTCATCGATCACCGCTTGATTGTCCAACACGCCACGCACTAATGTGACCAAATAAGGATAATCCTGAATTTCGACATCCTCTTCGCTGTTCCATTCCTCTGAATCGCTCAAAACCGCTTGTTTGATGGCTTCTTCAGGGGTCAATTCTTCATTCGTTTTCAATTGAAAAAGGGCTTGAAGCGCCTTTTCCCGGATTTCTCTTCTGGTTAAATGGGAAGCGCTCACGCATTCTCCCCCAATTCTGTATCCAAATCAAGATAGGCATTATCTTCGGATTTCGGTGCAACAAGGCCGACCACGTGGACGTTCACTTGCGACACTTCGAGATTGCTCATGTAAAGGACTTGTTCCTTTACTTTTTCTTGCATATCCAAAGCGACTTTCGGCACGGAAGTCCCGTATTTGATGTAACAGTACACATCAATCGCCAAACCATTTTCATCGACTGTCAAATGTACCCCTTTGTTATGGGCAGTGCGTCCCAATAATTCATTGACGCCGGTCTTGAAAGACCCTTGCATCGCATAAACACCTTCTACTTCATTCGCCGCAATACCCGCGATCACTTCAATCACTTCAGGAGCAATTTCAATCTCTCCCAGCGGAGCCGGACCGTTTGCTAAAGGAATGTTTGTTTCTTCCATCATCTGTCATTCTCCTTTCTTGGGAAACATTATGCGCGGGATACGTAAGAACCGTCCGTTGTGTTGACGATAAGCATATCATCCGCATTCACGAAGAATGGTACGTTGACCATCAATCCAGTCTCCATTTTAGCCGGTTTTGAACCGCCAGAAGCTGTATCGCCCTTGATACCTGGCTCAGTTTCTTCCACTCGCAGAATTACTGTATTCGGAAGATCGACACCGATTGTTTCTGTTTCGTACATCAGGATGTTGACTTCCATGTTTTCTTTCAGATAGTTCAATTCATATTCGATTTGGCTTGCATTCAATTCGATTTGTTCATAGTTTTCAGTATCCATGAAAACGTAAGCACCGGCACTCTCGTACAGAAATTGCATTTTGCGGTTCGCGATATGCGCTTTTCCGACTTTTTCACCCGCACGGAAAGTTTTTTCCTGTACAGCTCCTGTACGAAGATTTTTCAATTTTGAACGGACGAAAGCCGCACCTTTACCTGGCTTTACGTGTTGGAAATCGACAACTTTCCATAACCCTCCATCAATTTCGATCGTTAGGCCTGTCTTAAAATCATTTACTGAAATCATTAATAATTCCTCCTGTGGCAACTCATTTGAAATAAGTTTACCATTAATTTAGTTCGGATTCTATTTTTTTATAAAATAATCAATTCTTTTGGAGAATGTATCAAAATCTCGTTGCCGCCATCCTTGATAACAAGATCATCTTCAATCCGGACGCCGCCAAGACCGGCGAGATAAATGCCCGGTTCATTTGTGATGACATTTCCTGGTACAAGCACTTTTCCAGCTTTTTGCGATGTATTCGGTCCCTCGTGTACCTCCAAACCGATACCGTGCCCATTGGAGTGGCCGAAAGCTTCCCCGTAGCCTTGTTCCGAAATATAATCGCGTGCGATACTATCGACTTCGATGCCTGTCATGCCCGCTTTGGCCGTTGCATTCACGCGCAATTGAGCGGCTAGAACGATATCATAGATTTCCTTCAACTTTTCATGTGGTTGGCCCACTGAAATAGTGCGGGTCATATCCGAAACATAGCCATTGTAATAACAACCGAAATCCAGCGTCACGAAGTCGCCTTTTTCGATCAACTTGGGACTGGCAACACCATGCGGCATAGCGGAACGTATGCCACTGGCGACAATCGTTTCGAACGAAACGCCACTCGCGCCCAATTCGCGCATGTGGAAATCCAAACGGTTAGCGATCTCTATTTCCGAAACTCCCGGACGGATGTGCTCAAGGATGAAAAGGAAACCGGCGTCCGCAATTTCACAAGCCCGTCTGATAGTCTGAATTTCTGCTTCGTCTTTGACTTCACGCAATTCTTCGATGATGCCTGAAGCAGAAAGTAGATCACACGTCAGCAGGTCCTCCAAATCCTCAACACTGCGGAAAGACAGGATGGCGTCTTCGAAACCTAGAGACGAAAGGCCCTTTTCCTCCACAATCTTCTTCACTTCATCAAATATCGGCCCTTTATTCTGAATAATCTGAAACCCCTGCGCCTGTGAAGCAGCTTGCTGGGTATAACGGAAGTCGGTCACAAAAAAAGCTTCCTCTTGAGTGATGACCGCCAAACCGGTCGTACCCGTAAAATTGGAAACATAACGTAAGTTATATTGACTTGTCACCAGCATTGCATCCATCTTTTTCGCTTTGATGGCAGCCTGCAATTTTGAGACTCTACTCATTTCACATACTTCCTTCCAAAAAAATATCCTGTTTGTTTACAAACATACCTATCCAGTATATCAAAAAAGAGCTCGCATAGATAGAGGAAATATCGACCTCGCGCATGACAGCGTAGATCCACAGCAATTCCCAAAACAGTTAGCACGCAAAAAACGCACAAACAAGCCGGCGGGTTATCGGCTTGTTTGTACATCTCGATATAATGCATGACTTCTCGTTCGCTGTAAAGCAGGACTATCCCTGCTTATCACTCCGGAGACAGGATTTCCAACACCAATGTCTCGCTGTAGGCATTTTGCAGTGTCACGGTCGCAGTGACTTTTCCCGTCGCATCCGCTACGCAGTGCACGATTCCTTCTTCGAAAGACAGGACGGCTGGTACGGTCGGATTTTCCGGAGTCGATGCTTCATTTCGATGCTTCAGCCAATAGTCGGTGTAGGACAACAAAGTTTGCGCTTTGTAGTGGTTTTCCGTCAATCTGTACAGATAGAGCTGATTCTCATATACCCGGATAATCCCGAAAAGCATCATTTGTGAAAGGAACAGGTAGAAAATGGTGATCGGCAAAATGGAGCCGTCTTTTCTCCGTGAACGATCACTCTTAAATGGGTACCTTCGGTAAGATGAGATGCGCGCTGCGCATCTGGTTGTCCGAAAGCGTAGCCTGGATAGAAATCCCTTCATTGGTCACCTCGTATTTCAGCGCTTTGACATGCAGCAACATCGGATGATAGCCTTCCCCATTTTTGTAACGGAGGACTTTATTGACCCGGAATTCATAGGTGTAGGTAGCCGGATCGGCCTGATTTTGTGATTTGGTGCGGATGGTCGTGCTGGTCTTTTGCACCAGCAACTCATCCTCCAACTCATGCTCGAGTTGAATCAGGAAAAGATGCCATTCCGCGTCCTGGGTCTTCTCCATCTGGATATCCGCAGTGCGGATCACCTCCATGCCTCCCATCAACAGCAGGAGCACCATCGTATTGACTGTCAGTGCTAATGCCGCTTCCAACAGAGTGAATCCGGCTTGCGATTGTTTATGGACTTTCCGCTTGGATTTCTTCGGCACGCACCGTCACCCTTTCTGCCCCATCATCTCCGCTTACTGTCAGCTGTGAGGTTTCCGGATTCCAAGTAGTGGTGAACAGAATCCCTCCAGAAGCCTGACTTCCGATTTGGCTGCCTCCCTCGGCGATGACCTGCATCTGGTCCTGCGCGACCCGCCAGTAGGCAACTTCAGCTCCCGCCGCTTTTAAAGTCGTAAAAAATTGAGCGGAATGTGGAAGCAACACATATAGCGAGATGCTGACCATAGCCAAGGCGATCAGACTTTCGAAAAGCATATAACCGCTGTTATCGTTTAGCTTTGTTGACTTCATAACGACCGCTCCCCAATTGGATTGTGATGGCATAACGATATCGGGCCGTTTCCATGATGATGGTGTTCGGCTGCAGATACCCGCTGCCCCCTTTGATGAATCCGGTGTAACCTTGGATCACCCTAGCCCCTTCAGGCAAAAGCAGCTTACGGTTGATGTAACGATCCGACCCGGCACCGTCTTTGAAAACAGCATAATGCGTTGCCCCAATCGGTCGCACGACATCCATATTGACGCCGTTCCCGGTGATGACCGCATAACTCTGAGCCGTGTGCAGTTCCGTCAGGAAATCGTCCAAAAACAGATTGAACGCGAATTCATCCGTTGCAGTTTCCAGTTGCGGGGTCAGCAGCAAAATCATGGATGCGATCATCAACACCAACAGGCTCTCCAATAATGTAAATCCGCTTTTATACATTATTCATGCCTTCATTTAAATCATTCGATTTTGGAAACATTTCCGCCTGTAATTGTCAGTTTGGCGGTTGCTTGGGTGACTTGATTGTCGCTTAGGTAACCACCAGTCTTGAGTTCAGCGAAATTGGCAGCTTCCGTCCCTGTATCCAGTTCATACATGTCAGCCTGTGTTTGCACGACGACCGCCAGAGCGTCCGTGCCTTTAGTCTCGACGCTTTTCTTCGTGTTCGCCACATTCGGGATAATCATTAGCATCAGCACAGAGATGATGAATAGAACCAGGACCATTTCCATCAAAGTGAAACCTTGTTTATTTTTTAGTGTTTTTTTGATCGACTTCATTAATACATTCCTCCTAATGAGCTTAGCATCGGCATCAACAATATTAGATAGATCGCCATCACGATAACGGCGACCATGAGAAACAATACAGGCTGCAGCCAGCTGATTTTCTGTTCGATGTCCGCAATCAGCAGCCGGAAGCATTCTTCGCTGTACATGCTCAACTTGATTGGCAATTGACTAGTGAGCTCGCCGTGATAGATGATCCATCCCATCTCCTCTTTGAAGATGGGATAACGCTTGATGATTGTCGTCAGGCTGTCGCCCTGCATCAGCCCTTCCTCCACCAATCCGGATATTTCCTTCATCCAGGCAGTCCCTTCATCGCCGCGCATCAGCGAAACGATTTGGTTCAACTGCATGCCGTTGCGGAAGAAATAAGCGTATTCGCGGCTGAAGAAAAAGGAATAGTAGAGTTGGACCCATTTGCTGAAGAGCGGAATCCTGCAGAACAACAACGACTTTTGAAAAGCTGACTTCTTCTTCAAATAACTTTTTGCCAACAGGAACAAACTGGCGCTTAAAGCTAAATTTCCCAATATAATGAGCGGGAGGTTCTCCAGGTAAATCAGGATGATGCGGACCATCACGCCGGAACCTTCTTCCGAGGGCACCAGCATCGTTTCCAAACTGGGAAGCAGGACCTGCCGGATTGCTATCAGCATCACGTTCGAGAACACCAGCAAAAATAACGGGTAGATTAAGACATTTCTGATCTTATGCAGCTGTTTGTCCTTTTCCGTCAGGAAATCTGAACAAAACAGCAAAGTTTCCGTCAATTTCCCGTGAAGGAAGGAAAGCCGCAGCTGCGAAACGACTTGCTCTGAAAAACCGCATTCAGCCATTGCGTCCGCAAGATTGATGCCTGTTTCCAGTTTGGCCAGCATGCGCTGGATATCGTCCACGCGCTTCGGCTGCATCATCTTCAGAAAAGCAAGCCCTTCGGACAACGAAAAGCCTTCCTTCAGCAATTCACCCAAGCGCCTAAGAAAATAAGCCTGCTCTTTTGCCTGCCAACATTTTTCATACGAGACTCTCCAGGTAATTTTTTTCCGTAATGTATCCACATGCATAGGCTTTGCGCAATTTATCATTCAGTGTGACAAACCGCTTTCCGTCCTCCTTGTTCTGCAGATGATTCTGCAGTTGGTTGCCTGCCAATATTTCGTAGATGGCTGCTGACTTTTCATTTACCTGATAATGGGAACAGTGAATCGTGCACTTACCGGAGCATAACGGACAATATTTTGCAATCAGACGTTGGGAGACGACAGCGAGCAGCGTCTGTTTCATTTGTTCGGAAGAAATCGCTAGTTCACGCAGCCTTTCCAATACCCCAAACGACTCTTTGGCATGGATTGTCGCGATCACCAAGTGCCCAGTCAATGCGCTTCTCACAACCATTTTGGCTGTTTCCTCATCCCGGATTTCGCCTATTACGAGAATGTCCGGATGATGGCGCAGGCACTGGCGGATGAGCAAGTCGTATGTGATGCCCGCAGCTTCGTTCACTTCAGCCTGCAGAAACAGCGGTTCTTCAATTTCGACCGGATCTTCCATCGTAATGATCTGCAGCGGTTCATCGGCGTATTTCCTGCGCAGCAAATGATAGATGGTGGTCGTTTTGCCGGAGCCGGTGGGTCCCGAAAACAGTACCAGCCCGCTCTTGTGGTCCAACAGTTCGAGCAACTCCGCCTCCTGGGCCGGGAAAAAGGCGTGCAAACCCGGCTCTGAACCCGGATTGGCATACAGCATGCGGATTACAAGCGACTCTTGGTAGCGGAAATTGGCGATAGTGGACAGCCTAAGTTCTATTTTTTTGCCGTTTAGCCGATACCTGACAGCTCCGGATTGCGGTTTCCGCCTTTCACCCACATTCATGTTCGAAAGGAATTTGAAATAAGAAATCAGTCGTTCACCCTTTTCGATGGAATACACCGATACTTTCGACAATCCGGTACTCACTCGGAAAAAGAGTTCATAGTGGTCTTCGTAAGGGAGCAGATGGATGTCGGAAACACCCAACCGCATCGCATCGGCCAACAGGCTCTCTGCTTTTTCTTCCATATCATCACCTCATTTCTATTTTGCCGTCACTTATAGCTTCTGCAAAATCTTCAAGTCCGCTCTTTATCCAACGAGAAACTTAGTATAAAATATGTTATATTGGCGTGGACAGCGGTCTCATACGCAAAAAATTAGGGGACCATTCAATGCAAGGGAGATGAATTGTTTGAAAAAGAACGTTACTGGATCGATTTTTTTGATTGCGATCGGAACATTTCTGTTCGCGGTGGGCATCAATATGTTTTCCGTTGCGAACCATCTTGGCGAAGGCGGCGTCACCGGCATTAGTTTGTTGGCCTTCTATACGATGAATATCCCGGTAGCCATCACTAGTTTCGGTTTGAACGCCATCATCCTGGTCATCGGATTCCGCTTTTTGGAAAAATCGACCATGAGGCTGACGCTTCTTGCCACGTTGTTGATGTCGGTTTTTCTGTATCTGACGGCGGCGTGGCGCTATCCGATGGAAACAATCATTTTGGCGCCGCTCTGCTCCGGATTTTTGGTAGGTAGCGGTTTAGGGCTTGTGATGCAGGCGGGCGGTTCCACGGCCGGGACCGATATCATCGCCTTGATTTTCAATAAATATCTTGGCTGGAGCACCAGTGTCGCACTGGTCGTATTGGACCTATTTGTGGTCGGACCATCCATTTTCGTTATCGGGCTGGAGAATGTCGTTTTGACTGTCGTGCATCTCTATGTGCAAACGAAAGTGCTGGATTTCATTCTGGAAGGATTCAATCCGAAAAAACAGGTCCTTATCATTTCGGAGCGGCATCAGGAAATCGCTGAGGCAATCGACAAAAAAATTGGCCGCGGAATGACCTTTTTGGAAGGTGAAGGCTATTACTCCAAAAGCCAGAAGAAGGTGATTTTGATCGTCGTCAACAGACAGCAATTGATGCCGCTCAACCGGATTGTGACTGCCATCGATCCGAAAGCTTTCTTCACCATCAGCGAAGCCCAAAGCGTCATCGGTGAAGGATTCTCTTATTTGATTTCGGATGATCATTACCAACAAAAAATCAACGATTTCATCGATGAGCAGTCGGAATGATTACAGAACAAACGCATAACGAAAAAGAACGGCAAGGGACCATTTAAAGGTCCCTGCCGTTCTTTTTCGTTATGATAATTTTATTATGCTACAAGTATTAACCCTTTTAGGAAAGCAGAAAAACGACTGTCTTCATGATGTCCATCTTCTCCACTGCGGCATTGTAGCTCAATCTGGCAATCTTCAGGTTCTGTTCCTCCTCGCGCATAACGGCGAGGTTCTCATCCGAATCTTCTTTGATCCAATCGCCTTTCACATCCGCAAGGGTGATTTCCTGCAGCTCCACTGCTTTCTTTGCTTCCAGAAGCTCAAACTTCAGCAATCCGAATTTCCTTTCCAGGTCCTGCATTTTGACCGGGTCCTGTTCCTTCAACAGTTCGATTCTGGCTTTCAACTCTTCCATATCCCCTGCCGCCTCCAATTCCTCAAAAACAGCTATTCTTCCGATTTATCCCGCCAAAAAATTGCATATTTCCAATCCGAATTGTTTGGCTTGATCCGCACCGTTCGCAGTGATGAGATTGCCGTCGACTGTCACACCAGACTCAGAATAAACTGCCCCTTTGGCTTCGATAGCTGTAATTTCGGATTCAAAAACAGTCGCATTTTTCTTCTTCAGCAAACCGGCATTCGCTAAGATAACCGGTGCGATGCATATGGCCGCAACCATTTTGCCCTGCCCATTCATCGCTTGTGCCAACATCCACGCATGCGGATCTTCGAAGAACACGCGGCTTCCCGTTCCTCCGACGAACACCACACCATCAAAACTGGTCGTGTCGACATCTTCAACCAATAGATCCGACTGCGCGATTCCGCCATGGACTCCCATACAGGTCCCGGTCTTGTGGCTGGCGATCCACATCTCATGTCCGCATTTTGCTACTTCTTCTTGGGTCATGAATAATTCTTCGTCGCGGAAGTCTTCAGGTGCAATCACAAATATTACTTTTGCCATACTGCTGTTCCCCCATTCGTTGTTTATCCCGATCAGATAATGATAGCATCACTTGAAGAGGCGTGATCGAAAAGCCCGAGGACAGATCGACTTTGCCTATCTAAATTATACTACAAGCCACCAAAGAAAGCGATTACACACCCAAGGCTGATTCTCTATGTTTAGCTTGCATCAAAAAAACCGGTTGCCTTCCACTGTCTGCTGACAAGGTTAGGCAACCGGTTTTGGGGTTTGCTGAAAAATATTATTCTTCGTCGTCCAAATCAGCGTTGTGGAATACTTCAGAGACATCGTCGTCTTCTTCCAATTTTTCAAGCATCGTTCTGAATTGGATTTCTTTATCTGCAGCGATTGTCGACAAAGTTTGCGGAACCATCGTAACTTCCGCTTCAGCCAAAACGTAGCCTTCTGACTTCAGAGCTTCGCAAACCGCATCAAAATCGGTAGGATCGGTGTAGATCTCGAATACTTCATCGCTCGTCTGCAACTCTTCCCCACCGGCTTCCAGCACGCTCATCAACATCGTGTCTTCATCCACTGCCAAGTCTTCACGCTCGATCGCGATATAACCTTTACGGTCGAACATATAGCTCACCGAACCGGATTCGCCCAAAGCCCCTCCGTTTTTATTGAAAGCAACTCGAATGTTTGTGGCGGTACGGTTACGGTTGTCGGTCAAAGCATGGACCAAAACAGCCACACCGTTCGGGCCGTAGCCTTCATAGGTAATTTCTTCATAGTTCTCGCCTTCTCCGGCAGATGTTGCTTTTTTGATGGCGCGTGTGATGTTGTCGTTCGGCATATTCGCCGCTTTCGCTTTATCGATGATCATGCGCAGGCTCGGGTTAGATGAGGGATCCGGACCGCTGTTCTTTGCAGCCATATAAATTTCTTTCGATAATCTCTGGAAAATTTTACCTCGTTTTTGATCCGCAGCGCCTTTTGCGCCTTTGATTTTACTCCATTTTGAATGTCCTGACATTCAGATCCCTCTTCTCATCTATTAATTTACTCAATCATTTTATCAAAAGTAACCACTTATGGCAATTCACTTTCTGCCTTTTCTGGAAGTCAGGAAGAACCAACCGGCGATTATCGCCAAAATCACCCCTATGCTTGCCAAAACAACGTCTTCCTTCATCGCAAATGCAGGAGACACAAACGACTGGTGAAATTCATCCGCAGCCGCGTAGCTCACGGAAAGCAGCAACGCCACAACGATAGGCGTAAATGCCTCCCGCATCTTCCCGGAAAGTCCGCCATACCAAAGATAAGCCAATATGGAATAGGAAAGGAACAACCAGATTTTGCTGCCGAAGAATCCCAAAAAGCCGAAGTAGCCCAATGCCTCCATGCTGATCACCTGCTCCCCGTAACGGAAGGTGAAGGTTGCGAATAATCCGGAAAGCGGTTGTGCCTGCAGAAGATTCGTGATGATGTTCGGCAAAGCATAAAAATCTTGTTGGAAAGTGGCGCGGTAATAGAGATAACCCATGATCAGAACTGCGCCCACTATGTATGAATTGCTTTTTTGTTCTCTTTGCATATAGTTTTTTTCCTTTCCTGATGAGAATTCCTTATTTATTTTGCTGGAAATGGATATAATGTATTTATGGCATTAAGTTAGACAATTCAGCCTGAGAGGATGAAAAGCATGAAATATAGCCTTACCTGGGATTTGGACTCATTTTTTGAAGGTGGAAGTTCTTCGCCCGCACTCCAAGAAAAGATACAATCTATTCAAGTCGGATTGAAGGATTTTGAATCCGCAGCAACCGCTTGGGACCCCGAACAAGATAAATCGGAATATCCTGATTTTCAGGATTTGCTACATCACGAGGAACTGTACGCAAAAGCCTTGATGCAATGCAACAGTTTCATAACGGGTGTCCAATCAGCCGATGCCTCAGATTTGGATGCGAGCGCAATACATGCACGAATAATTCAATTGTACAGCAAATTAACGATTATTCAAACGACTCTGAAGAAAAAAGTAACCGCAATCAAAGGAAACGATTGGGATCTGTTGGTTGAAAAGCCTGCCTTTTCAAAGCTTGCATTCGCCCTATCGGAATGGCGCCAACAAGGCAGCCGACTCTTGTCCGACAAGGAAGAAACCTTGTTGGCGACTTTGCGTGTCGATGGTTTCAATGGTTGGAGCGCGCACTATGACACGCTCGTATCCTTCATCAAAATTCCCTTTGAGGAGGTTGACGGAACTTTGAGCGAACTGTCCGCCGGCCAAGCGATGAACCGGATGTATGCCGATCCTGATCCGAGCGTGCGTAAAAAACTATTCGTCGAATGGGAAAAAGCTTGGGGTTACCTTGCACCAGCATTCGCCGATACACTGAATCACCTGCAAGGTTTCCGTTTGGCAGATTTCGAGGCGCACCAAGATGAGGATTTCTTGGCGGAACCTTTGCGCTACAACCGCATCAAGCGCGAGACCTTGGATACGATGTGGCAGGCCATCAGCACGAACAAACAGCCTTTCCTTTCCTTTTTGGACCGCAAAGCCGCGCTGATGGGCAAGGATAAATTGGCTTGGTATGATGTCGATGCACCTGTCTCACTCGGCAGTTTCCAATCAAAAACCTTCAGCTTCGACGAAGCAGTCGATTACATCATCGAACACTTCGCCAGCTTCGGACCGAAGCTGGCGGATTTTTCCTTGGATGCCGTCAAAAACCGCTGGATTGAAGCCGAAAACCGATCCGGGAAGAGACCCGGCGGCTATTGCGAAGATTATCCGGAATCGAAAGAATCACGGATTTTCATGACCTTTACGGGTTCGGCAAGCGACATGAGTACGTTGGCCCATGAACTGGGCCATGCCTTCCATTCCCACGTGATGCGCAATCTGCCCGACCTGAACACGCGCTACGCCATGAACGTCGCCGAAACGGCATCAACTTTTGCAGAAACCATTATCAGCGCGGCTACGGTCAGGGAAGCAAACAGCGATGAAGAAAAAATTTCCTTGCTCAATACGAAACTCGAAAATGCGACGGCCATGTTCCTGAATATCCATGCCCGATATATTTTCGAAAAGTCATTCTACACCGAAAGGATGAACGGTTTTGTCACGGCAGAACGTTTGTCCGGTCTGATGGAAGCTGCCCAGAAAGAGGCTTATCAAGGGGCTTTGAGTGACTATCACGCCCTATTTTGGGCGAGCAAACTGCACTTTTTCATCGATGATGTGCCATTCTACAACTTCCCTTACACGTTTGGCTTCCTGTTCAGTCTGGGGATTTACGCGCAATCGCTGAAGCAAACTGAGAATTTTGAAGAAACCTATATTTCGCTGCTGCGGGACACCGGATCGATGACGACGGAAGACCTCGTGAAGAAGCATCTTGGTGCCGACATTACGCAACCGGATTTCTGGACCCAAGGCTTGGAAATCATGGCGGGTGACGTGGAAGAATTCCTGCGTTTGACCGAAAAATATATCTGAAGACAAAACAAATCCCTACGACAGTTTCAGGTCGCGGGGATTTATTTTTATTCAAATGGCTGCCGGCCCGTAAACTTTGATAAAGGAAGGCATTATCTCGATTTCTAGCGGAAATGAAGGGCCTTTGTCACCATCGACATTGGTGATCAAACTATCGCCATCTTCAAGAGCGATAGTGGCCTGTTTGAATGATTTGTAGATGACAGAATCCGAATTTTTGATTTCGCCTCGGATGAGCTCCGGCAATAATTTCACCGAATCCAGCAGGTTAAACTCCTTGAAAACGACCATTCTGATTTTGCCGTCATCGACTTTTGCTTGTGGCATGAAACTCTCGAAGCTGGCGATTGAATTCGTCAGAGCAATCAGAATGAGTGGCGATTCCTGTGTAAAGGTCTCTCCATCCACTGTAATGCGGAAACGATGCATGGTCTGTTTCGCTAATGCTTTTCCACCTTCTATGAAATAAGCCAGCGGACCATATTTTGTTTTTTCTTCTGCGCTGACTCCTTCGACAGCCTCGGGGATCGCACCTGCAGCGACATTAGACACAAAATAACGATCATTGACCTTGCCGATATCCAGATCGACTAAGGTTGCATTGTCCAACATTGCGATAGCTTCCTCGGGCTCCAAAGGGATACCAATCGCTCTTGCAAGGTCATTGACGGTGCCCAATGGAACAAACCCGAAGGACACGGTTTTCCCGGCAGCTGCCAAGCCATTGATGGTTTCGTTGACAGTGCCATCGCCGCCCATGCAGAAAACGGCTTCATGTCCCTGATTTGCTGCTTCGTTTGCAAACTGTTCAGCATCGCCTTGCTTCTCGGTTTCTTTGACTGTGACCTCTTCAAACATTTCGCTCAATTGCGTCCTCATCAAGTCCAGATAGCCAGTAGCTTTTTCGCCCCCTGACGACGGATTTACGATCAATGTACAAATGCCCATCATATTCCCTCGCTTTCCTTTTGTAGTCAATGCAAGTGTAGCATGCAGCGCCCTCACCTATAAAGCCTGGCGCCTTTTTTTCGCCGTTGAGCATATTCTTGGCTTTTCGCTTACAAAATGTGTATAATTTTATAACGTTCGAAGTAAAACAGATTGAATTAGGGGGAGCAGTATGACAAAAGAATATCGTGTCCTACTCTATTATAAATATACACCGATAGAGGATGCAGAAACATTCGCGCAAGAACATCTAGGATTCTGCAAAGACATCGGCTTAAAAGGAAGAATTTTGGTCGCACCAGAAGGTATCAACGGAACGGTTTCCGGGACCGTTGAACAAACGCAAGCGTACATCGAGCACATGAACGCAGATCCGCGCTTCAACGACATCACTTACAAAATCGACGAGACGGACGGCCACGCTTTCAAAAAGATGTTTGTCCGCCCTCGTCAGGAAATCGTATCTTTGCACTTAGGTGGCGATGACCTTAACCCAAATGACACGACTGGTGCATACTTGTCTCCGGAAGCGTTCCGTGAAGCCATCCTCGACGAGAACACTGTCGTCATCGATGCGCGCAATGACTATGAGTTCGACCTTGGCCACTTTCGCGGAGCTGTCCGTCCGGATATCGCAAACTTCCGGGAGTTGCCGCAATGGATCCGCGACAACAAGGAAAAGTTCATGGAAAAACGCGTCGTGACTTATTGCACCGGCGGCATCCGCTGCGAAAAATTCTCAGGCTGGCTCGTCAAAGAAGGCTTTAAAGATGTCGGCCAGCTGCACGGCGGAATTGCAACCTACGGGAAAGATGAAACGGTCAAAGGGGAACTTTGGGATGGAAAAATGTATGTATTTGATGAGCGTATCGGTGTCAATATCAATCGCGTCGAACATGTCGTAGTCGGAAAAGACTGGTTCGACGGTACGCCATGCGAACGCTACGCGAATTGCGCCAATCCAAGCTGCAACCGCAGAATGCTTTGTTCCGAAGAGAATGAACACAAGTATATGCGTAGCTGCTCGCATGAATGCCGCGTCCATCAGCCAAATTATTATGTACAGCGCAATCAATTGACGGAATCCGACGTGGCGGAGCGTCTAGCCGCCATCGGAGAGGCGATGGAAAGCTCTGCCGCAACAACTGTATAAACAAAAAAACCAAAAAAAATCATTCTTACTGATTTTTTTTGGTTTTTTCACTTCCATCACGATCCTGTCCATAAGGGTTCCTCGGTCTTAGTGATTGTTCGTGCTATGTAATAGTCAGGGCAAAGCTTTTTTGTTATACTGATAAGTGACCACCTGAAAAGGAAAGAGGGAATTTATGGACAATCCAGATGGAAATAAAGCGGAAAAATGGCTGAAAAAGACCAGAGAATTTTTTAAACGTCTTGGGCAATCGATAACTGGCAGCCTCCAGCGGATTTTCACGAAAGAAAATGCTGCAAGAGCAAAGGAAAAAGCTTTGCTTTGGGAGCAAAACACCTACAAGCGTATGGATAAAGGCAAAGTGACTTTGCGAAGAATGAAACGGAAGCTGGACACGGAAACAAACATGAAGCCTCTTCTTTCAAAAGGAGCTTTCGGTTTCAATGTTTTTTTTGGTGTGATCCGGAATATCTTTACCGGAATTATACTGTTGATGATTCTGCTAGGCATCTTTGGCGGTGGTGCAGGATTGGGTTACTTCGCTAATTTGATTTCAAAAGAGACTGCACCTACATACGAAAGCATGGCTGAAGACATCGGAAATGTCGAACTCGTTTCCACTATGTACTACGCAAATACCGAAGCCATTTCGGAAATCCGCACCGACTTGGTCAGGACCACTGTCGGAACGGAAAGCATCTCTCCGATCATCAAAGAGGCGCTCATCGCAACAGAAGATGAAAATTTTTATGAGCATAATGGAATCGTACCGAAGGCCATTCTGAGGGCGTTGGTGACTGAATTGACCGGCTTCGGCAGCCAAAGCGGCGGTTCCACCCTGACACAGCAGCTCGTCAAACAACAGATACTGACGAATGAAGTGACTTTTTCCCGCAAAGCCAATGAGATCTTATTGGCGCTGCGGCTCGAAAATTTCTTTACGAAGGATGAAATATTGACAGCCTACTTAAACGTCTCTCCATTCGGACGAAACAGCAGCGGTTCCAATATCGCGGGCATAGAGGAAGCGGCGAACGGCATTTTTGGCATACATGCTGCCGATGTTTCCTTGGTTCAAGCAGCATTTCTCGTGGGGATCCCGCAGAATCCTTATACCTATACTCCTTTCACGCAATACGGTGAAAGAAAGGAAGATTTGACTGCGGTCCTTAACCGCAAAAACACCGTGCTTTTCCGGATGCTCAGCGAAGGATACATTACCCAGGAAGAATATGATGCCGCGATCGCATACGATATCACCCAGGATTTCATCGCTGCCCACGCCACGCAAGAAGACAGGAACAGTTACCTTTATCAAGCTGTCGAACGCGAGGCGATCCTCGTGCTGATGGAACAGGCTGCTGCCGGTAACGACCTCACCCTGGAGGATCTGGAAGCGGACACCGAATTGTACAACGAATATTATGCAAATGCGGACAACACGTTGCGCTTATCCGGCTACAATGTGTACAGCACAATCGATAAAGACATCTATAACGGCATGCAGGAAGTTGCATCAGAATATGGGCATACTTTGGGAGAAACATTTGTGGATACCTATGTTGATGCAGATGGGGTCACCCAGGAAGTAACTGAGCTTGCCCAAACAGGCAGTGTCCTGATCGAGAATCAAACCGGGAAAATCATCGGATTCATCGGAGGCCGAGATTTCTCGGTCAATCAAGTTGACCACGTGTTCAGCACCAACCGTTCCCCTGGTTCAACGATCAAGCCGTTGCTGGTCTATGCGCCGGCGATTGAGCAGAATCTGATTTACCCTGCTTCGATGGTGCCTGATACAAAAATCAGCATCAAACAACCCGACGGCACATTGTGGGAGCCTACAAACTTTGGAGACACCATTTCCAATACATACATTACTGCTCGCCAAGCGCTCTACCAATCAAAAAACAACCCCACAATCAAGCTCTATGTCGCCATGAACGACGAAGGAATGAATCCGGGGCAATATCTGGAAAAAATGGGCATCACCTCGATCGACGAATCGGAATACGGCAATCCATCCTTAGCGATCGGAGCAACGAATGACGGCCCTACCGTTTTGGAACAGACAAGCGCGTTCACTACCTTCGCAACCGGAGGCGATCATGTTTCACCATATCTGATCGAAACGATTACGGACAAGCACGGGAATGTCGTTTATCAGCATGAGTCCGAAACAACTGAAGTATTCTCGCAAGACACCGCTTATCTGACTTTGGATATTCTGCGAGACGTCATCACTGATGGTACAGGCCGTTCAATCAACAATTATCTGAACTTCAGCGCTGATTGGGCCGGAAAGACTGGGACATCGGAAGCCAACCGGGATATCTGGTTCATTGCCAGCACCCCTACCGTCACGCTCAGCTCTTGGATGGGTTATGACAATTACAAGGGTGAACATGTCTTCTATGACCCTAACAATCAAGGCCTTCCGACCGGACGAAATCTGAATTACTGGTCCCAAATCGCCAATAAGATCTACAGCATCAATCCGGACATCCTCGGCACCGATCAGACGCACCAACAACCGGAAGGGATTGTCGAAAAATCAGTATTGACTGAAACAGGAACATTACCGGGAACCGTTTCGTTTGCGAACGGTTTGTCCGTCAACCTTAACGGAAGCACAAGGACCGATCTGTTCAAAGTTGATGGTTTACCGAAAAAAATCTCCTATGACTTCTCTCCTGGTGCCACCGATAAAGACTTGAAAGATTTTTGGGAAAAGTATCTGGCTGAAGCAACAGCGAATCGTAATGCGGCAGCCGCATCGTCTGCTTCACAAAACAACGCTACAGGCGATGCGGCTGATGCAGAGGCAGCACCCGAAACGGAGACCAATATAACAACTGAAGAGACGAATCCCACGACTGAAACGGAAACCCCGCCAGCTGAAGAACCCCCAGCAACAGAAGAGTAAGAAGATGGCTGTCCCATTCGGGACAGCTTTTTCATTTGCTGTCCCCGACATATTTGACCTGTTGAAACAACAGCGCTTCCAGCCGATCCTTTTGTGCAAGGGACAGAAAAAAGCCTTGCATCTGTTTCGGATGCAAGGCTTTTTGGGCTTGATTGTCTTTCGGATGGACCGATTACTTTTTAGGTAACGTTGTTCCTCTGTTGACGATTTTGTAAGGAAGGATGATGGATTTCTCATCAATCTCTTCTTTGTTCATGATTTTAGTCAACAAACGCATCGCAACAGCGCCTATATCATACAGCGGCAACATGATGGACGTCAATTTCGGACGCGCCATTTCAGTTATGCGGGAATTGTTGCTGGCAGTGACTTCAAACTCCTCAGGGACGTTGACACCTGCATTGATGATAGCATTCAGCAGGCCGATGGCAAGTTCATCACCAGCTACATATGCTGCATCCACTCCGGCTTCAAGTAATTGTTCAGCCAATAGTTCACCATTTTGAAGAGTCGGCTCGCATTCGAAGACAAGTGCATCATCAAAAGCAATGTTTGCATTGACCAAAGCATTCTTGTATCCCTTCAGGCGATGCTGACCATTGATCGGATTGGAAAGCGATGCAGATACGAAAGCAATATTCTTCTTGCCGTTTGCAATCATGTTCGCTACAACTTCTTCGGTTGCGCCGATGTAATCGATATTGACGCTTCCAACTTGTTGTTCAGGATCGATTGTTCCCGCCAGAACGACTGGCGTTTTTGAACGAGAGAATTCTGCGCGCAACTCATCTGTGATCTTATTGCCCATGTAGATGATGCCATCCACTTGTTTAGCAAGTAAGGTGTTCAATACTTGAATTTCTTTCTGGTCATTCTGATCGGAGTTCGCTAAAATGATATTATATTTGTACATTGTAGCGATATCATCGATTCCGCGTGCCAAAGATGCGAAGAACAAGTTAGTGACATCAGGAACAATAACCCCTACTGTAGTTGTTTTCTTGCTTGCCAAACCACGGGCAACAGCATTCGGTCTGTAATCCAAACGTTCAATGACTTCCAATACCTTTTTCCTTGTGGATGGTTTTACGTTGGGATTACCGTTCACTACGCGGGAAACAGTTGCCATGGAGACATTTGCTTCGCGAGCGACATCGTAAATTGTAATCGTTTGTTTTTCCATTTATGTTGCTCCTTATCTCAATTGTTTTCAATTTTTTATTTTCCATTATTCAACATAATGTTGTAAATATTGATTATTTTACAAGCTTATAAAGAATTTACCATTGTTTCATGAGATATGCAAGCGTTTTATAAAAGTTTTCATGAAAATTTCACATTGCAATTATCAAAAATCGAACCCTCATTATATGCTATAATACTAAAGAAAGGAAGGTGTCATATTAAAAATGCCTTTAAACCCCATTATCAATTTAATGAAAAAACAAGATGTCGATATCGTATTTCTCAATGACCCTAAAAATGTCTTTTACGTTTCTTCATACAGGAGTGATCCACATGAAAGGATTTTGGCGGCCATTTTATTTAAGGATGCAAAACCCCTGCTGTTTGTCCCTGCGCTGGAAGAAAATGATGCGCGGAATACCGCTACTGATTTTGATGTGGTCAGCTACATGGATACGCAAGATCCTTGGACTGTGCTGGCAACCAGCATAAAAGCTCGTCATTCGTCGCTATCGGACTGGTCCATCGAAAAGGATTTCTTGACTGTTGAACGAATGGAAGCTTTGCGGACACATTTCCCGACAGCAACTTTCGGGCATAACATCAGCGAAACGCTTCAAAAAATGCGCCTGATCAAGACAGAACATGAGCTGACCTTAATGAAGGAAGCGGGCCTATGGGCTGACGAAGCACTCAAAATAGGCGCTAATACGTTGCGCGAGGGTATCACTGAACTGGAAGTAGTAGCAGAAATTGAATACCAACTGAAAAAAAGAGGCGTAGCAGAAATGAGCTTCAACACCATGGTGTTGTTCGGCGAAAATGCAGCCAGTCCGCACGGCGTTCCCGGCGAAACCAAACTCAAGCTAAACCAGTTTGTGCTGTTCGATCTGGGAACCATGCACGAGGGCTATGCCAGTGATGTGACACGCACACTCTTCTTTGGTGATAAGCCATCTGTACACCAACAAAAGCTCTACGATTTGGTGTTGGCAGCCCATGATGCAGCAATGGCTGTAGTTCGCCCTGGCATAACAGCCGGTGAATTGGATGCTGCAGCGCGGAAGATCATTGCGGATGCGGGCTACGGCCGCTACTTCAACCATCGTCTGGGTCATGGTTTGGGTCAAGGGGTACATGAATACCCATCCATCATGGAAGGCAATGAAATGACCCTTACTGAAGGCATGTGTTTTTCCATCGAGCCAGGCATCTATATCGAAGGGGATACAGGGGTCAGAGTCGAGGATTGTGGATTTGTGAGTGCGGATGGTTTTCAATCCTTCACGCATACGCCCACTGGCATCGACGCCTATTCAAAACTGATCAATTAGTTGGTCATCCTTGCATAGCGGAATAACCCCTCAAACCATACAATATAAAACACAAAAAACAGGCAGCAAGCCTGTTTTTTGTGTTGCTTTTAGACATTTTCCACACTGTCTTTGACTTCTTCAACTTTTTCTTCCACTGCGGCTTTTTTCTCTTCGATTACGGCTGCAGCTTCTTCTTTGCCTTCCTCAGCGATGACAGAGGCAAATTCTTTCACATCAGTGGCTTTCTCTTTGATCTCGTCCTTCACTTTCTTTAAATCGTCACCGACATGTTTTGTCGTTTCCGTGAATTGCGTTTTGATGGAAGAAGTGGTGTCCTTCAAGTTGATTTTAATGTCATCCGAAGTTTCTTTGGCAACATCCATGAACTCATTGCCCTTTTCGACAGCGATATCTGCATAATCGCGTGCGGTATCAAGCAGGTTATTAACTTCCTCAGTGATGTCATCGCGCAATTCTTTGCCTGGTTTTGGCGCAAATAATAGTGCAGTTATAGCTGCCGCTGCACCACCGATGATTGCCCCTAATACAAATCCGCCTTTATTTTTTGTCATAATATTCATTCTCCTTTTCGTTTATGATTTGGTTGACACTTCAGTAAGTTTTGAACTTTGTGTCCTTCGTTTCTTTCTTCGCTTGCCGTTGACGGGCAATTGCCATTGCCGTCCGTCCTAGCTTACCGACAGTGGAGGAACCCGATGCGCTTTTTGCGCCTTTCCCTCCACCTTTAAGTGATACCGCCAAATTTCTGGTAGATTGGTTCACATCAGAGACGGTCACACCCAAATCGCCGATTGCGGTGAATAAAGGATCTGTCTTGCTGATTTTGCCGTTCAGATCATCCACCAACGTGTTGGCTTTATTCAGTAAGCCTTCAACTTCAATCGACAAGTGATCGACATCTTTAGTGATGACCGCCAGGCTTTTATTCGCTTCCTGGGTCACTTTTTCAACCTCGCCTAAGATGTCAGTGACTTTCCTTAATGCCAAGATGATGAAAACAACCAATACCGCAAAAGCTAGCGCAGCTATCAAAGCTGCAATTTCACCATATCCCATTATTTGTACTCACTCCTTCTTGATTCATACGCACATCTGTCAAAGCATTGTATGAATTTTTATAAGATTTATACTATTTATAATAAAATGATACCATAGTCATTTCTGATATGCTATTGAAACCCCTTTAGTTAATGCCAATTCCCTTAGAAATGGTGCCTGCCGCTTCAGACATCCTTTCTTCAAACAAACGTAACCCTATCTTCATTTTCATAAGCTCCGTAATTTGATACAATGGAAACAGCTGTTCAGAAATGAGGGATTTGAATGTTAGATGCAAGCATGCAAGACAGTGCTCTTGCGCAAGATTTGATAGAGGAAGTGGTGACGAATCCAAACATTTTTGTCAAATGGTGGAACAGCATCGCCTGGGAAGAGATTGTGGGCTTGTTTATTTCAAAAGGCATAACCTTGCTTTTTTTGCTGCTCGTCTTTTTTGCTTTAAAACGTATATTAAATTACGTGCTGCACCG
The DNA here is from genome assembly GCF_049684335.1 of Trichococcus sp. Lineage (GTDB taxonomy): Bacteria > Bacillota > Bacilli > Lactobacillales > Aerococcaceae > Trichococcus. The sequence goes on from NZ_JBAVFV010000030.1 coordinate 69,819, forward strand.
GACTTTCGAAAAACAAATATTGACCAAACACATTACGCAGAATCGCGCTACCACCATCTATAAAATAGCGGAGAATGGTTTGCGATATCTTTTGTTTTTCTTTTTGACCTACGGAGTCCTCTCCATTATGGGTGTTCCGATCGCTACATTGGTTGCCGGTGCCGGTCTTGCGGGTCTGGCTATCGGTCTGGGCGCACAGCAGTTCATCAATGATATCGTCAATGGGTTCTTTATTATCCTGGAATCCCAATTTGATGTCGGCGATCATGTTATCATCGGCGGAATCGACGGCACTGTCGTAAACGTAGGACTGCGGACGACACAAATCAAGAGTTTTGATGGAACATTGCATTTTTTGCCGAACCATACCATCACGACAATCAGCAACCTGTCCCGAAATGATATGCGGGCAATGATTGATATTCTCTTGTATCCGGATACCGATTTCGAAACCGTCGACCAGGTCATTCATGCCGTCAATGAGCGGATTGTTCCTGAACATCCGGAGATCGTCAAAGGTCCGAATGTTGTCGGCATTACCGATAAAGGGAATGGTCAACTTGCCTATCGGGTGGTTTTTTATACACTGAATGGGCAGCAATTCACCATTCAAAACTTGTTCTTAGGAAGCTACCGCTCAGCCCTCTTGGAAGCCGGCATCCAAATTCCGGCTATGCCCTACAC
>NZ_JBAVFV010000031.1:0-12927 GCF_049684335.1 Trichococcus sp.
TGTTCTGTATCCATCCGGATGATCCCCTCCCTTTTTTAAAATATTCAGACTTGTTACAAGATTCCTTAAGAACGATACCACAATTCCCGACCAAATTAAAGAGAGGCCGGAGAAAAAAACCGGCCCCTCACTCATTATTTAGATGTACTGCAGGACGCGCTCGGCTTGATAAGCCTTGTCGATCGTCCCCCCACCCAGACATTCCATACCGTCATAAAAAACAACAGCTTGGCCAGGCGTAATGGCGCGGACCGGTTCCGCAAATTCCACACGGGCAGTCGTCTGATCTTCGTTCAGATAGACAGTGACTGCTGTGTCTTGTTGACGGTAACGGAATTTAGCCGTACAGGTGAAGACGGATGGTTTCTTACCTTCGGAGGTAAAATGGATATCGGTCGCATCCAGGCTGTCGGCATACAAGTTTTCATGATGGTAGCCTTGGCCCACGTAAAGCGTGTTGGTCGTCAGATCCTTGCCGATGACGAACCAAGGATCATCGGATTCCCCACCGCCGCCGATTCCCAAGCCTTTTCGTTGCCCGATCGTATAGTACATCAATCCGGCATGATCACCCATCACATCGCCGCTCAAAGTAACCATTTTGCCAGGCGTCGCCGGAAGGAAGTTCGTCAAGAATTCTTTGAAGTTCTTCTCGCCTATGAAACAGATGCCTGTCGAATCTTTTTTCTTGGCTGTCGCCAAACCCGCTTCTTCAGCAATGCGGCGCACTTCCGGCTTTTTGATTCCACCCAGCGGAAACATCGTTTTGGAAAGTTGCTCTTGGGAAAGCTGATTCAGGAAATAGGTTTGGTCCTTGTTGTCGTCCACGCCTCTGAGCAGATGAGCGGTGCCGTCTTCGTCACGGACGACTTGCGCATAGTGCCCGGTTGCGACATAATCCGCACCCAGTTCCATCGCATAATCCAAGAAGGCCTTGAATTTGATTTCTTTATTGCACATGACATCCGGATTCGGCGTCCGTCCTTTCTTATATTCGTCCAGGAAATATTGGAAAACCTTATCCCAATATTCCTTTTCGAAATTGACGGAATAATAAGGAATTCCGATCTGCTGTGCGACGGCTTGAACATCCTTGTAATCTTCGGTTGCCGTGCAGAATCCGAATTCATCCGTGTCATCCCAATTCTTCATGAAAATGCCAATGACGTCGTAGCCTTGTTCCTTCAAAAGCAACGCCGTGACGGAAGAATCAACGCCTCCGCTCATTCCGACCACCACGCGTATTTTTGAATTGTCTTGCATGCCTATCACACCCTTACTTAATTTGTGTATTTTATCACTTCTTACAATATATAAGTTAAACCCGATACAAAAAAACAGTTTACACCATCCCAGTGCATATTTCAAGCTTTCTCACCTGTCCGCATACAACCCAACGGTCACATCAGCCGGGCGATAAGCATCAGGATAACTTGATGGTTAGGATAATAGGCATAACCGGCCCATTTCGGCAGCGGCCTGATCTGGAAATTAACCGGCAGAAGCATGGGAATGAGCGCCACTGCAGCGAACACCTGCAACGAGGGGAATTGCAAGGCATTCATCAGCAAAAACAGCGCGATTCCCGCTGCAACATGTTTTTCCGAAAGCACGTAGATTGTCCACCCCATCAAAAAGCCATACAAGCCGTATTCCGTAAATTGGACCAAAAATATTGCCGGCAAGATGAAACGGTAGTCTTTGATCGACAAGGCAAAAAGAGCCAATGTGAAGAGGATATTGAAGACATTCCCTGTTTGTGCGGTTATCGGCATACTGATGACTCCGGTCAGGAGCAGGCGCAGCAGATACTTACGGAAATCACGGGTCTCGCTTACCCCCTTCACGGTTGTATACAAAAAACAAGGGAAAGCGATGCGTCCGACAACACGCAGAAAAAGCAATGAAGGGAATAGATAATAGCCGATATGGTCGATCGTCATGGTGAGGATCGCAATCCATTTGATGAGTGCCGTTTTGTTGTTGTATGCCATTGCGTCACTTCCGATCTTCTTGAATTATATGGGATGCAAAAGAGAAATCTTTCGCATTAAAGAAAACAAAGCAGAACACCTTTAGAAGGAATTCTGCTTCATTTTCAGGGAAAATGTCGATCAGACAGTATAAGGCTTGGCATCCAAATTCAGGGTTGCCAAAGCTTGCTCGATGTCTTCGATGATGTCAGCAACGTTTTCAAGCCCTACCGAAAAGCGGATCAGGCCTGGCGTGATGCCTGCTGCCGCCAATTGTTCATCGGTCAGCTGTCTGTGGGTTGAACTTGCCGGATGGAGCACACAAGTCCGGATGTCGGCAACATGGACTTCGTTGGACGCCAACTTCAGACTGTCCATGAATTTGATGGCATTTTCTCTGCTTCCTTCGATAGAAAGTGAAATGACGCCGCACGTTCCGAGCGGCAGATATTTATTTGCCAATTCGTGGTATTTGTCTCCTTCTAATCCCGGATAATTCACAAATTCGACTTTTTCGGATTGTTTGAAATATTCAGCGACTTTCAAGGCATTGCTGCAATGTCTGTCCATCCTCACAGGCAGTGTTTCAAGCCCCAGATTCAACAAGAAGGCAGCATTGGCGCTTGGGTATGCCCCCATATCCCTCATCATCTGCACCCGTGCTTTTGTGATGTACGCAGCGTTCTCGAAGCTTTCCGTATAGACGATGCCGTGGTAGGATTCATCCGGTTCGGTGAATTCTGGGAAATTGCCGTTCTTCCAGTCAAAATTGCCGCTGTCGACAATGACCCCGCCCATCTGCACAGCATGGCCATCCATGTATTTCGAGGTGGAATGGACCACGATGTCTGCTCCAAACTCGAACGGTCGGCAAAGGTACGGCGTCGGGAACGTGTTGTCCACGATCAAAGGCACTTTGTTGTTGTGAGCGATCGCTGCCCATTTTTCGATGTCCAGAACAGATAAAGCGGGGTTTGCGATGGTCTCGCCGAATACAGCTTTCGTGTTCGGTTTGAACATTTTTTGGATTTCTTCCTCAGGCAGTTCTTGATCGACAAATGTGCATTCGATTCCGAATCGCTTCAAAGTCACGGCAAACAGATTGATGGTTCCGCCATAAATGGAGGCGGTGCTGATGAAATGATCGCCTTCCTTCAGGATATTCATCAAGCTGATCATCGTGGCTGCCTGTCCGGAAGTTGTGCACAAAGCCCCTACGCCACCCTCCATCGCTGCAATTTTCTCTTCCACGGCCGCAACAGTTGGATTGGAGATGCGCGAATACATGTGTCCGGCGGCAGTCAAATCGAATAGTTTCCCGATATGCTCCGTCGAGTCATATCTGTACGTGGTGCTTTGGTAAATCGGAAGTGCACTTGGCTCACCGTTCCCTGGGTGATAACCTTCGTGTAAACATTGTGTTTCAATTCTCATTATTGAACCTCCTCGTTAAGATAACGTTCATAATCTCATGCATATTTAATATTTTACCACAATTCCAATAGGCTTTGTGGAGATATTGAAGACAAATCGAAAGATCATGAACGCACAAAATTCCCAATGTTTGAAAACAAAAAAAGACAGAGAATATCTGCCTTCCTGTGTTGCTATTCTTCGATGAACTGTACCGTGCCGTTTTCAAAGGACTTGATGCGCGCCAATGAATAGACATCCATACCCTGTTCCTCCAAAATTTTTCTGCCTTTTTGGAAGGATTTTTCGATGACGATACCGACACCAGCAATCTCCGCTCCCGCCTGCTTGCAGATTTCCATCAAGCCGTTAGTGGCCTGTCCGTTCGCCAAAAAGTCATCGATGATGAGGACATGATCGTTCTCGTCAAGATATTGTTTGGAAATTGTAATTTCGTTGGTGACATCTTTTGTGAAGGAGTAGACAGTGGCCGAATACAGATTGTCTTTCATCGTCAGACTCTTTTGTTTTCTTGCAAAAACAACTTTCACTCCCAATGCCAAACCTGTGAATACTGCGGGCACAATGCCGGATGTCTCCACCGTCAAAATTTTGGTTATTTTTTTGTCAGCAAAATACCGTGCAAATTCATCCCCCAATTGTTGCATCAATACGGGGTCAATCTGATGGTTCAAGAAATTGTCCACCTTCAACACGTTGTCCCCCAACACGATGCCATCCTTTAGTATACGTTCCTCCAGCAACTTCATAAAAAAGCCTCCTTAATTACATTTTGTTCTATCTATCAGCCGCTTGCGACAGTCGGCTAGTATGCCTTATTTCTGTTAACAAATAACAGTAAAACAATACAGATAATCTTCGCTTTTGTCAACCGTCCGTAAGTTTTATCGCCAGTTGGGATAGCTATCAACTCGGAAAAAAGAACAAATCTTGATTCGGACAGTTTTTTATCCGTAGAAGAAAAAAAGAGAAGGATCCGGTTTGTCGGACCCTTCTCTTTTTTGGTTGTAAAGCTTAGTCTACGTATACTTCGGAATCTTTGTTCATCCATGAATACAGCAAACCGATGATCAATCCGCCGCCGATATAATTTCCGATAAAAGCAAAGAACCAGTTCGTCAACACGCTGCCGACTGTCATCCCCGGGACGGCGCCACCGTATGCGAAAAACGCAAGGCTAAAGGACGCAAAGTTGGCGATAACGTGCTCAAAGCCTAAAAATGCAAAGATGAAGATGATGAAAATGGTCGAGTACAGCTTGCCGGCGTCATCCTTCATATGGGCGCTCACAAATACAGTCGTATTGACGATGATATTCGCAAAAATACCTTCGGCTACCATCTGGATTGGCGTTTTAAGCAATTTCCCTTCAACTGCATGGAACAGGAAATGTTCAGCTGGTAAATCTTGGAAAATATTCGTCAATGACATGACGTATGAAGCGACCATGCCCCCGATAAGGTTGAATAAGATACACGTGAATAAAATTGCTAAAGCTCTTTTGGGTGCCAACACCTTGCGGTAAATGGCTGCTGTCATGTACATCATGTTGGATGTACCCAATTCTGTGTTCATGTAATTGATCATGACCAAAGACCATGCAAACATGAATGAGTAGAAAAATTTCCCGCTACCGGGCAGCATGTGTTCTGCTTTTTCAGCAATCATCACAGCGATTGATGTACCCAACGTCAAAAACATACCAGCAAGCATACATCTGATGAAATATTTTACTTTTGAAGTCTCAAATAAATTCGACTTCTTTAGGGCGCTTTTATCAACTGTAGTCATGGCTGCGCCTTGATATTTTTGTTCCACTTTCTTCATCTCCCGAATTGTTTGTGCGATTCTGAATAAGTATATCATATTTCATAAGAATTGGAATGAAAAAAATAACGGTTTATATAAAAATATTAAGGTATTTATAGTATGTATTATGTTTTTTTTGTGCACATGGATTTGCGCAAGTTCCATTTTTCAATTTGATGCAAAAAAACCGGCTGTAAGAGTGCCTCTTACAGAACCGGTCCATTGTTTTCAGATATCACAAATAAGTTTAGATCACTCCGACACTTCAGCCAAGACGCCGTTTTCGACCAAGCTGTCCAAAACGTATTCCAACTGCTCTTTCGCAGCCGACATGGTTTTCCTACCGTAGACATCCACTATCTGCAATCCATTGCTCGTCGTTGTGGAAACTTTCAATGTTTTCAGATCGGCAGCGACGACAATTTTCACTTTGATCCCTTGTTTATGCAACACGCTATTGTCCAAATCGCGGACCATTTGGAAATTGCCGTTTTTGGTTTCTTCAAAACCATTGTCGCGCAAAGTGTAGCGTTTCACCTGTTCGTTCAATCGAAAGGTTTTTCCGGATCCCTTTAAAGATACATTTTTTTCGAATGCCATATGCAGTCCTCCAAGATAACGTTTTCTCTATCATAACACATTTTTTTCTTTCGTTCAGCCGTTCTTGTATTGCTTATTGTGGATGCTTTTCAGTAGGGCGATCAGTGTGTCCGCCTCATCAATAGTATTATCCGGTCCGAATGAAATGCGCAAGGATTCCGTTGCGCGCGGATTATCCATTCCGTACATCGCTGCCAATACATGGCTCGGTTCAAGACTGCCGGCTGTACAGGCGGATCCGGCCGCCAGCATGATCCCTTTGAGATCGAACTGAATCAGCATTTTGTCGGAACGCATGCCGGGCAGCCAGATGTTCAAGATGTGCGGTACCCCTTCAGGATAACAACCATTGCATTCAAATGGGACACCGCTCTTTTCAAGTCCGCTCAGTAAATACTCGCCCAGTTCACGCTTTTTGCGGTTGCTCTCCTTGCGTTCTGCTTCCATCAAAGTGACGGCCTCAGCAAACCCCCGGATGTATGGCGTATTTTCCGTACCGCCACGGTGGTCGTTCTCCTGGCTGCCGCCATGGATGAAATTAGGCAGATGCAGGCTATTTTTGCGGTATAAAAATCCGATGCCTTTGGGGCCATTGATTTTATGCGCGGAAACAGATAAGAAGTCGATATGCTGTTGCCCCACATCAATCTGCTCGCTGCCATAGGCTTGAACGGCATCGGTGTGGAACAGGATATTCTGCTCGGCCAAAAACGCGCCGATGTCGGCAATCGGATTGATGCTGCCAACCTCGTTATTGGCATACATCAATGAGACTAGGATTGTATCTTCGCGTATCGCATCCTTCACGGATTGCAAGGTTACTTTTCCGATATCGTCAACCGGCAGATAAGTCACCTCAAAGCCTAATGTTTCTAGATAATGCATCGGATGGAGGACTGCATGGTGTTCTGCTTCAGAAGTGATAAGGTGTTTGCCCTTTTCCTTCAGAGCCAACGCAGTCGATATGATCGCTGTATTGTTTGATTCGGAGCCGCAGCTTGTGATGATGATATCAGCCGGGTCTGCTTGGATGGATGCCGCAAAAATCCTGCGTGCCTGATCGATATGCTGTCTTGTTTGCCTTCCCAAAGCATAGGTACTGGAAGGATTCCCGAAATCTTCGATAAGCGATTCCTGAATGACCGACACAACTTCAGGTCTCACCGGAGTCGTAGCGGCATGGTCGAAATAAATCAATTTGTTACCTTCTTTCTGTCGCAAGTCTTTCTAGTGTTCAAAATAACTGTTGAGCCAACGGTACAGGCGCAGTTCGATGCTGGTTTGCATTTCCTTCGAGGAATCTTGGGCAGTTGCTGGAGCCTTTCCCAACAATTTCTTCGTTTCTGCAATATCGGTATGACAGAAAAATGCATAGGCCGCCCTTATTCTGTTGTTTGCGATCCAGTACCTTTTTAACAAAGGTTGCGCTTGTATTTGGTTGTATTTTTCCTCTGCATTAGCGATCCGACCGAACAGCGCATCGCAAAACAAAGATTCCATCATATAAACGGGCCAATAGACCGACTCTTCGACTGGACGTTTGGCCGAAAAAGTCTGCAACAATGAATCGGCTTCTTCAAAATCCAGTTCCCCCAAAGCGCGGACATACGCGACCATGTAGAAGTAGTCAACCAGGAAGGTTTTTTGATACTGAGCATCATTTATATTTTCGAAATAGGCGTCCGGTAAGTCGGCAAAAGGTACTTTTTCTTCGATAAGCCGTGCCATCTCCAATTGCTGGAACAGGAGCCTGCGCGCGGGCAATGACCGGCTTGCTTCCCTCAGCAAGGCTCCATCATTCTGCGCTTTCGGCAGCAGGTTCGCTAAAGTCATCCAGACAGGCACCAAACTGAACAAAACGAACAAGGAACCTGTCTTCAGTTCCATCAAAAAAGCCAAGCAATACAAGATTGTCCCCGTCAAAGCATTGGCCATAATGCCACCCAGCAGATAACTGCGATACGGCAATTCCGCATAGTCCCCTTCAGGAGGTGCCATCAAGCATTGGCCCGCCAGTAACGGGGAGGTAGCCTGCATATGATGCAGGCTGTGATCCGCTTGGCTATATTTGTAATGTCTGACCTGAAAGCTGACTAGCTGATAACCGCTCAATTTTCCGAAGAGAAAATGCCCCCCTTCATGAAGAAAGACATGCACGTGGATGGATAGGAACAGGCCTGCCGACAGAGCTGGAACGAGCAGTGGATCAAATGATGACAGATTACCCCAGTCGTTGAATCCCTTCGCGATGAGATATCCGTAAAACATGATGAAAGCAATGGTAATATGGCTGGCAATTCTCAGAAATGACTTTTTCATGAAGTTCCCCCTACTCTTCCTCCAGCTGCATTTCCGGGAACAATAAGCGCAGGATTTCCATCGTCAAGCGTCGGCTTTTCCCTTGGTATGGATAAATGTGGATAAGCATGGCTGGATTGAAGTTCGCCTCGATCACCCCGTAGTTCGGCTCCTCTTTCGTGGCCGGGACTGAATGATCCGGGATGATGATATCCACTCCACAGACCGCAACACCCAGTGAGGCTGCCATCTGCACAGCCAGTTTTTTGTAGCTGTCGTCCATCTGATCTGTAAAATCAATTGAATCACCACCGGTACTGATGTTTGAATTATCCCTCAGACGGACCGTTTCCCCTGCAGACGGAACACTGTCAAAACTATACCCTTGCCCTTGGATCGTCAATTTTTCGAGTTCCCCAGTCGCTATCAATTCCAAAGGGGACCGGTGATTTTTTCCGCGGAGACTGTCTTTATTCTTCTCCTCGACCAATTGACGGATCGTGTGACTGCCATCGCCTACCACGTTGGCAGGGACACGCAGCAACACGGCTTTTGTTTCATTACCGATGACAAAGAATCGGTATTCGGTTCCGGCCAAGAAATCCTCGACCAATATATCCTCATCCTCTTCAAATGCGATGCGTACCGCTTTTTCGTAGTTTTTAGCTGTTGCACCATCCTTGAAGATGGAAATACCTAGTCCATAGTTGGTTGACTTTGGTTTGACGACGATACCTTTCCCGGCAAAGATAGAATAGTCGCGCAGGGCGGCTGCCACAGAATGATACTCACCGCTGTCCGGCACCGCGAATCCGTTCTCCGCCAGTATTTTTTTTGTGACGACTTTATTTTCCATGATGAGCGGGCCGATATAACTGTCCTTTGCCGTCATATTACCGTTCTTCACGTATTCGCGATGGTTCTTGTAGGTCAGCGAGATGAATTGGTCATAACGGTCGAGCATGTTGATTTTTAAGCCTTTTTGGATGGCATCGAACATCAGGATCTGTGTGGAGAGTTCCATGTCCTCAAAGCCTCTCAAGGCATACGGACGTTTCCAAGCAGCTTCTTTGTACTTTTTGGCCAATGATGTGGCCCAAGCGGTTTTGTCCGCTCCCGCTTTCAATGCGTTGACCATCTGGCCTGCCACTGTTTTCTCCGGATTGTGGAATGCTTCGATTTTTTCTTTGACGATTACGCTGTTTTTCTCTTCTGCGCCAATCGCTTCCAGCATCTGCAGCATCCCCTCCAGGACGAACAGTCCTTCCGTTTGGAATGCGGATGGCTGCAGAGGATTCTCCAATGCAGTGCTGTAATTCATTTCTTTTCCGATTTTCATCTCTTCTTCGCTGGCATCCTTCTCGATCCACAATAAATAGAGCAGGAAATAATGGATGAAGTACATATCCTCTTTATGCATTCCAAACTCAGCGAAGGGGTTCAGATCGAACAACCTGAATTCGAGATAAGCGATTCCGTTCGTCAGCAAATCACGCGCTTTGTTGGCCCCTCTGAAACGGACAGTGGAATAAAACTCCTTTTCGGCAATAAGCTTACCGCTTATTACCATCTGCTCGATATCCTGCACATAGGCATCAATCGATTCAAAAGAAACATGCACATCCGCTTTATTTACGTATCCATATTTGCTGCTGCGGATGCTTCTTGTGTACCCATCCAGAGGTAAATCATCCTGTATTTCTTTTTCGAAATAGGACCTATCCGCGGAAATGGATCCTCCCATAAGATAAGTCATAATCCATTGATATCGGATGAAGTTATGAGCCATCTTCAAGTAGAGATCCGATTGGAACGCTTTAAGCGTCCCGGCAGAACCGGAAAGCTGATGAAGCTCTTTGATGAGGGCAGGATTCAATTCGAAGTTGAAATGGATGCCACTTACCATCTGTTTCTTGTTCCCGTAAACAGAGACCAAGTACTCCCGGTACGCCACATCATCCGCACTGTCCAACTTGGCTACTTTAATTTCTTCGCTCGTCGGCATGGTAGGCGGGATGCTGCAAGGCAACAGATATTCATCTTCCGGTAAGGACCGCAGCACGACATCATGGATAGCCGTCAGCCATTCATACGTTTCCTCAATCGACTGCATCGGCGGTGTGATCAATTCCGGTTGGCTTTCCGCAAAATCAGTCTGGATGTAGGGATGGAAACTGCGATTCCCGAATATTGCAGGATGGTTTGTCTTGGCGATCGTGCCTGCACCCGTTATCCGTTGGCTTTCTTTTTCGATTCCAAAAGAGGCTTTCGAAAATAATGCCGATAATTTATGTGTTAAAATAATCTCTTTGAAATCTGTCATTATATACTCTCACTTTCTGCTTCCAATTTTCAATGTATTCATTATAGCTTTTCTGCTTGTAAATAGTAAAGATGTTGCCTGCCTTTCTTTTCAATCAATTTTCAAAAATCCGCAAAAAAATAACCGGGCGAATGTTTGTTCTTTTTTATCAGATGGCATATAATGGGTAGAGAAAAAGGAGCGGAGATCAATGAAACAACCTTTAGCATACCGTATGCGTCCCGTCCACATCGATGAAGTCATCGGCCAAAGCCATCTGGTGGGCGAAAATAAAATCATCCGCCGCATGGTTGATGCCAAGATGCTTTCTTCCATGATACTGTACGGCCCACCTGGAATCGGCAAAACCAGTATCGCGAGCGCCATCGCCGGATCGACCCATTCGGCTTTTCGGCAACTGAACGCCGCCACTGACACAAAAAAAGACCTGCAGATCGTCGTGGAGGAAGCCAAATTTTCCGGCCAGGTCATCCTCTTGTTGGACGAGGTGCACCGACTGGACAAACCCAAACAGGATTTTCTCTTGCCGCACCTTGAAAGCGGTCAGGTCATCCTAATCGGCGCCACCACTGAAAATCCATACATCAGCATCAGTCCAGCAATCCGGAGCCGAACCCAGATTTTCGAGTTGACATCCCTGACGACACAGGATGTCATATTAGCGCTGGAACGAGCCATTGCAGATGAAAAGCGCGGTTTGGGGAAAGAAAAGATTGTGATCGATGAAGATGCCTTGCTTCATTTCGCCAGGAGCACGATGGGTGATGTCCGTGGTTCTCTCAACGCCTTGGAGTTGGCAGCCCTATCCACCAAACCGGATGCGGACGGCACCATCCACATCACCCTCGACATCGCTGAGGAATGTGTCCAAAAGAAAGCGTTGGTCCACGATAAGAACGGCGATGCCCATTACGATGTTATATCGGCATTTCAAAAATCGATCCGCGGCAGCGATGTAGATGCGGCCATGCATTATCTGGCTAGGTTGCTGGAAGCCGGCGAATTGCTGATCGCCTGCAGGCGGTTGATGGTCTGTGCCTACGAAGACATCGGTTTAGGCAATCCACAAGCTGTGGCCCGAACCGTTTTGGCTGTTCAAGCTGCAGAAAAGCTAGGCTTGCCGGAAGCACGGATTCCATTGGCCAATGCTGTTGTCGATCTGGCCCTTTCGCCGAAATCCAATTCGGCCTATCTTGCCTTGGACAGTGCTCTAGCGGACGTGCGCGCCGGAAAGTCTGGGAACATACCGGATAGTCTGCGCGATGCCCATTACAGCGGCGCTAATAAGTTGGGCCGCGGCATCGGTTATCAATACCCGCACGATTTCCCGGATCACTGGGTCAAACAACAATATTTGCCGGATTCGCTGAAGAATCGTCGCTATTATGAGCCGGCTGCAACAGGCAAATACGAGCAGGCTTTGGCCAACCAATTGCAGCACCGCTTCAACAAAGATTCTTGATTACCGTTTGGTAGCGTTTAACCTATTGCTGCTGCGACGTTTACCGATTGAAATGCTTGTGTTTTACTTGCCAACTATTGATTAGTATGCTATTATACGTATATAGATTTCTGAGGTGTTCGACATATTCTCAATGTGTTGACCGAACAATTTATTACTACCTTGGGATCCTGTTTATCTCAGTGGATAACACGCCTTATCATTTGGTAGTTAGAAACTGGGTATTGGAGCCCACCTGCTTATATGCGGGTTCAAAACTAGTAGAATATACACACCGGCACCATCGGATTTCTTATAAAGTTTTTATACTTTGGAAGCTACTCTTTGAGTAGCTTTTTTCTTTATTCAGCGTCGATTCTACGGCCGAAATCGGCGCCCAACTCCAGCCTGTTAAAATGATACCTATTAGGAGGATTTCCATGATCGAATTATTGATTGCCCTATTTGCCGTTTTATTGTTGTCCGTCGGATTTTTTATAAAACTGAAAGGGTCCACCGTCTTTGTCCTGAACCGGGAAAGCATCAGCTCGGACCAAGCCAGCAGAAATCAACGCCTTTTCCAGCGGAGCGGCCTCTTTTACATCCTGCTCGGCCTACTTTGTTTTGTGGCAATATTTCTCAGAACCCCCTTTTTATACGCCCTTTTATTAGTGTTGGCGACGGTCTTTACGGCCTTTTTCAGCCTCCGGCTTGCCGCTGTTTTGAAGGAGCAAAGCAAGTAATCAGGATGACCTTCCCTGTTAGCGCCTTTACATAATTCCCCAAAAGATAGAACACGCTTTCATTTTCGTTTAATGTGGAGTAAAATATACTTGTAAGCGATAATAGTTTAGAGGAGTGGTAAATATGTTTCAAGAATATACTAAAATTTTGATTCCGGTTGACGGATCCCGAGAATCTGAACTGTCATTCCGCAAAGCTGTAGAAGTGGCAAAACGGAACAAAGCAGCAATTATCATTACTCATATCATTGATACCCGAGCCATCCAAACCCCTACTGGGTTCGAAGGTAGCTTCACGGATGAAAT
>NZ_JBAVFV010000032.1:0-38893 GCF_049684335.1 Trichococcus sp.
GCCCTCTTGGCCTGAAAAAAAAGCAACATTGGCATTTGAAAACCGTCAACGTTGCTTCTGTCGTTAAATTATTGCGATCCTTATTTTTGAGAATCGATGTAGTCGACTGCATCTCCTACTGTGATTATCCTCTCAGCATCTTCATCGGAAATCTGTACAGCAAAGACATCTTCCAGTTCCATAACGAGTTCAACAATATCCAATGAATCCGCCCCAAGGTCGTTTTGGAAAGTCAACTCTCTCGTAACTTTTGCTTCATCGACACCGAATCGTTCAATAACCATCTTGGCTACTCGCTCAAAAGTATTTGTATCTGCCAAGCGTTACACCTCCATTATCGTTCCATAACCAATTACATCACATTTACTAAAAATATTTTGTAAAGGCTCACATCTATTTTACCCATACGCTAATCTTTTGTCTATATTTTTTTATTCTTGCTCAGTTTTGCTTATAGGCTGGGCATTCATTTCATCAAAGTGCTTCACGACGTCATCGATGACGTTTGAACTGATGATTTTGCGGATTTGCTTCACTGTGTGGTAGACAGCGATTTTATCCGCAGAGCCATGCGTCTTGACGACCGGAGCCCGCAATCCGAATAGTACGGCTCCTCCGTGCTTCGAATAATCCATCGTATCTTTGATTTCCGAAAAGGAATCCTTGATCAGCATTGCGCCGATTTTTGTCTTCAGGCCACCTGAAAGCAATTGGGCTTTAATCAACTTCAGCAAGGACATTGCCGTTCCTTCCATCGTTTTCAGCACGGCGTTCCCGGTGAAACCATCCGTCACGACGACATCCGCAGCTCCCAGCAAAATTTCCCGTGCTTCAACATTACCAGTAAAATTGATTTCGGAGTCCGCTTCCAGCAATGCATAGGCTTTTTTGGACAGTTCGCTTCCCTTCGTCGCTTCGGAACCATTGTTCAACAAAGCGATCCTCGGGTTGTCGATGCCTTGCACAAACTTGGCATAATACGAGCCCAAAAGGCCGAACTGGTAGATGTTTTCCGGTTTGCAGTCAGCATTTGCGCCTGCATCCATCAACAGGAATTGTTCATTCTCCTTCCCAATGACGGGCAGAATCGGCATCAAGCCAGGTCTGTCGATTCCTTTGATCCGGCCGATGATCAATAATCCAGCTGCTAAAAGCGCACCCGTATTACCTGCCGAAAATAATGCGTCGGCTTCTTTATTTTTGACTGCTTGTGCAGCCAGCACCATCGAAGCTTGTTTTTTCCTGCGAATTGCCTTCACGGGTTCATCGTCACTCTCGATCTTTTCGGTCGTATGAATGATCGTGATTTTCCCATCTTCGGCATATTGATTCCCTAACGCTTTGCGAATTTTGGCTTCGTCACCAAAAAGCAAAAATTCTAAATCATTAAATTCTTTGGCAGCCATTAAAATGCCCTCTACTATTGCTTGGGGCGCAAAATCCCCGCCCATCGCATCGACAGCGATTTTCATAGATTGTATACCTCACTTTTGTTAGTTTCACTGTAATCTCTTCAACTTCTCTTTTTCGCGTTCGACTGCTTCCCGCAAACTTTCGTAGGCAGGGTTGCTTTCAAAGTCTTGTTCGCGCGTGATTTGGATAGCGTCATTGTGCGCAATATCCAGGATTACGGCATCCCGCACGATGTCTCCGGATTTGAAATCGGGCAAGCCAGATTGTTTGTTTCCGAAAAGATCACCGGGTCCTCGCAATTCCAAATCGCGTTGACTCAGGTAAAAACCGTCAGTTGACTCCACCATGATGCGCATGCGTTCCTTGCCGTTATCGGTTTTCGGATCGGCAACCAGCACACAATAGGATTCTATGTCTCCCCGACCGACTCGCCCCCGCAATTGGTGGAGCTGGGATAACCCGAATCGATCGGCATCCTGGATGACCATCACTGTTGCATTTGGCACATTAAGACCGACTTCTATGACTGTCGTTGATACCAGTACCTGCAGCTCGTTGTTTTGGAAACGGCGCATGATTTGATCCTTTTCTTCGGACTTGAGACGGCCATGCAACAGACCGATTTGGTATTTCCCTTTGTAATAGGCTGTCACGGCTTGATGCACATCTTCCGCGTTCTTGACATCAAGCGACTCAGATTTCTCGATCAGAGGTGTGATGATGTACGCCTGTTGTCCATTATCCATCTGTTTCCGGATGAACTCAAGCACATTTTCAATCTTATCCGATTTGTTCCAGATGGTTTTGATCGGTTTTCTGCCGTCGGGCATCTGGTCAAGCACCGAAACGTCCATTTCGCCCATCGTGGTAATCGCCAACGTTCTCGGGATCGGCGTGGCAGTCATATATAAAACATTCGGGTTGTTCCCTTTTTCGTTCAGCTTGTGCCTCTGTTGAACACCGAAGCGGTGCTGCTCATCGGTGATGACCAAACCAAGGTTGGCAAAAACGACATCCTCTTGGATCAGGGCGTGGGTTCCGATGAGGATATGCAAGTCGCCCCCTGCAAGCCGGTTCAACAATTCTTTCCGGTCTTTTGCCTTCGTGCTGCCGGTTAGCAGGGCAACGGAGACATCGGTATATTCGAACAGGCTCTGCAAGGTACGATAATGCTGTTCCGCCAAAATTTCAGTAGGAACCATGAACGCCCCTTGGTACCCGCCCAGCACCGTAGCCATCAGGGCGATCACCGCTACGATTGTTTTGCCGCTACCGACATCCCCTTGCAACAGCCGGTTCATTTCATAAGGTTTGCGCATATCTCGGCATATTTCGTTGACGACCTTCTTTTGTCCATCGGTCAGTTCAAATGGCAAAGTCGCTATGAATCCCTTCAGCTTGTCCACATCATACAGGATCGGAATGCCTCGGTTGTTGGTTTTTCGGCTCAACTGCAGCAATTGCAGGCGTACCTGGTAAAGGAAAAACTCCTGATAGATGATTTGCCGTCTCGCTTGTTCTGATTCTTCATTATTTTTGGGAAAGTGCATAGCCCGGATAGCTTCCCGATGGCTCATCAGATGATACGTCTGCAGCAAATGCTGCGGAAGAATCTCGGGAATGACCGGAGCATACAGCTCGATCGCCTGTTTGATCAGATTCAGGACGGTCTGCTGCTTGATCGTCTTGTTGACGTGATAAATGGCCGCATAATCATCCTGTCCGTTCGAACTGCCGAGGATTTTCATCCCTGCCAAACTTTGACGTGCGCGTTCCCATTTCCCAAAGATTGCAACCTCATCCTCGAGTAGGATTTTTTGTTTCAGGTATGGCTGATTGAAGAAGGTTACCGAGATAATGGCGTCTTCGATGGCTAATTTGAATGATAGCCTGCTTTTTTTAAAACCGTAATGATGTACGACCGGAGCCGTCACGACTTGTCCTTTCAGCGTAACTTTGTCCGAATCCTCGATTTCGTCCAAGGTTTTGACTTTTATGTCCTCATAACGGAAAGGAAAATGTGTGATCAGATCATAGATCGAATCGATGCCCAACGAATGCAGCGCCTCGACCCTCTTCGGTCCTACATGAGGCAACTCCCCGACTGGATCATAAATATCCAATTGCTTGTTATCTTCCGCTTCCATCCGTTCGCCTCCTTTCTTCCGGGAGCAGGACAGTTTCTCTGGCCAACCGTTTTTGAAAAAGAAAAGCCGAACAGAGAAACTCGTTCAGCTTTTTCAGATTATTCTACAGAAAGAAGATAACTGTATACCGGTTGGTTTCCTTCTTGCACTTCCACTTCCAAAAAGTCATATTCCGCTTCGATGACCGACGCAATCTCTTTGCTTTCTTTCTCATCGCTGTCTTCCCCGAAGATGATGGTGACGATTTCGCTGTCATCCGTGATCATTTTTTTCAGGGTTTCTACCGTTGCGGCTTTTCTGTCCTTGTCGGCAGTCAGTATTTTCCCGTCGACGATTCCCATGAAGTCGTCCTTGGTGATGGTCAATCCGTCTATGACTGTGTCGCGCACGGCATTCGTGATCTGTCCGCTGACAACATTTTCCAGTTCAGCAGTCATGTTGGCTTTATTGGTTTCCAAGTCCTCTGATTCATTGAAGGCAAGCATAGCTGTCAGACCTTGTGAGATCGTCTTCGAAGCCACTACAACCACATCTGCATCAGAAACCTCGGCAGCCTGATCTGCGGCCATGAAAATATTTTTGTTATTCGGCAAAATGATTGTTTTTTCGGCATTTGTGCTTTCGATCGCCTTAAGGATGTCTTCCGTGCTCGGATTCATCGTTTGTCCGCCATTGATGATTGTGGAGACGCCCATGCTCTTGAACAAGGCATGCACACCTTCTCCGGCAGCTACTGCTATCACACCATAAGGAACTTTTTCAATTTTTTTGGCGGGCGCATCGGCTTTTTCTAGGACTGCATCATGTTGCATGCGCATATTGTCCACTTTGATTTTCATTAGAGAGCCGAATTTTTGGCCATAGTTCATGACTTCCCCTGGATACTCGGTATGCACATGGACCTTCACGATTTCGTCATCCGCAACGACCAATAGGGAATCCCCGATTTCGTTCAGATGATTACGGAATGTGTCGTAGTCAAAGACGTCCGTCACGGTTTCGCCTTCGCCTAGTTTGACCATGATTTCTGTGCAATAACCGAATTCAATATCTTCAGTCGCAATGGCGTGCGAAACATTATGATAATTTTCTTGGTGAGCGATTTCGGTTACATCTGCTTGCGCGGTGACTTTGTCAGCGGAAGGCACTTTTTCTCCAGTCAATGATTCCAGGAAACCTTCATAAATGTATACAAGGCCTTGTCCACCGCTGTCGACGACGCCTACTTCTTTCAATACCGGCAACAGATCCGGTGTCTTATCCAACGCAATCTGCGCGACTTTGAGTACGGTCGTCATCAACTCAATGATATCATTTGTATGTTCGGCTTTTTTCATACCGGCTTTGGCTGATTCACGCGCAACCGTCAAAATGGTGCCTTCCACAGGTTTCATGACCGCTTTATAGGCTGTCTCAACGCCGTGGGAAAAAGCTTCAGCAAAATCAGTTGTATTCAAGGTTGTTTTTCCTTCGATCGCCTTCGAAAAGCCGCGGAACAGTTGGGATAAAATGACGCCTGAGTTCCCTCTAGCCCCCATCAATAAGCCTTTAGCCAAGTCCGATCCTAATTGATCTATTTTTGTAGCATTCGACAGCCTAACTCGTTCAGCTCCGGATGTGAATGATAGATTCATGTTTGTGCCCGTATCTCCATCTGGAACAGGGAACACATTCAAAGAATTCACATATTCTGCATTCTCACTAAGGCGTTCGGCGCCGATTGCGACCATCGCCTTAAAGTCTTCCGCTGTTAATTCAGTTTTCTTCACCTTATAATCCTCCTTCACCATAAATCATGGTGATCTGTAATCTTTAGTCCTTTAATACTCTAACGCCTTGGACGAACACATTCACTGTATTCGCGGAAAAGCCCAACATCATTTCAAGATTATATTTGACTTGTGTTTGAACATTCCGGCAAATTTCAGAAATTTTTGTTCCGTAGAGTACAATGATATAAACATCAACAGCTACTCCATTTTCTTCTTGGCGAATCACGGCACCGCGAGAATAGTTCTCTTTTTTCAATATTTCACTGATATTATCTCTGATTTGATTTTTGCTGGCCATGCCGACCACGCCATAATTATCCGTTGCGGCGCCGCCTACTACCGTAGCGATTACGTCGTTCGATAAGTCAACCATCCCATATTGTGTTTGGATTTTAACTGCCATTTATAATAGCCTCCTTAATGTATGCACACAATCGTTAATTACAAATTATGATAGCATATTTTATACAAAAGAAATAACTTTTTGCGATTAAATTTCTTATTTCCGATCGATTTACGGCAATTTTGACTTTTTTTCGAAATATTTTCAGAGTTTTCTCATCTACCGTTCCATCCTCATTGAAGACAGCCAAATGCGGATATTTTATGAGTGCAAGATAAAAAAAAGAGCTGTCAAGTATTTTTCCTTTAAAACAGTTGCATTCACTTTTGAATTATGATAAATTAATCAAGTGTATGAATTGGAAAGAAGCTTTGCTTCTGTAACAGCAAAGGAGGAAAGAAAATGTCAAAAGAATGTTTCGTAACAGGACGTAAAAGCCGTTCAGGTAATAACCGTTCCCACGCTATGAACTACACTAAACGTACTTTCAAGCCTAACTTACAAAAAGTTCGTATCTTAGTCGATGGAAAACCTAAAAAAGTATGGGTTTCAGCTCGAGCTTTGAAATCTGGTAAAGTTGAAAGAGTATAAAAATATAGATGAGCCCCGGGACCATGCCATGATTCCAGCTCATCTTTTTTTATTTGCAGTTTAAAAAACAAAGGAAAGAAGCCCCTTCAAAATCGCGGCTTCTTTCCTTTATTTGCGTTTGTCAACGCTTTGGATGACGGCCAGAAGACCTGATTCAAAAGAGAAATGCATCTCAGCCTCTTCAAACTCATTGCTGACCAGAGCTACCGGATAATCGTAATCTTTTCCGTTCAAAGGATAAGCAACTCCGGTCAAGGTCAATTTCTTGATTGGGGTCATGCCAATGAACGACAAATATTTTTTATCCGTTTCTTTTTCCAGCACATAACTGCCTGGCATATAAAACCGCAAGGTATTATGCCGATCCATTAGGCTGATTTTGCCGTCCATCCCTTTCACGAGCGGATGGAACGCCAACCACAAATTGCTCATCAGATGGTCCAAACGCCCCCCGAAGGCACCCAAAAGAATGATTTCCTCCGGCTTGAACGTTTCAATCGCATAGGCAATGGCGGCCTCAGTATCCGTTTCATCTTTTTGCGCAGGCAGAGTGAGGCAAACGTGACTTTTCAGTTCGATGTCTTCCATTTCTGCCGGGCTAACGGAATCAAAATCACCGATGGCCGCATCGAAATGTGTGAGCAGTTCCGCAAGCGTCAACGCTCCCCTGTCCGCACCGATCAACCGATGGCTTTCCGAATAGCGGTGGATCAAGGCGGCAACATCCGTCTGGTCTCCGCCGACCACAATCACCACTTTTTCAGACCGCATTATGGCAAGCATCCTTCAATCGGCTGATGGCAGCTGCTGGATTTTCGTCGTCATAAATGTAGGAACCGGCTACGAATACATCCGCCCCCGCCTGAATGCACTTGACGATCGTCTCATGTGTAATACCGCCATCGACTTCGATTTCGTAATGATACCCATGCTTTTCGCGCAAGGACGCTAGCTCTTGGATTTTGTCCAAAGTGCTTTCGATGAAACCTTGGCCCCCGAAACCCGGGTTGACGGTCATGACGAGCACCATATCGACATCGCCCAAAACGGGTTTGATGACGTCTACGCTTGTACCTGGATTGATGACGACGCCGGCTGCAATGTTTTCATTTTTGATCATTTGGATTGCACCATGGATGTGGGCAGTTGCCTCCGCGTGAATCGTGATGATATCCGCGCCGGCCCTGGCGAAAGCCGGGATCAGATTTTCAGGTGTGTTTACCATCAAATGGCAATCCAACGGTAATTTTGTGTGCGGACGGATTGCCTGCACAACATTTGGGCCCAACGTCAAATTGGCAACGAATTGGCCGTCCATAGCATCAATGTGGATATAATCGGCACCAGCTTGTTCGACCAACTTGACATCCCGCTCTAAATTCGCGAAATCAGCACTTAATATGGATGGAGCAATTTTCATTTTCACACACACCTTACCTCTTATTTTTTTTTATGTACATCGGTTTGCGTCCGACGATTTCCTCATGGAACTGCAGATAGTGTTCGTACCTATATGGGGCAACCGTTCCGGAGGCAACTGCCTCTTTCACCCGGCAATCCGGCTCATTAATGTGCATGCAACCGCCGAATCGGCATTGATCGCGCAGCGCTTCAAAATCCGGAAAAAAAGAAGGCAAATCGACCGCTTCAATGTCGATCAAGTCGATTGTACTGAAACCAGGTGTATCAGCAATCAGAGCCTCCCCAACAGGATGCAACTCGACATGCCGCGTCGTATGGCGCCCCCTACCCAAGGCGGTCGAGATTTCGCCTGTCAGCAAATCCAATTCGGGCATCAATTGATTCAATAAAGTGGATTTTCCGGCACCTGATTGGCCCATAAACACAGCCATTCCTTTGCCCATGGTCGTAACCAACTCTTCCAAAGAGGACGCTCCTTCGGGATAATCCGATAAAATCATCGTGTACCCGATCGATTCATAGTAAGTTTTGTACTGAAGCATATCTTTCTTAGCTTTTTCATTTAATAGATCAATTTTTGTAACGTAGATGATGGGACTGATGTTGTTCGCTTCCAGGTAAACCAAGAAACGATCCACCAAATAGGAAGAAAAATCGGGTTCGATCGCCGACATCACAATGACGCCAAAATCGACATTCGCCACTGTCGGACGAATCAATTCATTTTTCCTTGGGTAGATATCCAACAGAACACCCTCCGTTAAGTTGTCACTTTCGAAATCGACAAAATCCCCAATAAGCGGAGCCATGTTTTTCACGCGGAAGTTGCCTCTTCCTCTCGTCTGATACGTTTGACCGTCCACATACACATAATAAAATCCGCTTATTGCTTTCCTGACTTGTCCTTTTTGCAAATCGACAACGCCTCCTAGTTTAGTTCTTTCTCTCTATTCTACACTGTTCTACAAAAAAATGACAAACCATTTTGATGTTTGTCATTTTTTGTAGCCTATACATTTCTATTGTGTAAGATCCGACGCTTCGTTGATGACTTTGCCATCTCTTTCGATCCGGTAAGAAGCGGAGCTGCCTTCCAGAATACGGAAATTCAATGTTACGACTTCATCCGCTGCTATATCGAACTCACGGAATACATCACTAAGGACATGATCTTCGTCCTGGACATATATGACGATATGGTTGGGTTCGTTGGAAGAACTACTGACGGCCGCATTGCTGTTGGCATTTCCATCGATTTGACTGTTGCTGCTCTCAGAAGCGGGTTGAGGTGCGGCTGACGCGAGATAGGGAATCGTGATGGTACGGCTGAAGGAAACCACCTTCGGCTGTTCAGGGCCTGTCGAAATCACCACATTCAAGGCATCCCCGGATACAAAGGGAGATCCACCTGCAAGACTTTGGCTTACGACTAGGCCTGCTGCAATCGTATCTGAATAAGCTTCAGTGACCGTCAACGCGAGCCCGTATTGTCCTGCATAATCCTCGACGCTCTTTCTCGTATATCCCGATAGATCGCGCATCGTATAGGATTCATTTCCGTCACTCACTAGAAATGACAGCGTAGTTTCGCTTGGTTTCACTTCCGCGCCAGGCTCTAAGCTCTGGCTAATGATGTCGCCTGCAGCGACTTCGCTGCTGAATTCATGTGTCCTTTCGATCGTAAAGCCTTCTTTACGCAAGTCTTCCAGAACCCTGTCATATTCTTGCCCTTCATAGTCGAGAAGCGTGAACAATTCCTCGCCCAGACTGATAACCAAGTCGATTTCATCACCGACTTCAACGGATGTACCGATTTTGGGTGACGTTTCAATGACTGCATCTTCTTCGACTTCATCACTGTATTCTTCCTTAATGTCCCCCAATACCAATCCCACATCTTCCAATGCAAGTCGTGCACTGGCTTGATCCATATCGGACACATCCGGCACAGTCACTGCATCTGCTTCCTGGTTATTGTAAAAAAAGAAGAAAAAGCTGGCAATCAGACTCAGCAGCAACACCATGAAGAGAACAAATGTCCATTTCTTTCGTTTTTTCTTGCCTCCAGCGACCTCCCGCCCTGATTCGTATTCGTGGATCGGTTCAGTTTTTACGGTTGGTGGAGGTGAAACAATCGTTTTATCGCTGTCCGCTTTGGCCACTATTTCAGCTGATAAGGGTGTGAGTACTTTTGTTTCCTGCAACAGCGATACTGGCATAAAAGGTGCTTCGTGCAAGCGCTCCTCATTCAAGCAAGTATCGAGATCCGCCATCATTTCTTCACAGGTAGCATAACGATCTAGTGGTTCTTTCGCGGTGGCCTTCATAATGACATTTTCCAAACTTTGAGGGATCTCCGGATGGTTCTCTCGAATGAAAGGCATCGGTTCCTGAAAATGCTTCAAGGCGACGCTGACAGCTGATTCTCCATCGAATGGGACCGCCCCGCTAAGTAACTCGTACAGGACAACTCCTAAAGCGTAGATGTCTGATTTTGAAGTGGCCATACTGCCTCTGGCTTGCTCTGGAGACAAGTAATGGACGGAGCCCAGTAGCGTATTCGTCTGGGTGATCGATGTTTCCGATAGCGCAACAGCAATACCGAAATCGGTAATTTTGATGCGGTCCTGATTATCGATCAGAATATTTTGTGGTTTGATGTCCCTATGGATGATCCGATTTTTGTGGGCCAACGCCACAGCCGACAAAACTTGGTGCATGATATGGATCGATTTCTCCGGCGAAACCCTGCCTTGAATGTCGATATATTTTTTCAAATCCGTGCCATCGATGAATTCCATCACGATGTATTGCACTTCATCTTCTTCATCCACATCGTATACACCTACGATGTTCGGATGGATCAACTGTGTGGCTGAGAGGGCTTCACGCTGGAAACGGCGCAGGGCATCCTTGTTATTGCGGAAGTCAAAGCGCAATACTTTGATGGCCACTGGGCGATCCAAAATCAGATCATGGCCCAGGTAAACGTTCGCCATCCCGCCGCTTCCGATATGCCGGACGATTTTATAGCGGCCGCCTAGTTTCTTTCCTGCCTCCACAGCGATTCCCCCTCTCTATCCGTAAAATCAGCCAAAAGGACTGTGATGTTGTCCAGCCCGCCAGCCTCATTCGCTTTATCGACCAAGGAAAGGACTTTTTCTTCAAGAGGAAGCCATTCCTTCAGCATCTGGGCGAGCTCTTCATCATCCATCATGTTGGTCAAGCCATCGGAGCAAAGAACCAACAGGTCACCCTGCACAAGCGGCATAGCCATGATATCGATATCCAGTTTCCGGGAAACGCCTAAGGAGCGCGTCAAAATGTTCTTTCTTGGATGATGCTGCGCTTCTTCCGGGGTTATTTCCCCTGACTTGATGAATTCATTCACCAAGGAATGGTCTTCCGTGATTTGACGGAGTTTATAATTTCTGTAGACATAAGCCCGACTGTCGCCGATATTGGCAATAATGATTTCCTTGCCCACGACTACCGCCGCTACCAAAGTCGTACCCATTCCATCCAGGTCGCTGTAATCCAACGATTTTTGAAAGACCAGATCATTGACGCGCTGGATGTTGGCGATCAGCCAACGGGACAATTCTTCGCTGTTCGTGAAACGGGATCCTTTCCAGGCTGCACCCAGATGGGATACCCCCATTTCGCTGGCGACGTCACCAGCCTTATGGCCGCCCATGCCATCGCATACGATCATGAGCGGCTGCTGGGCCTCGTTCATGAAATAACTCACATAATCTTGATTGATTGCTCTATTTTTGCCTCTATCACTTTTGAAGGCTATCTGCATTCTTTTCCCTCAATTCTTTCTTAATCATTTACCTTTTTACCATACAGCTGATGAAGAATCCATCAGTTCCATAATCATGCGGATATATCTGCACAAATCCTTCAGGAGTGAAAGATTTTTTATCCAGATAATCGGCGTGTATCGGGACAATTGCAAATTCGGCATGATTTTCAATGAATGTCTGGACAGTCATTTGATTCTCTTCTTTAGTTAGTGTACATGTACTGTATACCAAACGTCCACCTTTTTTTAACAACGAACTGACGGAGTCCAAGATCTGAAGTTGCTCTTGATGCAAGTCCAAAAAGTCCTGTATATTTTTCACATATTTGATTTCCGGTTTTCTGCGCATCAAACCCAACCCAGAACAAGGTGCATCCACGTAGATGGCATCAAAGGATTCCGGCGTAAATGCTGTGCCTGCTTCTTTGGCATCCATTACGCGGGTTTCGATGCGATCAGCTACGTGCAGCCGTTCGGCATTTTGGTTGATCAAGCCTATCTTGTGCTCATACATATCCAAGGCGATGACTTTACCGTTTTCCGAAGCCGAGAGATAACTGGCCATGTGCGTCGTCTTCCCACCCGGTGCGGCACAGCTGTCCAAAACCAGAAAATCCTTTTCCAGCTCTCCTACCGGTGCGACCAACTGACTCGATTCGTCTTGAATTGTAAGGACGCCATCTTTGAATAACGGGGAGTCAACTATTTTCCCGCCGCGGATCCGGATGCCCGAAGGTGAAACAGGACTTGGGACCACATCATAGCCATCTGTTTGCAACAGCTCGAGCGCCTCTTCCCGAGACATTGCCTGTGACTGCAATCGAACCGATACGAATGGATCTTCCAATAAGGAGAAAGCCATTTTTTCGGTTTCCTCGATACCGATTTTTTCAATGAAATAAGCGACGAGCCACTTAGGCATACTGGCCCCTACACTGATGCGCTTCTTGGCATTGCTGATCGTTTTCCAATCGCGTAGCCCATTCCGTTGCACATTCCGCAGCACACCGTTCACATAACTGGCGAGGCCCGCATGGCCCTTGGCTTTCGCAATCTCAACCGCATCGAAAAGAACGGCATGATCCGGAACCTTCGTCAAATAGACCATCTGATAGGCAGAGACGCGCAATAAATTAGTTACCCAAGAAAGTTGTTTTTTTGGATCTTTGATGTACGCCGAAAGGCCATAATCCAAGGTCATTTTCCGCTGGATGACGCCATAGACAATTTCGGTCAATAAGCCGGCATCTTTCGGGGACAACTTTTCGGATTGAATGACTTTGTTCAGAATAAGATTGGAATACGCACCTTCATTCTCTACGCTTTCCAATATTTCGACAGCCAGATAACGGACTGTGTGTTTGATTTTATTTTTAAGTTTATTGTCCATCCGTTTCAAACCTTGTACCTTCATGAATTTCGCAGGCGCTGCCCCGCAAGTAGTCTGCCGCTGACATGCGCTTTTTCCCAGCAGGTTGGAGTTCCGTCATTTTGAAGACAGTGCGCTCCCCGCAAGCTACATACAGAGCGTGCTTGTCTGTTGCGATCACTGTTCCCGGTTCATCGGCAGTGGTCAGCTCGACAGCCTGTCCAGCCCATACTTTGATCCGTTGTCCGTTCAAAAGCGTATGTGCGACAGGCCACGGACGCATACCTCGGACTTGGAAGGCTATTTGTGCGGCCGTTTTAGACCAATTGATGCGTTCCTCTTCGCGTTTGATGTTCGGTGAAAAGGTGGCTGCAGATTCATCCTGTTCTTGCGGCACTAGTTTTCCTAGGAAAAAATCAGGCAATGTTCCGATCAAAAGATTTTTGCCCAGTTCGCTCAACTTCAGAAACATTGTTCCGACATCATCTGCCTCGGTGATCGGTATGGCTTCCTGCGCCAAAACAGCCCCGGCATCCATTTTTTTCTCCATATACATGATGGACACGCCGGTTTCACTTTCGCCATTGATGATGGCGTAATGAACCGGTGCGCCCCCACGATATTTCGGCAACAAAGAAGCATGCACATTGATGGAGCGGAAACGGGGAGCATTCAGGAGCTTAACCGGCAGGAATTGTCCATAGGCCGCCGTCACGATCAGATCCGGATTTAAGGCAATCAGCTCATCCATTTCTGGTGAACCGGATATTTTTTCCGGCTGATAGACCCGTAGACCGTGCTTCAGTGCGGCTTCTTTCACCGGAGAAGGCGTCAATGTTTTCTTCCTGCCTACCGGGCGGTCCGGTTGTGTGACAACTGCGATCACATCATACTCATGTTGCATTAATGCCTCTAAAATGGGCACTGAAAATTCTGGGGTGCCCATAAAAATGATTTTTTTCATTTGTATACCTCCTAGAAGAAGTTGACCGGCTCTGAATCGATCGAAATGTAGAGCCCGCGTGCATTTTCTTTTTGTGACTCATCCAAAATTTGTTTCAATGCCGGATGTAGTTTGGTTTCCTGTTTGTATTTTACTAATATCTGAAAATAATAGCGGTTGTTCACTCTCGCGATGGACCCTTTGGATGGCCCGAGCATGATTGTGTCAGGCTCAAGTTTTTTTTGAAGGATCTCATGGATTTCATAAATTTTCTTCTGCGCTATCTTTTCGTCAGGGTTGCTTACGGTGATGAGCGCGGTGTAAAAATAAGGCGGATAACCCGCTTTGTGCCGTAGCGCCATCTCGGTACGGTAAAAGCCTTCGTAATTGTGCTGTTGGGCAAAAAGGATGGCGTAATGATCCGGATTGTAGGACTGCACGACCACCTCACCAGACAACTCCGCACGACCTGCCCGTCCGCTGACTTGGGTCAGCAGCTGGAATGTCCTTTCCGAAGACCGGAAATCCGGCAGCCCTAATGAAGTATCGGCATTGATGACGCCGACCAACGTGATGTTCGGAAAGTCCAATCCTTTTGCGATCATCTGTGTGCCCAGCAGGATGTCGGCCTCTCCTCTTCCGAATGCCGACAGGATAGCCTCATGGCCGCCTTTCTTACGGGTGGTGTCCACATCCATGCGCAAAATGCGCGCATCAGGGAAAAGCGCCTGCAGTTCTTCCTCGATTTTTTGGGTTCCCGTTCCGTAATAGCGGAAGTTGTGCCCTTTGCATTTCGGACAGGTGTTGGGGATTTCTTCTTCATGGCCGCAGTAATGGCACTTCATCGTTTTGCTGTCCATATGCAAAGTCAGACTGATGTCGCAGTTCGGGCACTCGAGGACGAAACCGCAATCCCGGCACATGATGAAAGAGGAATAGCCCCTTTTGTTCAGCATCAGCACAATCTGCTGTTTCTTCTGAAGACGGTCCGTGATCTTTTCCTGCAGGACCATGGAAAAACTGCTGCGGTTGTTCGCTTTGAATTCATCACGCATATCGACAATTTCGACCTCGGGCAGCGCCCGTTGATTGAAGCGTCCCTTCAATTCGACCAATGTGTAAACTTTTTTTTGCGCCCTGGCCCGCGACTCCAGCGAAGGCGTGGCGCTTCCCAGAACAACCGGGCAATGGTTATGCTGCCCGCGCCAAATCGCTATGTTCCGCGCATGATACTTCGGATTTTCGTCCTGTTTATACGTAGTCTCGTGCTCTTCATCCATAATGATGATGCCGAGATTTTCAACCGGAGCAAAAATGGAAGAACGCGCACCAACTACGACATCGGCAGCGCCGCGGTGGATTTTGCGCCACTCGTCGTATTTCTCTCCCGATGACAACGCACTGTGCATCACTGCCACGCGGTTTCCAAAGCGGCTCTTGAAGTGGTTGACCATCTGCGGAGTCAAAGCAATTTCGGGGACAAGCATCAAGGCGGTCTTGCCTTGTTTGATCACTTCAGCGATCAATTGGAGGTAGACTTCGGTCTTTCCGCTTCCCGTAACGCCTTGCAGCAAAAAAATCTCATGCCGTTCTTCCGTGATGCTGGCACCCATCGCCTGAAAAGCTGCCGTTTGTTCGTCCGATAGAGGCAATGCTTCGGTTTTTTGGAATAGCCTATCCTTAAAGGGATCCCGGAGTATTTCTCGGTCCGCCACTTTGAGCCAACCCTTCTCTACGCCGGTCCGGATTGTGCTTGAACCGATGTCGAATTGATCCTTGTATTCCTTGGACGTCAACGGGGTTCCGTTCATGGACATGATTGCCGCCAACAAGGCTTGCTGTTGCTTGGCCGATTTCTTCAGGCTGCGGTATGCGTCTTCCAGAATGTCCATTTCCAGATCGGAATAATAGACTTGCACCGTTTTTGCCTTGGCCTGGTTTTTGAGGATGTAATTGACTTCAATCTTCCCGGCTCGCTTCAATTCAATCAGTTGCGGCAAAATACCGCGATCGACGGCATTTTCCCAACTCATTTTGCTTTTCCCTTGAAAAAGTCCGTAGAAGCTCTCCTCATCCAATTCATCGACAATCTCTATTTCTTTTTCGTACTTCGCCTTCATCAAAGGCGGCAACATCGTCTGGTAACAATGGATCCGATAGGCATAAACGGTTTCCGCCATTTCCTCGCCCAACAAAAGCAACTCTTCGGTCAAAGCCGGCTCGATATCCAAAGGTTGGATGATTTCTTTCAGTTCTCCTTCAAAATCGGTATGATCAGAAATTTCCGTTATGAACCCTTGGATGATGCGTTTGTTGAAAGACACCTCAACGCGCATGCCTTTGCCTAATTTGTGCTCCATAGCAGGAGGGATCGCATAATCAAAGGGACGATTGGTCTGCATTGCAGGTATATCGACAATCACTTTTGCAATTTGCAAATAAAGCCCTCCCCTTCATATTCTAACCATTATATTACTAAATTATGCCGATAAAGTCTTGTCGGAGTTTTCGGCATCAAAAAAATAAAACTACTGATTTTGAAGTTCAAAAACAGTAGTCTTTTTTCATTCCTATTCTGTTATCTTTCAGGGATGATGGATTTCGGATCGATTTCCAATTCGCCGGCAACTACTTCTTCCAAAGCACGTCCGACATTCTTGAATGACTGGTAAGTATCCAATAAAGGCTCGGAGCGATCGTGCAATTGATGCGCTCTTTTGCTTGAAAGAATGACCATTGAATATTTTGAATCCACTTGCTCCAACAATTTATCGATCGAAGGATATAACATCATAATATTTTACTCCCTTTCATCCGCACAGATGGTATCCAGAATCCGTGAAACTTTCAAGTGTTCGCTTTGGATGATGCCAAGCACTTTCTGTACCGCATTCTCTACTGTGTCGTTTTCTACCGCATAATCATAATAACGCATCAAACTGAGCTCTTCAATAGCCTTTTCCATTCTTTGCTTGATAATCGGAGACTCGTCCGTACCGCGATTTACGATCCGTGATTCCAGTTCCGTCATATCAGGAGGCGTCAAGAAGATGAATATCCCTTCAGGCATGCGTTCCTTCACTTGCATGGCACCTTGAACTTCGATCTCCAGAAAAATATCTTTTCCCGTGTCCAACGTTCTTCTTACATAGTCGATTGGCGTACCATAGTAATTACCTACATACTCGGTATATTCCAACAGTTCATTATCGGCGATCATTCTCTCGAATTCTTCTTTTTCCTTGAAGAAATAATCTTTGCCATCCACTTCCCCTTCGCGCGCTTTGCGGGTCGTAGCGGAAATTGAATATATGAACTCCCGTTCACCACGAGAAAAAATTGCTTGTCTCACAGTCCCTTTGCCTACTCCCGAAGGTCCGGATAAGACAATCAACAATCCTTTTTCTGTCATTTAATGCCCACCATCCAATTATATTTTTACAGCAGCGTACAACCTAATGAGGCGTTCTGTTTATTATTTCATAGTTTAACACAATTTCGTCAAGGTTAAAACCTTTACTAGAGTCTTCCGCCAACATTTTATTAGTTACCGTTTTCAACAATAGCACTCCATAATGGGACACGCTTGCCACACAAAAGCGCCCCAAATGACAAAAAAGAACAAGACAAGGATATCCCGGTCTTGTTCTTGCGGCATCATGAAGCGCCCATGTCTTTGACTTTCATCATCCGGACAATGCTGGAGCGCTCGTTCTCCTCGAGTTTCATCTGGATGTAACGGATCGTCTCCTGCAACTGCGGAATCATTTTGTATTCCAATGCATTTACGCGCCTTCTTGTCTTTTCGATCTCATCGGCAAGAAGTTGGCATGTTTTTTCGATTTCCGATAATTTAAGCAATTTCGGAAGGATATCTTCAATCTTTTTGATTGCATCATCCAGTTCACCGTTTGAGTTTACGTAGCCGTACTGCAAATCCGTTGATTTTTCGTCTTTGTTGGCTATCGAAAAGTTCATTTGGGGAACAACAACACTCATGATATTTTTTTCTTGGATGTCCAATTCCACCGCTGTAGCGGGTACAGAGAACAATTCTTCAATGAAAGCCTCATTCAGAAGCGACTTCGCTACAACGAAAGAACGCATGGAGGCGGTCAACTCTTTTTCGACTTCATCCCTCAGTATGTTGTTTTCGCGGATCAGATTAATGAATTGACGCATCAGTTCATCTTGCTTATCCTTCAGCAGTTTATGGCCGCGGGTGGATAGCACCAGACGCGCTTTCAAATTGGACAGTTCCATCCGGGTTGGCTTTACATTCAATCTAGCCATGGACGATCACTCTCCCTTCGGCATAAACTCATCGATCATATCGCTCTTGATTCTCTTAAGTTCCGTTACCGGCAGGATGGACAACAGTTCCCAACCCAAAGCCAAAGTCTCTTCGATCGTTCGGTTCGTATAGAATCCTTGATTGATGTATTCTTCTTCGAAACGTTTCGTGAACTGCACATACAGTTTGTCCGTCTTGGACAAGGCAGACTCCCCTAGGATGACGGCCAATTCTTTTGCTTGTTTTCCTTTTGCGTAAGCCGCAAACAACTGGTTCATGGTTGGAGCATGGTCTTTTCTTGTCTTGCCTTCACCGGTACCTTTGTCTTTCAGACGGGAAAGCGAAGGCAGCACGTTGATCGGCGGCTTGATGCCTGAGTTGTTCAACTCACGCGAAAGGATGATTTGGCCTTCCGTGATGTACCCGGTCAAATCCGGGATTGGATGCGTAATGTCATCCTCCGGCATGGAAAGGATCGGGATTTGAGTCACGGAGCCTTTTTTGCCGATGATACGGCCTGCACGCTCATACAAGGTGGAAAGGTTCGTGTAAAGGTACCCTGGATAACCACGGCGACCCGGCACTTCACGACGGGCTGCCGAAATTTCACGCAAAGCCTCACAATAATTGGTCATGTCAGTCATGATGACCAGAACGTGCATGTCTTTTTCATAGGCCAGGTATTCCGCGACCGTCAAAGCCATTTTTGGTGTGGCAATCCGTTCGATAGCTGGGTCGTTCGCCAAGTTGATGAACATGACGGAGCGATCGATCGCCCCCGTCTTGCGGAAATCTTCCATGAAATATTCTTTTTCTTCAAAAGTGATCCCCATTGCTGCAAATACAACCGCAAATTTTTCATCGCTGTTCAAAACCGTCGCTTGACGGGCGATTTGTGCAGCCAATTCTTTATGCGGCAAACCCGAACCGGAGAAAACCGGAAGTTTTTGTCCTCTTACGAGTGTGTTCAGATGGTCGATGGCGGAAATACCCGTTTGAATGAACTCATCCGGATAGTCACGCGCCACAGGGTTGATTGCCTGTCCGTTCACATCCAAGTTCATTTCCGGGATGATTTCCGGGCCGCCATCAATCGGATTGCCCATCCCATCGAACACACGGCCTACCATATCCTCAGAAACAGCTATGGAAAGAGGTTTTCCTCGGAAGCGGACTTTGGTGTCTTTGATGTTGATCCCACTTGGGCCTTCAAAGATCTGCACCATCGCTTTATCTTTGCTGACTTCCAAAACTTGACCATGGCGGATTTCGCCGTTTTGCATTTGGATTTCAACCAACTCGTCGAATTTGACTCCCTCGATCTGCTCTACAACCATCAACGGGCCTACAACTTCGGTTACTGTTTTATATTCCTTAAGCATGGTGCGTCATCCCTCCTTCCGCAACGATTTCATGCAATCTTTTCTTCATGTCTGCCTTGATGTTTTTCATTTCGGCAATGTCTTCTTCCCTGATGTATTTACTTCTTGCAATCCGGTCGCGCAATTCAACTGTGCCTTCAATGATTTCATTGAAGTAAGCGCCTAAACGCATCGCTTCACGGGCTTCTGTTTCGAAGTCCAGAATCATGTCCAGCATCGCCAATTGCTTGTTGCGGGAAGTGTACGTATCGACATCATCGAAAGCGTTCTGCTGCAGATAGTCCTCACGCAGCGATTCCGCGACCGCCATTGTCATGCGGTCTTTTTCGGACAAGGACTCGATACCGACCAAACGGACGATTTCTTCCAATTCCGATTCTTCCTGCAGAAGGTTCATCGCATGTTGAACCATCTCTGACCATTTCGTCTGTAAGGCATTGTTCAGATATTCCCCGACTTCGGTATTGTAAAGGGAATAGGACGTCAGCCAGTTCATGGATGGAAAATGTCTTTTTTGTGCCAAAGTGGCATCCAGCGCCCAGAAAACTTTAACGACGCGCAATGTATTTTGGGTTACCGGTTCAGAAGTGTCACCACCAGGAGGCGATACCGCTCCAATGGCCGTAATGCTTCCTTCACGATCTTCCGACCCCAAAGCCAACACTCGTCCTGCCCGTTCATAATACTCTGCTACACGGCTTCCTAGATAGGCTGGATAGCCTTCATCACCAGGCATCTCTTCCAGACGGCCCGACATTTCGCGCAAAGCCTCTGCCCAACGGGATGTCGAGTCAGCCATGATCGCTACACTGTAACCCATGTCACGGAAATATTCCGCGATTGTGATGCCTGTATAGATGGATGCTTCACGCGCCGCAACTGGCATGTTGGAGGTGTTGGCGATAAGGATCGTACGCTCCATCAATGATTCGCCCGTATTCGGATCGATCAATTCCGGAAATTCATTCAATACGTCCGTCATTTCATTACCGCGTTCGCCGCAACCGACGTAAATTACGATGTCGACATCACTGTATTTTGCGATTTGGTGCTGTACGACAGTTTTCCCTGCTCCGAAAGGTCCCGGAACAGCAGCTGCTCCACCTTTTGTGATTGGGAAGAACGTGTCGATGACCCGTTGGCCGGTAACCATCGGCGTGTGCGGGTTCATTTTTTGCTTGAATGGACGTCCGCGACGGACTGGCCATCTTTGCAGCATAGTCAATTCTTTCGGGCCATCTTCCGTTTCGATGACATATGCCGTGTCATCCAAAGTGTAGCTGCCATCCTGAATGGCAGTCAACTTACCGGAGATGCCGTAAGGCACCATGATCCGGTGCTCGATGACTTTCGTCTCCTGCACGGTACCGACAATATCACCGGCTATGACGTGATCGCCGACTTTCTTCGTGGCTTTGAATTCCCAGACGTTTTCTCTCTTCAATGGTGGGATATCCGTCCCACGCACCAAATAGTTACTTTGGGTAATTTCACGGAACGTATGCAAAGGACGCTGAATCCCGTCAAACATCTGCGACAGGATGCCTGGTCCCAATTCGACCGACAAAGCTTCCCCTGTTGTGATTACCGGTTCTCCAGGACCAATACCGGAAGTCTCCTCGTAAACTTGAATGGATGCGACATCATTACGCATCTCGATGATTTCGCCGATCAATCCCAATTCGCCGACGCGGCAAATATCTTGGATGTTCGCTTCTTCCATTCCTTCCGCCATAACTAAAGGTCCGGAAACTTTTATTATATTTCCATTTTTCAAAAAAGTCCCCTCCAAATTATAAGATATTCTGTCCAACTGCTTTTTCCACATTTTCCTGAATGCGGCTTTTCCCGATATTCAACGTACCTTTATGGTTCGGAATCAGGATGATGGCCGGTTGGACACTGCTGTCATACCTGCGCACGGTATCAGGTATTTCTTTTGCCATTTCTTCCGTCAGATAAATGATCCCATAATTTTCCATCGCCAGGCGATCTACCGTTTCACGGGCAGCCTGGGCATTATGGCATGCAAATACTGCGAAGCCCAAAATCTTAAAAGGAAGGATGGAATCTTTGTCTCCCACAACTGCAATATTATGAGCCATATACAGGTCGCATCCTCTCTCTCAATATTTGTTCCTCTATCTGATTATCTTTACCCACTAAAATCAAGCGGATATTGGTGACTTCCTTCTCTTTGGCAAACAGATAACCCAACAAGGGAATCGGACCGAATGGTTGGTACAAGCCTTCCGCAACCAATTCATAGGTCAATTCATCCACAAGTTTATCAAGCTTCTGTGTGTCCACTTCATTTGTTGTCTCGGAAATCATATTGGATAAGCGCGTACCGTATTCTTTGCTGAAATAATATTTGCGCATGACCGCGCTTGGTCCGTTGATCGATTCTTCAATCAAATCGCGTTTCGAAATCGAACCTGAACTGGATAAGACCGTATAGAGAAAACCGCGGGGCTTATTTTGTTTCAGGCTTCGGATCATGGTCGAAAGGTTATAGAGGTCGATCATGCCATCCACTATTTTCGTGATGCTCGGATGTTGGAGCTTGTCGCTGATGGAACGCAGATGCCTGAAATAATAAGTGTCCATAAAGATAGTGGCCGCTTCGATGCGATGACCTTCATCGAAATCGCGGATCGCCTCTTGAACACCATCTATCAGAATCGGATGTTCGTCGTTGCCGTCGCCGGTTTCGACCAATTTCTTCAGACTGGCTATGGAATATTTGCCGATAGGGATCAACAGCTGCTCCAAATCTTCACCCGAAAAACGTTGTTTCAACAACACTTTCAGGTTGTGATAGGTATAGCGCAACGCGAATAATTCCACAATCTCAGCAACCGGCGTGATGCTGAACAATTCCTTATAGACTTCCGCCAGATGTTTCATGAGAAAACCTTCGAAATTTTTGTTCACCAGTGTTTCTTTCTCGTCAAACTCATAACCGGTACCTTTCAGAACATCCAAGGCGTCTTTTAAAGAAGAGGCTTTCAGCATCCGATCGTAATCCGCTTCCGCCAATAATTTTAATTCGTAGGTGCGAAGTATCGTATTGACGCCTTTGTAATCAATCTCTTGCATAGTGCCCCTCCTTTACTTTTCGTCTTGGAACGCTAAAGTCGCCAGCTCTGCTGCGAAGTCGTTCTTTACATCTTCAATCAGATCATCGAAGCAATAGTTGTAGTCGACTCCACTTTCCTGAAGGATGAATCCGGCTTTATTCGGAATGGTCTCCTCAGAAATCTTGACAGCAGGGTATTTGACCAACAGCTGTTGTAGCTCTTTCCCCTTAAAGTGAGCGATTGATTTTGCGCCTGGAACAATGCTGTAGGGTTTCGAATCGTCAGCTTGGGATAGCACCCCGTTAAGGAATTGCGCAAAATGGGTTTCATCCCACGTGTTCATTTTTTCTAAAGCTTGCTGGAAGACCGATTTCAGGATGACCTGTTTCTCTTTCAAAACAGCATTGCGCTCTTTATTCTTCAAGGTTTGTTGCTCACGATCAAAATCGTTGGCAACTTTTTTCAAAATGGCAGCTTTGCGCGCCTTTTGTTGTTCAACCAGAGTCAATCTGCTCTCTTCTATCTTTGCGACAGAAATTTTTTCAGCATCCTCCAGTTTGCTTTGTCCTTTTGCTTTTGTCTTATTCAGGATCTGTTCAGACAAGGATTGTAGATCTTTCACGCTTTCTCATCTCCTTACTTTTTCTTAAATTCTTCTGGAGCTTTTGAGAATTAAGCGTTCAATACCAACAAGAATGATGTAACGAATCCTAGGATCGCATACGTTTCAACCATGGCAGCATAGATGATCCCTTTTGTGTTGTGCTCTTCTCGTTTAGCCAAGATCTGCAGACCTGCTGTAGATACACGGCCTTGTGCGATACCTGAAGTCAAACCTGTGATTGCGATAGGCAGACCGGCCATTAGATAATACATTCCTTGTGCAACAGTCATTTCAGGAGACATTTGCAGATAAATCAAGAATCCGATAACGAAACCGTACAAACCTTGCGTACCAGGTAACAGTTGCAGAATCAATGATTTACCGAATTTTTCCGGTTGTTCCTTGATCAATGCAGCAGCGGCTTCACCACACATACCGACTCCTTTTGCCGAACCCGTGCCCGCCAATCCGACCGCCAAAGCGACGCCTAAAGCTGCGAACATCATGCCACCGTTGTTATCGATGAAATATTGTAACCATGTCATATTTTCCATTTTATAATTCCTCCAATAGTTAAGCTTCTTTTTTATTTTTTAAGTAAATGTATTTCTCTTCTGTCTTCAACGGCTGCAAGGCTCTTCCGCCACCTTCGTAAAACTTGCCGAAAAATTCGACAAAAGCTAGTCGAGCGCCATGCACATAGGCACTCAGCATGGACAACCCGAAGTTGATGGTGTGCAACAAAACAAACAATACAGCACCGATAGTGAATCTTGCCCATATTGGCATAAAATCGATGATCATATTAAAGGCTACCGCGATACTGCCGCCGGATACGCCTAAGGCCATCAGGCGGGTATAACTGACTATGTCGCCGATATAGCTTGTGATTCCATACAAATTATACAATCCGGCGCCTACCCCCAACGCTTTGTTATCCGATGCCATAGCTGTAGCAAGCACGATCGCGACTGCGCTAGTGATGGCGACAGCTGCTCCAACCGTCACAAGGACTTGGCTCGGGAAAAGCATCTTTCCGAACAGGATGAAAATGAGCCCCACAAAAATCCCCAACCAGCCAATACTGCCGGAAATCGCACCCAGCGGATCATTGTCGCGCAAGGATAAATAGGTCTTGATGCCCAGACCGAACATAATCTGAACAACACCGAACACTACCGATATCAACAGAATCGTATTGGCATCATTGCTCGTGGACAGGAGCACATACGGCAATTCAAGACCGAAGAAAGAGCCGTAGACCAATCCCCACAATATGGCTGGATAGGACAGGATGTGAAAGAACAGCAGATTGGTGCGCATACCTTTATTGAAGTTCAGAAACTTCAATGCCAGTAATGTTCCGATAAGGAGCAACAGACCGTATCCGACATCCGCAATCATCATCCCAAAGAACAACAGATAGAAAGGGGTCAATAGTGGCGTTGGGTCTATTTCGTCATATTTCGGCAAACTGTACATGGCAGTGATATTTTCGAAAGGAGTGACCAGCTTATTGTTCTTCAAAACGGTTGGAATGAGCGAAACATCAGAACCGTCAGCATCATCAACCGTCAGTGCGTATTCATTCTCTGCGACAGTATCAGTCAACGCCAGCTTGATTTCTTTGACTTTATCTTCCTCAAGCCATCCCTGGATAACGAAGAGATGTTTCTCATTGACCAATAATTGTTGGCTTTTGATCCGCTGCAGTTTTGCATAATAAAACTCGGACAGTAGCATTAACTGCCACTCTTCTTCTTTCATGTCGGAAAGAGCCACCAACAACTGTTTGTTTGCCTCACGATTATCCTGAATGCGGTTTTGAGCATCCGCCAATGCCTCTGCAGGCGGCAAATCATACTCATACGTTAAAGCTTGGAAATGATTGCTGTCCAACAAAGCATTTACATCCATAACTTTTGACGGATCATAGAAAATCACCGCTCCAAATGATTCTTTATTCTGGAAGATTTCTTCCGCATAGACAAGTGGATTGGAAGTCACGTTTGTGATGTAATCGTTGGAGAGCGTCTGAGGAATCGTGCCCACTTTGACCGCGATATGTTCAAATGCTGCTGTATCTCTCGGATTGAATGATAATTTTTTCCATAAAAGCAGAAAATCCTCTTGTTCATAAAGATGTTTTTTAGCATCTTCGAGTTTCTTCTGTTCGGCTTTCAGACCCAACACTTTATCCAGAACAGTGTCGGAAGAAAATTCGCCCACAGCCTTTTCCAGTTCTTCCAAAGACAAGGATTGTCTAGGGGTTGTATACTGTTTGATCAAAGACTCTTTCTTCAGATACGATTTCAAGAAAGATAAGGCTTCCGTGACATTTTCAAGATAACTTTCAGTCTTCTTGATGTTTTGTTCAATTGACTCTCGTTCTTTAGGCAATATGGATTGCAAATTTTCTTTTGCAGCAGGCAAATCGATGACCTCTAAGCTTTGCAATGTCTGGATAGCCGTCAATAGCTGCTCTTTTTTTTCGTGAAAAGAAATGAGAGTAATTTTTTTCATTTTAGCGATTGCCATATTTCCTCATCACCTCCCCAATTACGGCATTCACAAGTTCTTCTTCTTTCGCTGCAAACCGAGTCTGCAATTTTTCGATTTCCGATTTTTCACTTTCTGCGGAAGCGTTCTTGAGAATTGCCAGTTGCTCTGATTTTTTCGCAAGTTCTTCGGACTGAAAAGTAGCTAACTCTTTTTCGATATTCCTTTTCATTTCGCCTATTTTATCTTGCGTGTTCTGTTCCAGTTTGCGCAGTTTGTTCTGATAATCCAATTCCAGATCAGTTGCTTCCTGCTCAATCTTTTTTACTTCATCAAATATTTGCATCTTTCATTCCACCTCCGTCCCTCATTTGATTCTCCTTCGGAAAAATAATCTTTTTTCCAATCAGTAATTTCATTATACAGTTAATGTAAAGGCCGTTCAAATCTAATTGAACGCCCTTTTCAGCGTTTTCAATAACCACCGCAGTTTCATTAATAGGAAGAAACTTTCTCAAATTCTTTCAAAATATTAAAATGAACATTTTGTGAACAAAAATCCCCCAGAAGCATGCGTCACATGCAAGCCCTCATCAGGAGTCTCTTTTTCGGCTTATTTTATTACGGTTATTCCTGCAAGTGATGAGAGTATCTTTTTCCCTCTTTCACAGTTAATGTGTGTCCAACAATTGTTTTCATGACTCTACTTTACTTGATAACGAGGAAAGTTTGGACCATTTCCGGCCGAAACGACAAAACTGCAAGGTGAGTTGCATGCCTGCTGTCCTGAGTTTTTTTGAGCGCAAAATAAATAGCTTGCAAAAAAGAACAGATGTTCTTATAATAAAGATACAAGACAAACACACGTTCGGAGGAACCAACATGCAAAACTACATCTATCCGGTATCCAATAATAATCACACTCCTTCCAAAAAATCATATCTGCGCCCACTCTCATCCGTCCAATCCATTAATGAAGCCATCCTGGACAAAGTAATGCCGATTCATCAGGTTGTCCGTTTCGCTAATCAAGCCTTTGAAAACTACACCCAGGTGTATGTTGTGATCGAAGAAAAACAGGGACCGAAATCATATACAAGGACATTGGTTTGGGGCATATTCAATTCCCGCGTAACCCCGAAAAGACAAGTAATGTTCACAACCGCCGACAAAAAAGTGACTTACCTGCTGAATATCAGTCAAATATTGGCAATCCAACTCGGTTAATCCTTATCAGTTAATGGTATATTCATATACAAAAAGGAGTGC
Organism: Trichococcus sp.; assembly: GCF_049684335.1. Classification (GTDB taxonomy): domain Bacteria; phylum Bacillota; class Bacilli; order Lactobacillales; family Aerococcaceae; genus Trichococcus. Next base: position 26,943 of record NZ_JBAVFV010000032.1, read on the forward strand.
AAGGCATGCCGTTAAAGACGGGTGCCTTGTACTCCTTTTTTCGTTTCAAGTACACTTGAGTTCTAAAGTATCGGTGACAGCAATCTGGAAAAAGCTTGCTTGAATTTCCGACCTCTCGATTGTTTTGCGAAATAGTCATGGGTTGCACGGATGCACTTTTCCTGATCTTCATCAAAATTCGCGATCAATTCTTCAGCTACTTCACGATCGTAAATAAAGGCATTGATTTCAAAATTCAGTTTGAAGCTGCGCACATCCATATTTGCAGTGCCTACTGATACAATTTCATTGTCGACCACCATCACCTTTGAATGCAGGAAACCGTTCTGATACATATAGACTTCGGCACCATACTCTATGATGTCTTTGGAAAAATATTCCGTTGCCCGATAGACGAAAGGATGATCCGGCTTCGAAGGAATCATGATTTTGACTTTTACACCGGATAAGGCCGCAATTTTGAGCATTTCATGCAGACTCTCGTCAGGTATAAAATAAGGTGTCTGTATATAGATTGATTCTTTCGCTTGGCTGATCATCTTCAGGAAACCCATTTTGATTGTCTGATCTTCGTCATCCGGTCCACTTGCTACAATCTGCATAGCTGTATCGCCTTTTTTATCGGCAATCGGGAAATAAGCCTCTGCATAATCTTTTCGATTCTTAAGTTTAGCAACCGCATTCCAGTCCATGAAGAAACGACTTTGAAGCGTCAGGACCGCATTACCTTCTATTTTCATATGCGTATCCCGCCATTCGCCGAGTTCCCCTTTCCCCAGATACTCGTCACCGATATTGAATCCCCCAAGATAAGCAACTTTCGCGTCCACCACCATTATTTTGCGATGGTTACGATAGTTCATCCGCAAATTGACGAAAGGTATTTTTGATCCAAAAAACACTTCCGTCTTTCCGCCTAATTTTTCCAGGTTATTGAAAAATTTTGAATCATTCCCTCTGCAACCCATCGCGTCATAAACGACAAGAACCTCCACACCGGCTGCCGCCCTGTCTTCCAATGCCGCCAGAACGCGTTTACCCAACTCGTCTGAGCGAAAAGTGTAATAAAGCATGTGCACATGATTTTCAGCTTTGTAGATGTCCTGCACGAGCGCATCAAACACACCTTCACCGGTCTTGAATATTTCAAGTTTGTTCCCCTTAGTCAAAATGGATTCATCACTTTCCAGAAACAGGATAGCTGTTTTTTGTGCATAGTCGGTTTCGACCAAACCTTGCGCCAGATCTTGATCCTCCAGCATCTCAATTTGGACTTTCGCCAACTGGGACATCCCCAAGCTTTTTTGAGTGCGCATATCATAGATGTTTTCTTTTGACATCTTTTTCCCTATAAAGAGATAGATGATGAAACCCGCCACCGGCAGCAGGTTTAACGTCAACAACCATGCCCAAGTGGCAGCGACATCCCTTTTTTCTTTAAAGACGGTGATGATTGCACCGATTGTATTTAAAATGATGATTACCGTAAATATCATTGACCAAATACTCATAAGACCACTCCAAATCAATAAAATGACAAAATATGTTACCCACTAATGATAGCACACGAGCCCATAAAAACAGAAAGACGAAGTCCGGATAATTAAAATCCGTGCTTCGTCTTCGATTTTTTAATCATTCAACAGTTTTGATTTTTCTTTTCTGCTCAGGAAACGGCTGCCTTTTGGGATGTACGCTTTAGGCGCGAATTTTGCGATCAACACCAGAACGACTGCGCTAAAGGCAAAAGTTGCCGCAAACGATAGCGCCTGTTCCGGAAGAAAATGCGCAAAGGCAGAAACACCAGCAGGAACTGCTTCCTCGCTGAGGAATATGTCCGAAATCAGTGCCCAAACAAAATAGACAAGCGTTCCGAAAAAGGATGCTGTCACTATGTTCAAGGCGGCATTCGGAAAACGTTTATTGTTCAATGTGCGTTGCGTGAATTTCGCGAAAAAACCGGCGATACCCACGAAAACGAACGGTGCTGCTTGGGTCAGGATATCTGCGGCGACATCCACCCCCGCTCCTTTGAGCGCAAATAAAGCAAGGCCAGTCAGTGTTCCTGAAACCAGACCAAGCAATATTCCTCTGCGGAGAGAAATGAAAAGCAACGGCAACAAAGCAAGCACAATAGTGTATTCTCCCAATGGAATGGTCACATATGCCAAGGCGATTGCGAGGACAGCAAACAAAGCTGCCTCCACCCAAGCCTTCATACTATTAGAACCCATAAAGATGAATCTCCCCTTTTCAACAACGATCCGTTTTATTGCCTTTACGGCAAACGGACATCAACTCTTCTTCTGATAATTGGATGCTTCCATGATGATCGGTAAAATGACCGGTTTGCGCTTCGTCTTTTCAAAAAGATAACGACTCAACGAATCACGTATCTCTTGTTTCAACTTGGCCCAATCAAAGTCTTTTGTATGCAAATTAGCTTCTACTACTTCCCTGACGATATTCGAACTTTCTTTGACAAGTTCTTCGCTCGCTTTCATATAGACGAAGCCACGCGAAACGATTTCCGGACCCGACAAAATTTTGTTCAATCTTCTGGAAATCGTCACAACAACAACATAGATGCCATCTTCCGACAACAGCTTGCGGTCGCGCAAAACAATATTGCCGATATCGCCAACGCCAATGCCATCAATCAATACATTACCGGCTGGGACCTGTCCCGTCATATGCATACGGCCTTTTGCAAATTCGATGACGTCACCTTTGCCAGGGATGAATATGTTTTTGAACGGAATGCCGACTTCATTCGCCAACTGGGCATGTGCAGCCTGCATCCGATACTCCCCTTGGACAGGCACGAAATACATAGGTCGAAGCAAGTTGATCATCAATTTCAAATCGTTAGGCGAAGCGTGTCCGGATGCTTTGTACGTTCCCGATATTTCCCGCACGGATGCACCGGCTCGGTAAATTAAATTTTTGGTTTTTGCGACTGTTGTTTCCATCGCTGTCGAAGGTGTAGTCGTGATGTAAACCAAATCGCCTTCTTTAAGATTCACTTGTTTGTGTCTGCCTTTGGACATCCGCTGCAATGCTTCCAACGGTTCCCCGCTGTTGCCGGTTTCCAGCACCAAGACTTGACCGTCACGGTAATCATTAATGTTTTTTACATTTACAAGCAGATCCGGAGTCGGCAAGACTAGTTTTCCTAGTTTCATGGCAACATCGACAGTCTCAACCAAAGCTGGTCCTGTCAAAAATATTTTGCGGTTAGCTTGGAGTGCGACATCAAAAACTTGCTGAATGCGCAAAATATTGCTTGCCACACAGGATACAATGATTCGTCCCTCAGCATTGATGAAGGTATCAAGCATTTCTTCCTCAATCTTGCGGTCACTGACATTTTCCGTAGTTGACTCGGCATCTCCGGAATCGCTCAATAGCGCCAAAACTTTGCCTTCGCCGATATCCGTAATTTTGCCGTAATCAGTCCGATACATCGGAGATGCGCTTTGATCAAACTTGAAGTCACCTGTATAGACGACGCTGCCTTCTTCCGTCTTCACACAAATCCCTACAGAATCAGGAATCGTATGCGTGGTTCTGAAGAATCGGACGCTGGTATTTTCAAATTCAATTTCAGTGTTCTCATCGATGACATGGTAATCTTCAAAGCCAGTAGCCAATCCGGTTGACTCAACCGCCAGTTTAGCCAGCGCAATCGTCAAACCAGTACCAAATACGGGTGCATCGATATTCTGCAATAAATAAGGCAATGCTCCTACAGCATCCGCATGCCCATGCGTCAAGAAAATACCCGCTATCTTATTTTTGTTTTCCTCCAGATACGTGAAATCAGGAATGACCACATCAATTCCCAACAATTCGTTTTCTGGATAGAGCAAACCGCAATCCAATACAAAAATTAAATCGTCCACTTCCACTAAATACATGTTTTTACCGCTTTCTCTCACACCTCCGAGAGAAATTATTCTTACTTTACTCATTGTACCACCTCTTATTTTTCAGCTTTCTATGCTGTTATCTATTTTGATCGTTTGAATGCCTTTCTCCGTATTTTCGTCCCTGAAAATCAGCACTGCTGCTTTGCTGAGCTGCCTTCAGGGTCTACAAGCGAATGCGTCTTCTTCGCATTCGGCTAAACGTGACCGATATCCTCTCTGTTATATTATACATGATTATTGGCAAAATTGTAGCATTTGCTTCAGTTTCTGTTTTGGTTTTCTGAAAGTGAAAAAAAAGACCTCTCAAAAAGAACGGACCGGGAACGATGTTTCATCAAACACCCTTTACGGCCCACCCTTTGACAGGTCTTGTCATATTCATTTTCGTCAGATGGTGCGGACTAACTCATTCGCATTTAAAAATTCTAGAGAAGGCCCATTTCGATCATTTTTTCGGCGATCTGTACAGAATTCCAGGCAGCACCCTTCAACAGGTTATCGGAAACAACCCACATATGGAAACCATTGTCGACATCCACATCTTTACGGATACGTCCGACAAATGTTTCATTCTTACCGACTGATTCGCGGGCGGTAGGATAGATTTGATTCGCTGTATCATCCTGAAGCACAACTCCAGGAGCATCTTTCAGCACTTCCCAGATATCTGCGACAGAAACATTTTTGTCGTCCACTTCAAAATAGACGGATTCCGAGTGTCCGGACATCACGGGGATGCGCACACAAGTTGCAGAAACTTTGATGTCCTTGTCACCCATGATTTTTTTTGTTTCGTTGATCATTTTCCACTCTTCATACGTGTAGCCACCTTCGCTGAACACATCAATTTGCGGTAAAGCGTTGAACGCGATCGGGAAATGCTTCTTATCGCCACCACAAGGTAAAATATTCGCAACTGGTTCTTCACCGTTCAGGACCGCTTGGGTTTGAGCTTTCAATTCTTCCAAAGCATGTAGGCCAGCTCCACTTACCGCTTGGTATGTGGAGACGATGACGCGATCCAAACCAAATTTTTCGCGGATTGGCTGCAAAGCTACAACCATCTGAATAGTGGAGCAGTTTGGATTAGCAATCAGCCCTTTGTGTTTGCGCAAGTCTTCCGGATTCACTTCCGGAACAACCAACGGCGTTTCCGGATCCATACGAAAAGCACTCGTATTGTCGATGACAATGGCTCCAGCTTTGATGGCTGCAGGGGAGAATTGTTTCGTGATGCCGCCCCCAGCACTGAATAAGGCAATGTCGATGCCTTCAAATGAGTCGTCGGTCGTTTCTTCAATCTGCAATTCTTGTCCGCGGAAAGTCTTCACTTTGCCTACAGACCTTTTAGAAGCCAACAACTTCAAAGTTTTTATCTTAAAAGAAGCATTTTCCAACAAGCCTAGCATTTTTTCTCCAACAGCACCTGTAGCACCTACAATGGCAACATTATACTCTTTCATCATCGATCCCTCACTCATTCATTTTCTGTATTATCTATTTTTTTAGGATTTGGATATCCTTCACTTAAGCATTTTACCATACTTTATTAGAATTTTTTAATCTATTTTTTATTTACAATAAAAAATATTCCAAGCAGAAACCCTGTCCGGGATCTCTGCTTGGAATGCTGACTATTTTATTGTTTCCGATGATTTCGTGGATTTTCTGGATAAGGTTTCTTAATCTAATCGGACTCTTCCGTCCTCCTGCAGTATGGATTCAATTTTTTTCTGAATTTCGTCCCTACTGTGCACATTCGCATTTTCGCATTCGAATGCTTCATCCCCACAAACCATGCACGTTCTCGGTTCATAGCCTATTTCCATTCGTTGCACCTCAATCATCTTGCCTTCTTCCAGATAAAACACGCTGATCGTGAACAGCTGGCCGAGCAAACTGCCGTCTTCTATCATGATGGCGGCTTGCTTCACGGCAGTTGGATAGGTATCGACGACGACAAAGTATTCCGGACCCGTATCCAAGTCCATCAATTTTTCATAGGTGACTTTCCATTTATTTGTTTGAATCGCATTTTTTACTTCTTGGATGCCGATTTCAGAAATCTGTCTAACGATGGCATTATATTTGACTGGTCCAGGAATATTGCATTTAAGGGAAATCAAAGTCTGGTTTGCGTTCGTTTTGCTGATTTCTTCTTCAAAAAAGGCACGTTGTTCCCTCGAGGCCAACACTTCCTTGAGCGTCGGCATTTGACCTTGCGAGAAAATAGATTCTGGCACCATTGCACTCATCCTTTACTGTTTTATTTTGTTCCCTGATGATACCATTATTTGTAACAAAAGCTTACATGGAAGCTTCGCGATATCCACAATTTTAATTTAATATAAAAGAGTCCTGGAGGTGAAATTTGAACCATTATTTGACTTTGCTTCCGATTGCACAGAGAGAATCATGAGGTCACAAAAACATTTAAAGCGCTTTCATTAACGAAGACGATATAAGCAGAAAATATATCCATAAAATGTAGCCGTAAAAATTTGTTTCTCTTTACACTATAATAACGCTTTTATGAAAAAAATTCATTGATTTAATATTAAAATCTATTATTAATCAATATTACTCTATTAGTCAGGATTATTAGAATAACTGTGAGCAGCTTTCTTTCGGGCACGGATCCTAACTACAATCAGCAAAAAAACAGGCATCGCCTTCGTTTGTGAAGGTTATGCCTGTTCTTTGCGTACAGTATTATTCTGTTATAAGCAGTTTACTTTTCTTCCTTAGTCAAAAGTGCTTTACGGGAAAGATTGATTCTGCCTTGTCTATCGACTTCAATAACCTTGACTTTGACTTTGTCGCCGATTGCCAGGACGTCTTCAACTTCTTTGACACGCTCGTTAGCCAATTCGGAGATGTGGACCATACCGTCTTTGCCTTTTGTGATTCCGACGAATGCACCGAATTTTTCGATACGTTTTACAGTACCTTCGTAGATTTCGCCGACCTTCACTTCATGCGTCAATTCTTCGATGATTTGTTTCGCACGGGCAATCATCGCCGTATCAGCTGAAGCGATACTCACGTTACCTTCTTGATCGATGTCGATCTTCACGCCGGTTTCTTCGATAATGCTGTTGATCGTATCTCCACCTTTACCGATGACGACTTTGATCTTATCAGGTTTGATTTGCATCATTTCGATCTTCGGAGCATATTGGGACAACTCTTCGCGAGGAGCTGCAATCGTGCTTGTCAGCTCAGCAAGGATTTCCATCCGCGCTTTTTTCGCTTGCATCAACGCTTCAGTCAGGATTTGTTCGGTGATTCCTTGGATTTTGATGTCCATCTGCAGCGCAGTGATGCCTTCGCTTGTTCCGGCAACTTTGAAGTCCATGTCGCCCAGGTGGTCTTCAAGTCCTTGGATGTCCGTCAAGACTGTGTAGTTTTCGCCTTCCATCACTAAGCCCATCGCGATACCCGCTACCGGTGCTTTGATCGGTACACCGGCATCCATCATTGCCAGCGTGCTGGCGCAGATGCTTGCTTGTGAAGAGGACCCATTGGATTCCAATACTTCCGAAACCAAACGGATTGTGTATGGGAACTCGGCTTCAGTCGGGATGACTTGTTTCAATGCGCGTTCACCCAAAGCACCATGGCCGATTTCGCGGCGTCCAGGGCTTCCTGCTCTGCCGGTGCTGCCGACCGAGAATTGTGGGAAGTTGTAATGGTGGATGAATCGTTTGCTGTCTACCAGACCCAGGCCATCGATGATCTGATGTTCGCCCAGCGGAGCCAATGTACAAGTGGACAACGCTTGCGTCTGTCCACGCGTGAACAAACCGGAACCGTGTACGCGCGGCAATAAACCGACTTCTGAAGCCAACGGACGGATCTCGTCGATTTTACGGCCATCAGGACGGATTTTATCGACTGTGATCAAACGGCGTACTTCGTCTTTTTCCATGTCTTCCACGATTTGGCGGACTTCTTTGGAGATTTTTGCAAAGTTGGCGTCATCCAGATACTTTTCGTTGAAGAACACGATTGCTTCAGCTTTCACATCTTCAATAGCGGCTTCACGAGCCAATTTCTCTTCTGTCATGATGGCTGCCGTCATTTTTTCGCCATAAGCAGCGGTAACTTCGGCTACAAGTTCAGGATTCAAAGACAAAAGTTTGACTGCCATTTTTTCCTTGCCGACTTCAGCTACAATTTTATCTTGGAAATCGCATAATTCTTGGATTGCTTTGTGGCCGAACATCAATGCCCCAAGCATATCTTCTTCATTAACCATTGCAGCACTGCTCTCAACCATGTTGATGGCAATTCTTGAACCAGCAACGGTCAATTCGATATCGGATGCTTCATTCTGTGGAGCGGTAGGATTCAATACATATTCGCCATCCACGCGGCCTACATTGACTCCAGCGATCGGTCCGTAGAACGGAATGTCGGAAATCGCCAACGCCAACGAGGAACCGAACATAGCAGCCATTTCAGGCGCGCAATCCTGTTCAACGGACATGACAACGTTTGTGATCTGCACTTCGTTACGGAATCCTTCAGGGAACATCGGGCGGATCGGACGGTCGATCAAACGCGCCGTCAACGTTGCGTTTTCACTTGGGCGGCCTTCACGCTTAATGAATCCTCCAGGTATTTTACCGACTGAATACATTTTTTCTTCATAGTTCACAGTCAATGGGAAGAAATCGGTATCTTTTGGTTCTCTTGAACCTACAGCAGCCGTCAATACGACAGTGTCTCCGTATCTCACCAATACCGCACCATTGGCTTGCTTAGCCAATTGGCCGATTTCGACTTGCAGCAAACGACCTGCCCAGTCCATTTGGAACACTTTTTTTTCTGACATGTTATCATTCTCCTTTTGCGATGCTTCCCATCTACCAACTACTAAACAAATGTCAACCTACTGATGCTGATAAGCTCACATTTGTATAGTAGCGGTCTGTAGAGCGGGAGCCTCATTCCATTATAGCTGATTGCTCAGCATTTTTGCACTCATTGTCCAAAAAATCCCAAAAAATAAGCGAGATTCACAGTGGAATCTCGCTTCATATATCTTAGCCACGAAATTAACGACGTAAGCCTAATTTTTGGATTAGTTCACGGTAGCGGGGAACGTCTTTGTTACGCAAGTAAGCCAACAAATTACGACGGTGTCCAACTTTTTTCATTAAACCACGGTAAGAATGGTGGTCTTTTTTGTGAACGCGTGCGTGCTCGTTCAAGTGGTTGATTTCATACGTAAGAACTGCGATTTGCACTTCAGGGGATCCAGTATCTCCTTCGTGAATAGCGTATTCTTTGATGATTTCATTTTTAAGTTCTTTTGAAATTGCCATTTTTTTCACCTCTTTCATAAAGTTACCTTTAACTGAGTAAAACGTTGGTGATTCGCTTAACCAAGTTGAAGGTCGTATATATAATACATGGAACAGTTTAACGTAATTCCTTACCGATTGCAAGTGAAAATCACTTTTTTATAAACCTTTGTATTCGGCTTTCAGCTCCAATACCATGTCACGGATTTCTGCCGCTTTTTCAAAATTGAGGGCTTTGGCGGCTTCCCGCATTTCCCTATCCAGTTGGTCGAGCGCTTCGCGGCGTTGTTCCATCGTCATCGCCTTATAGATGCTCAAAATGCTGACGTCCCCATCAGCATCTTCAGGTGTATGCGAGATGCTGATGCGGTCACGAACTTCTTTGATGATTGTTTTCGGTGTGATACCATGCTTAATGTTGTAGGCTTCTTGTGTCGCGCGGCGCCTGTTCGTTTCAAATATGGCTCGCTCCATGGAATCCGTTATGCGGTCCGCATACATGATGACTTTCCCGTTCTCATTGCGGGCTGCTCTTCCGATCGTCTGGACAAGCGAGCGTTCACTCCGCAGGAAGCCTTCTTTGTCGGCATCCAAGATGGCGACAAGAGAAACCTCGGGAACATCCAATCCTTCCCGTAATAGGTTGATGCCGATCAATACATCAAATTCTCCCAAACGAAGATTGCGGATGATTTCTGCACGCTCCATCGTTTTGATTTCGCTGTGCAGATAATTCACTTTGATGCCGACTTCCTTCAGATAATCGGTCAAGTCTTCCGACATCTTCTTCGTCAAAGTAGTGATGAATACCCGTTCATTTCGTTCGACGCGCAAATTGATTTCACTGATCAGATCATCGATCTGACCTTTGATCGGACGCACTTCCACAATCGGATCCAACAAGCCCGTTGGACGGATGATCTGTTGGGCCACATAAGGGCTTTGTTCATATTCGTAAGGGCCCGGTGTCGCTGAAATATAGAGAATCTGGTTGACTCGTTCCTCGAATTCCTTCAACATCAACGGGCGATTATCCAAGGTGCTCGGCAGACGGAAGCCGTATGCCACCAGCTGTTCTTTCCGCGAGCGGTCACCATTGTACATACCGCGGATTTGCGACATCGTGATGTGCGACTCGTCGATGACTGTCAAATAATCATCAGGAAAAAAGTCGAGCAACGTGTATGGAGGCTCACCAGGAGCGCGCCCATCCATATGTCTGGAATAGTTTTCGATTCCGTTGCAGTATCCCATTTCCATCAACATTTCCATGTCGTAGTTGGTGCGCTGTTCCAAGCGTTGGGCTTCCAGCAGTTTGTTTTCTTCACGCAGCACTTTTAGACGATCCTTCAATTCTGCCCGAATCATGTCGACTGCATGTAAGGTCTTTTCTTCATTTGCCACGAAGTGAGTGGCCGGGAAAATGGGGAAATGCTCGACATCGTTCTTTATTTCTCCAGTCAGCACATCGACTTCCCTGATCCTATCAATCTCATCCCCAAAAAACTCGACACGGATAGCCTCGTTGTCGCGGGATGCCAGAAAAATTTCGACCACATCCCCACGCACGCGGAACGATCCGCGCCGAAAATCGATATCATTGCGTTCAAACTGCATTTCCACCAACCGGCGCAACAGTTCATTCCGTTCCATCTCCATCCCTTGCCTCAACGATAAGGTATGCTCTTTATAGTCCAGTGGATTCACTAGACCATAGATGCAGGATACGGAAGCCACAACAATGACGTCCCGTCTTTCCAGCAAGGAACTGGTGGCGGAATGCCGCAGTTTATCTATTTCATCATTTACGCTGGATTCTTTTTCTATATAAGTATCACTTGAGGGGACATATGCTTCGGGTTGGTAATAGTCATAGTAACTCACAAAATATTCGACGGCGTTATTCGGAAAAAACTCCTTCAATTCGCCGTACAATTGCCCTGCCAACGTTTTGTTGTGTGCGATGACAAGCGTCGGCTTGTTTACTTCCTGGATGACGTTCGCTACCGTAAAAGTCTTACCGGTCCCAGTCGCGCCCAACAATGTTTGCGCCCGTCTGCCCAGATTCAACCCGTCGACGAGCTCTTTGATGGCTTCCGGCTGATCACCGCTTGGCTGGTAGGGGGAAACTAATTCAAAATGATCTTTCATATGGATGATTCACCTCTTCACTTACTGTTGACATTATTCTACCACCCAAACATACTTTCGTACACTTTGGAGCTTTCGGCATCGCCTGGCCCGATTTTGACCCAAAAATTTCAAAATATGTATCTCAAAATTCCAGCTCGCTGGGATTAAAAAGGAATCTCTTTCATTTTTTATTGCACAACCCTCCAAAATTATGTATAATATGGCATGTTGGCAAAACAGCCTAATAGTTATAGAAATAAGGAAAGAGGGGTGAACCCAATGCCAAATATCGATTCAGCAATCAAACGCGTTCGCACTAGCGAAAAAGCTAACCTAAAAAACAACGCTCAAAAGAGTGCTATGCGTTCAGCTATCAAAAAATTTGAAGCTGCAGTAGCAGAAAGCGCTGAAAATAGCGAAGAATTATTAAAGGCAGCAGTTAAATCTATCGATTCAGCAGCTTCTAAAAACTTAATTCATCAAAACAAAGCGTCTCGCGACATTTCTCGTTTAACTAAAAAATTAGCAAAATAATTTTTTGATTTAAGAGACTTCAAAACGTAAGGCCGAAGAC